>DASREU010000332.1:0-8453 GCA_035651935.1 Myxococcales bacterium | reverse complement strand
CTGGTCGCGGCGCCGCACCCTGCCCCACGGGCGCGCACCGCGGTCTGGATCGGCATCGGGATGGGGAGCGTCGCCCTGCTCTCCGCGGCGACCTTCCTCTTCCTCCGGTATCGCAGCGACGCAGAGCTCACCCGGCAGGCGGAAGCCGAGCGCATCGCCGCGCTGCGCGCGCTCGGCGACTCGGTGGCCGCGCACCGGTACTCCGAGGCGGTGTCGACGCTGGAGACGGCGAAGCGGGCGGGGGCGACCGCTGCGGATCTCGCGCCTTACGAGTCGCTGGAGCGGGAGGCGCGCAGCGAAGATGTGTACCGCGAGCTGGAGGGCGCCGTCGCGACGCAGGATTGGGAGCACGCGCGCAAGCTGCTCGGCGCTCTCGCGGGGATGCAGACCTGGTACGGAGCGAGGGCGAGAGAGCGGGCCGAGTCGATCACGGCCGGTTACGTCAACCTCCACCTGGCCAGCGCGGCGCAACTGCGAGGGAAGGACAACGCGGGCTGCTTGACCGAAGCACAGCTCGCGCTGGCCGCGAATCCCCAGCACGCGGAGGCGCGCTCGCTCGCCGAGGCCTGCAACGCGCCGACGATCCGGACCGCGTCGATCGGATCGACGCGCAAGCCGGCCCGCGTCGCCACTTCCCGCCCCGCGGTCCGGAGCGGAAGCGACGGCGAGGCGCGAAAGCTGCTCGCCGAGGGAAACCAGAAGCTGGTCGCCCAGGATCTCTCGGGCGCCGTGGCGCTGTACCAGAAAGCACTGACGCTGCAGCCGTCGCCCCAGGTCCTCGGAGGCCTGTACCGCAGCATGGGGATCGCCTTCACCCGGCAGGGGAACATCGAGGAGGGCGCCCATTACTACCGGCTTTATCTGCCGCTTTGCGCGAACCCGGCCGAACGCGCGCAACTGCAGAAGGTGCTCGACGATTACGATTCACGGCGGCGCTAGATGTGGGCGCCAGTCACACCGAGTCCATTGTAGACGATGACAGCATTGAACCTGTAGATTCCCTCGCCCAAGGGGGCAACCCGGTGGATATCCGCACTCTCGTAGTCGATGACGATCAGGACTCCTGCGACCTGATCGAACGCATCCTGAAGAAGGAAGGTTACCGGGTCACGACCCTGACCGATCCGCGCAAGGTGGAGGAAGAGCTGCGCAAGAGCGACGTGCACCTCGCGATCGTGGACCTGAAGATGCCGGATCTTTCGGGCCTCGACGTGGCGCAGATCATCAAGCGGCACGACACCGACTGCTCGGTGATCCTCATGACCGGGTACGCGACGCTGGACTCCGCGGTGGGCGCCCTGCGGTACGGCGTGGTCGATTATCTGAAGAAGCCGGTCCGCGAGGACGAGCTGGTCGGGGCGGTGAACCGGGCGCTGGCGGCGAAGGGGCTCTCGCTCCTGCCCGAAGAGGAGCTGCACCGGAACATCGGGACGGCGATCCGCGATCTGCGCAAGAAGCGCGCGCTGACGCTCAAGCAGCTCGCGAAGCGGACCGGCCTCTCGGTCTCGCTGCTCTCGCAGATCGAGCGGGCGGAGAGCAGCGCGAGCGTGACGTCGCTGTACAAGATCGCCCACGCGCTGAAGATCCGCCTGCCGGAGCTGTTCGCGCGCGTCTGATCGCTACTTCAGCACCACCAGCACGTCGCCCTCGTTGACCGGCTGGGTCTCCTTGCAGCGGATCTCCGCGATCTTGCCGTCCTCGGGCGCCTCCACCGGCATCTCCATCTTCATGCTCTCGAGGATCACCAGCACGTCGCCAGCCTTCACCTCCTCGCCGACCTTCTTCTCGATCTTCCACACGGTGCCGGTGATGTGCGCGGGGACGTCGGGCATCAGAGCCTCTCCAGGAAATGGGTGTCCAGCTCGCCTCTGGCAAAGGCATCGCTCGCCAGCGCCTTGAGATGGGTGGGGATGTTCGTCTTCACGCCTTCGACGGCAAATTGCGCCAGCGCCGACCGCATCCGCGCGATCGCCTGCGCGCGGGTCGCGGCAAACGAGATCACCTTCGCCAGCAGCGAATCGTAGTACGGCGTCACCGTGTCGCCGGCGCGGTAGCCGGCATCGATGCGGATGCCGTCGTGAAAGGCGCCGTCCGCGGGCACCGGCGTGTCGAACCGCTTCACCGGACCCGGCGAGGGGAAGAACTTCACCGGATCCTCGGCATTGATCCGGCACTCGATGGCGTGCCCCCGCGGGCCGAGGTCGTCCTGGCCGACGGGCAGCTTCTCGCCCGCGGCGATGCGGAGCTGCAGCTGGACGAGATCGAGCCCCGTGGTCGCCTCGGTGATCGGGTGCTCGACCTGCAGGCGCGCGTTCAGCTCGATGAAGTAGATCTCGTCGCCGACGAGGAGGAACTCGCAGGTCCCGGCATTCGCGTATCCCACCGTCCGCGCGGCCAGCAGCCCCGCATCGAGCAACTTGTGCAGCAGCCGCGGGCGCGGCGCCGGCAGCTCGAACGCCGGAGGCGGCGCTTCCTCGATGATCTTCTGGTGCCGCCGCTGGATCGAGCACTCGCGCGCGCCGACGGCGAGGGTGAGATGCCCGTCGCCGAGGATCTGCACCTCGACGTGCCGCGGCTGCTCGAAGTACCGCTCGAGGTACACGGAGTCCTTCCCGAACGAGGCCCGGGCCCGATCCGCGCACGCGCGCAGCGCCTTGAGCAGCTCCGGCTCGTCGCGCGCCACCTGCATGCCGATTCCGCCGCCGCCCGCCGCCGCTTTCACCAGCAGCGGATATCCGACCGAAGCCGCCGACGCCTTTGCCGCCACCTCTTCGCCGACGTGACCCTCGGAGCCGGGAACCACCGGCACTCCCGCGGCGCGCATCACCGCGCGGGCCTGCGCCTTGTCCTTGATCGCCCGCATCGCGCCGGGGGGCGGGCCGACGAAGACCAGGCCGGCATCCGCGCAGGCCTGCGCGAACTCCGCCTGCTCGGAGAGGAAGCCGTAGCCGGGATGGATCGCCTGCGCGCCGGTCTGGCGTGCCGCCGCGATCACCTTCGCGCCGTCGAGGTAGCTCTCGCGCGGCGGCGCAGGTCCGAGCCGCACCGCCTCGTCGCACGCCTGGACGTGCAGCGCGGCCGCGTCCGCATCCGAATACACCGCGACGGTCTTGACGCCGAGCCCCCGGGCGGCTCGCGCGACCCGGCAGGCGATCTCGCCGCGGTTGGCGATCAGGATCTTTTCGAACAAGCCGTCAAGCCCTCCGGGAAAGGCGCGCAGTCTACTCCAGAAAAACCGGCGCGCGGTGCGTTGACCAAGCTCTCACCGCCGGCTTAGTCTCCGGTTCGACGCGAGGGACGATGCGCACGGCGAGAGCAAGACACCAGCGGAGGAAGACGCACCGCGGCCCGGCGCTGGTCGTCGATCTCTCTTCCGTGCGGGCGCAGAAGCGGCGGGAGCTGGCCGAGCGCCGGGTGCGCGACGCGATGGACGAGAACCGCGCCGCGCTCTCCCGCCTGTTCGCCAGCGGCCTGATCTTCACCCAGAAGGGCGCGCGGGCGGGCCGGGATCTGCTGCTCGCGCACCAGACGCTGTTGCGCACCGCCGACCTCTTCGCCCGCCTGGTCGAGCCGAGCGCGCGGGACGACGCCGCCCTCAAGCACCGCGCCGAGGAAGTCTTCGCCCACCTCGACTCGCAGCTCGCGCGCACCGCCCAGCTGACCGCGCGCACCGGCGAGTTCCTCTCCGGGCGCGGGCGCGAGTAGTCCGACCGCACCGACATCCTCCCATGCCGATGCCGCGCGCGGGAGCGGCTGGCTTCCGCCTTCTATCGCCTGCGCATCAGCCTGAGCCGGCGCCGCCGCTTGCGGTTGTTACTCCCCATTCCGCAAGAAGGTGGGGATGTCCAGCTCGTCTTCCGACGCTCCGGTCATCTGCCGCAGCTCTTCCCAGGAGATGTGCCGGACCGGCTTCTCGCCGGCAGGACGAGCGGGCGGCGCGGGAGTCACCCGCGCAGGCCCGGCTCCGGCGGCCGGCGCGGGCGTGGCCGCACGGCGGATCTCGGGTGTGCGCTGCGCCGCCGGCTGGCGCGCCGCCGTAGCGGGCTCGGGCGCGTGCGGCATCGCCAGCGAGCCCTGCGCCGGGCCGCGGACCTGCCGCGTCGCGTCCATCCTCTCGATGCGGCGCGCGTCGCGCGAGGTGAAGCCGGTGGCGATCACGGTGATCTTCAGCCGGTCGCCCATCTCGTCGTCGATCACGCTCCCGAAGATGATGTTCGCGTCCTCGTGCGCGGCCTCCTGGATGAGCGAGCACGCCTGGTTCACCTCCACCAGCGTCATGTTCGCGCCTCCGGTGATGTTGATCAGGATGCCGGTCGCGCCGTCGATCTGCACGTCCTCGAGCAGCGGGCTCTCCACCGCCATCTTCGCGGCCACGACCGCGCGCGTCTCGCCGCCGGCGGTGCCGGTTCCCATCAACGCGACTCCCATGTTGCTCATGATCGTGCGCACGTCGGCGAAGTCGACGTTGATCAGGCCCGGGATGGTGATCAGGTCGGAGATGCCCTGCACCGCATTCAGCAGCACCTCGTCCGCCTTCTTGAAGGTGTCGAGGAGCGTGGTCTTCTCGTCGGCGACCGCGAGCAGGCGCTGGTTGGGGATGGTGATCAGCGTGTCCACCGCGTTCTTCAGCTCGGCGATGCCATGATCCGCCTGCTTCAGGCGCCGCTTGCCCTCGAACATGAAGGGCTTGGTGACCACGCCCACCGTCAGCGCGCCCACGCTGCGCGCGATGTCCGCGATGATCGGCGCGCCGCCCGTGCCGGTGCCGCCGCCCATTCCGGCGGTGACGAAGACCATGTCGGCGCCTTCCAGCGCGGCGGCGATCTTCTCCCGGTCCTCCAGCGCCGCCTGCCGCCCGATCTCCGGGTTCGCCCCGGCGCCCAGGCCCTTGGTGACCATCGCGCCGATCTGGATCTTCGTCCCGGCGCGGTTGTGCTGCAGCGCCTGGCTGTCGGTGTTCGCCGCGATGAAGTCCACGCCGGTGAGGCCGGCGAGGATCATCGTGTTCAGCGCGTTTCCCCCGCCGCCGCCGACACCGATCACCTTGATCTTCGCGCCGAGCTCGTTCGTCGCCTCGTCCATGACCCCTCCTCGCATCTAGAACAGCTCCTTGACCCAGCTGAGAAATCGCTCCCGAACCGATGCCCCGTCGCCCTGCCCCAGGTAAGCGCGGTTCTCCTTGCCCTGCCTCGCGCCATAGAGCAGCAGCCCCACCGCGGTGGCGTGCTGCGGGCTCTTCACCACGTCCGTCAGCCCGCCGATCCCGCGAGGGAGCCCGCGCCGCACCGGAAGGCCCAGCACTTCCTCCGCCAGCTCGGGCATGCCGTGCAGGTTGGTGGAGCCTCCGGTGAGCACCGCGCCGCTGGCCAGCAGATCCTCCTGGCCCGCCTTCTGGATCTCGCGCTGCACCAGGCGGAACAGCTCCTCCACCCGCGGCTCGATGATCTCGCAGAGGATCCGCCGGTTCAGCACCCGCGGCGCGCGCCCGCCCACGCTCGGCACCTCGATGGTGTCGTCCTTGTCCAGGCTTGCGCTCTGCGCGCTGCCGAACTTCACCTTGATCTTCTCCGCCTCCACCATCGGGGTGCGCAGCCCGACGGCGATGTCGTTGGTGAGATGATTGCCGCCCAGCGGGATGACGCTGGTGTGCTGGATGGCGCCGCCGGAGAAGATGGCCAGATCCGTGGTGCCGCCGCCGATGTCCACCAGCGCGACGCCCAGCTCCTTCTCCTCTTCCGCCAGCACCGCTTCCGCCGACGCCAGCGGCTCGAGCACGATGTCGACGACGGAGAGGCCGGTGCGGCCGCAGCACTTGATGATGTTCTGCGCGCTGGAGACGGCGGCGGTGACGATGTGCACCTTGGCCTCGAGCCGCACGCCGCTCATGCCCAGCGGCTCGCGGATCCCGTCCTGCTCGTCGATGATGTATTCCTGCGGGAGGACGTGGAGGATCTCGCGGTCCTGCGGGATGTTGATCGCCCGCGCCGCATCGAGCACCCGCTCCAGATCGCCCTGCCGCACTTCCTTGTCCTTCACCGCCACCACGCCCTGCGAGTTGAACCCGCGGATGTGCCCGCCGGCGATCCCGGCGTAGACGGCGCTGATCTCCGCGCCGGCCATCAGCTCGGCTTCCTCGACCGCCTTGTGGATGGAGGCGACGGTGGCCTCGATGTTGATCACCACGCCCTTGCGCAGCCCGCGCGAGGGATGGGTGCCGATGCCGATCACGTCGATGCCGTCGGGGCCGACCTCGCCCACGATGCAGCAGATCTTGGTGGTCCCGATGTCCAACCCGACGACGATCTCGCCTTTTTTCTGCGCCATGGTCGCGGCTACCTCTTGTCGGCCAGGGTGGCGGCGGCCTGATCGGGGCGCGCCGGGTTGTCCAGATCGATTCGCGCGGCGCGCTCGCCACGGCGGGCCAACGCCGCGCGCACCTGCGCGAGCCGCTGCAGCTTCAGCGAGATCTCGCTCGAGCCAAGGCGCACTTCCTGGACGGCCGTCCCGTCGTGCGCAAAGAGAGTGAACCCGCCGTCCTCGTCGAGGCGGACCTCGGAGACGGCTACGATCGCGAAGCCCGCGGCCCGCCAGGTGTCGAGCAGGTGCAGGGCGCTGAACAGCCGAAGCTGCGCCTCCGGCTTGCGCTCCGCCCAGGCCTCTCGCGGAAGCCCGGTGAGGAGGGGCAGGTCCAGAGCGTCTTCCGGCGCTGCCCGCTTGAACAGGCGGCCCTGGTCGTCGAGGACGTAGATCGCTCCGAGCTGAACCAGCGCCGCCGGCCGGTGCTCGACGACGCTCGCCACCACTTCGCCGGGAAGCCTCCGGTCGAGCCGCACCGAAGAGACCCAGGGATGGGCCTGGATGGCGCGCGCGGCGCGAGAGAGGTCGGCGCGGAAGAGGTTGTCGCCCAGCTTCAGCCCGCTGCGCTGGACGAGGTCCAGCTCGCTGGCGTGGACCAGCCCGGTGAAGCGGATCTCCCGCACCGCGAACGTGTCCGACGCCGTGGCCCACTGCCAGCCTTCCCACGCGCCGAGGCTGAGGCCGGCGCTGACCGCGGCGGCGACCAGCGTCCGCACCGCCGCGCCCAGCACCGACTTCCAGGCGGCGCGATCGCGCTCTGCCGCCGCCCTGCGCACCTGTGCCATCTGCAACGCCTTGAAGGTCATGGCTGCACCCGCAGGCAGGACTTCGCCGGATCGGAGATCTCGAACGCTTGCGCTTCCTGTCCCAGCAGCAGCGGAAGGACGTGGTGCGGTTCCAGCTCGGCCGGCAGCGGCGGGACGAAGTCGCCCACCAGCCGCACCTCGGGCTTGAGCTCGATGCCGGAGGCAGCCCGGACGGCGCGGCGAGCGGCGACGATCAGCTCGATCACGTCCGCCGCCTTCGCTCCGCCGAGGTTGACGATGAAGTTGGCGTGCCGCTCGCTGATCTGCGCGCCCCCGACCGTCTTCCCTTTCAGGCCGGCCTTCTCGATCAGACGGCCCGCGAAATCGCCCGGCGGGTTGACGAACACGGACCCGGAGTTCGGGAGCGTGAGCGGCTGCGTGGCGCGCCGCCGGTCGACGTCGGCCTTCGCCAGCCGCTGCTGCTCGAGGAGCTCCCCTTCCGAGCCGCGCCGGACCCTGCAGCGCGCGCGCGTGAGGACCGAGCCGCGGGGAAGCTCGCAGTGGCGGTAGCCGAGGTGCAGGTCTTTCGCCTCGATCCAGCGCAAGCCCGACGGCGTCGCCACCTCCGCCGCGAGCAGGTGATCCGCCATGCACCCGGCCGGCGTCCCCGCGTTCATCGCCACCAGGCCGCCGACGGTGCCAGGGATGCCCGCGGCCCAGGCGACGCCGACGCAGCGCTGCTCCCGGGAGAGGGAGAGAAAGCGCGCGATCGGCGCGCCGGCGCCGAGCGTGAGGACGACGTGGTCGCCGGCCTCTTCCACCTCTTCGGAAGCGAAGTCCTGGCCGAGACGCAGCACGGCGCCGTTCACGCCGGCATCGCCGACGATGGTGTTGGCGCCGCCGCCCAGCGAGAACCAGGGCATGCCAGAGGCCGAGAGGATCCCCAGCACCTCGACGAGCGCACCGGGATCTCCCGGCTTCACCCACACTCTGGCCGGCCCGCCGACGCGGACGCTGGTGCGCGGAGCCAGCGGCGCCTGCTCCACCACCTCGCCGCGGGCGGCGCGGCGCAGGTCGGCGATCAGGGCCGTCACTTGAGCAGCTCCAGCAGCTCTTCGGCGACGTGGGTGATGTCGCCGGCGCCGAGCGTGAGGATCAGATCCCCCTCGCGCGCCTTCTCCCGCAGCCGCTTCGCCAGCTCGCCGCGCTCGGCGAAGCTGGCGTCGCGGTGTCCGCAGGCCCGCACCGCCTCGTGCAGCCTCGCTCCGGTCACGCCGGGGATGGCGTCCTCGCCGGCCGCGTAGATCTCGGTGAGCAGCAGGCTGTCGGCGTCGTTGAAGGCGGTGGCGA
>DASREU010000331.1:0-16975 GCA_035651935.1 Myxococcales bacterium | reverse complement strand
AAACCGGGATCGCGTTCGTGTGGGCACTCTCGAGCTGGAGTACTGGGAAGGATGACGCCCTGCATCGGATTCGCGACGCCATCTTGAGAGCCTGGGCGATGGCCGGTCTGCGAGCACCGCCATCGGAACCACGTCTGATAGGCCGACGGGAGGCGGCGACACAATCAACTCGCCCCGGGGCGAGTTGAAAGGTCGAGCAAGGACACGGTGCCCCGTGCGACCAGACCTACCGACGCTTCTTCTGCGCTTCGAGGAATTTCCCCACGCTCTCGTCTGCCGGCTCGGCCTGCATCGCCTCGTCCTCGAGCGAGCCGAAGTCCACCGGCGGCGGCTCTCCGCCGGGGGTCAACCCGCGCAATTCGAGCAGCTCATTGGCTCGCTCGACGTCCTGTGGGGCGACGAGCACCCGGACGCCGCCGATGGCCGGGGCGAGGAACGGATTCGCCGCGGCGATCCCGTCGTCCGCGAGGCGGACGCCGATCCCTGCGCTCGCGAGCACTTCGCTCGCCATCTTCGCCTGGACCACTCCCCAGAACGTGGCGATCACCACGAATGCATCCTTCACGAGGGCCTCCTGCCGCCCCGCTCGATGGCGGCGGGCACACTTTTGGCACCGCGGGCGTCCCTCCCGATCGCCTCCGGCAGCGTCAAACCGTCGCGGCGCAGGAGGGCGGCGAGGCCGCGGGAGATACGTCCGGGCAGGCCGGGGCCCTCGTACACCAGCGCCGTGTAGATCTGGATCAGCGACGCCCCCGCGCGGATGCGCGCGTACGCGTCCTCCGGGCTGGAGATCCCGCCGACGCCGACGATGGGCACGGAGACGTTCCGGTAGAGCAGCCCGCAGACGTGCTGCGCGCGATCCCGCAAGGGCGCGCCGGAGAGCCCGCCCTGCTCCGCCGCGCGCGGATGGCCGCGCACCGCAGCCCGATCGAGCGTGGTATTCGTCGCGATGATCCCGTCCGCACCCGCCGCCTGCGCCGCCTGCGCCATCTCCACCAGCCGATCGTCGGGCTCGTCCGGCGACAGCTTCACCAGGATCGGGATCCGCCGCGGCAGCGCATCGCGCGCCTTCGCCACCGCCCCCACCAATCCTGCGAGCTCCGACTGGAGCGCGCGAAGTCCCGGCGTGTTGGGGCTGGAGACGTTGATCGCCGCGAGCTGCGCGTACGGCGCGAGCGCCCGGAACGCCTCGACGTAGTCTTCGGCCGCGCGCTCGTTCGGCGTGGTCTTGTTCCGGCCGAGGTTGACGCAGATCGGACCCGGGAGCTGTGGGAGCGCGCGGAGCCGCTCCGCCACCGCCTGCGCACCGGGATTGTTGAACCCCATCCGGTTGACGATCGCCCGCTGCGGGACCAGCCGGAACAGGCGGGGCCGCTCGTTTCCTGGCTGCGGGCGGGGGGTGATGGTCCCGATCTCCACCCAGCCGAACCCCATCCGGAACCACGCGGGGGCGAGCACGTCGCCCTTGTCCATCCCGGCGGCCAGACCGAGCGGGGTGGGAAACTCGAGCCCGAACACCGTCTGCCGCAGCAGCGGATCCGCACCCGGAATCCCGCCCGGGGCCCGCCTGCCGCGCAGCAGGGCGCCTGCCAGGCCGTGAGCGGTCTCGGGGCGCAGGAGGAAGAGAATCGGCCGGACGAGGCGGTACACCGAAGGCGCAGGGTAACACGCGCCCTTGCGCCTTCACCGCGCGCCGTCGACAATCGACCCTTCGTGGAACCGTCGACGCCACTTCCGGGAACCCAGGACCTCCTCTTCGAGGCGGCCCGCCGCCTGCGCCGGTGCGAGGCGACGCTCTGCGCGCAATTCGAGGCGAAGGGCTACGCGGAGGTGATTCCGCCGGCGATCGAGGCGGCCGACGTGTTCGGACCGGAGGCGTTCCGCGCCCTGGATCGGAGCGGCAAGCTGATCGCGCTCCGCGCCGACTTCACCGCGCAGGTGGCGCGGATCGCGGCTACCCGGCTGGCCGGAATGTCGCCCCTTCGTCTCTACTACCGCGGCAGCATCGTCCGCCGGGTCGCGCCGGACAGCGGCCCGGTATACGAGCGGCTGCAGGCCGGTTGCGAGCTGGTCGGGGCCTCGGGTGCGGAGGCGGATGCGGAGGTGCTCGCGCTCGCCGCCGCGTCGCTCCACGCGCTCGGCGTCCGCGGCCGGATCTCGCTCGGCAGCACCGGCTACTTCTCCGCGCTCGCCACCGCGGCCGGCGCCTCGCCGCGGCTCGCCGCATCGCTCAACGACGCCGTCGACCGCAAGGACCTCCCCACCCTGCGCGGCCTTTGCGAGCGCGAGGTGCCCTCGGGCAAGGCGCGCGAGGCGATCCTCATGTTGGCGCACCCTCCCCGTCCGCAGACGGAAGCGCGCGAGCTGTTGTCGCGCGCCGAGGCGCTCGCCCCTTCCGCCGAGGCGCTCGAGGCGCTGCGCCGCATCACCGCCGCGCTCGCGGCGGCGCGCAGCCTCGGGGCGGAGCTGGAGGTGGACCTCGGGGAGGTGAGAGGGCTCGGCTACTACACCGGGATCGTCTTCAACCTCTACGCGCACGGCTCGCCGCGGCCGGTCGGCGGCGGCGGCCGCTACGACACGCTCCTCGGGCGGTTCGGCGACCCGCGACCCGCCGTCGGCTTCTCCCTCGATCTCGACGCCCTGGTCCCGCTCGCATGCTGACCATCGCGCTTCCCAAAGGGCGGCTGCAGAAGCCCGCGCTGGAGAAGTTCGCCCGCGCCCGCGTCGTCCCCGACGAGGAGCCGGGCTTCTCGCGCAAGCTGATCGTCTCGGCGGGATCCGCAGCGCGCTTCGTGGTGCTCAAGGACGCCGACGTTCCCTTGTACGTGGAGCGCGGAGCCGCCGACCTCGGCGTCTGCGGCCTCGACCAGGTGCTGGAGTCCGGCGCCGATCTGCTCACGCCGATCGATTTCGGATTCGGGCGCTGCCGTCTCTGTCTCGCGGCGCCGAGCGGAAAGAGCGTCACCGCCGAGCTGGGGCGATCGCTGCGGGTGGCGACGAAGTACCCGCGGCTCACCGCGCAATGGTTCGCGCGCCGCGGCGTACCGGTCGACCTGGTCCACCTCTCCGGGTCGGTCGAGCTGGCCGCGGTGAGCGGGCTGACCGACGCGATCGTCGACCTGGTCGAGAGCGGGCGCACGCTCGACGAGAACGGGCTGGTGGTCGTCGACGAGCTCCTCCAGATCAGTGCCCGGCTGGTGGTGAACCGCGCCGCCTACCGGCTCAAGGTCGAGGAGATGCTGCCGCTCCTGGAGGCGCTGGCATGATCCGCATCCTCCACCTCTCGAAGGCAGCCGACCGCGCGACGGCGTTGGGCCTGCGCGCCGGCGCCGGCAAGGCGCCCGAGGTGCCGGCCGCCGTGGCCGACATCATCGCCGACGTTCGGGAGCGCGGCGACGTCGCCGTCCGCGCCCTCACCGAGCGATTCGACGGCGCGCGGCTCGAGTCGCTCTTCCTCGACGGCGGCCGCTGGGACGCGCTCGCGGCGCAGTGCCCGACAGCGGTGCGCGAAGCGCTGGAGCTCGCGCACCGCCGCGTGCGCGCCTTCCACGCACCGCAGGTTCCGCCGTCGTACTCGCTGGAGCTGGAGGACGGCGGCGTCTTGCGCAGCCTCACCATCCCCCTGCGCCGGGCGGCCTGCTACGTGCCGGGCGGCCGCGCCGCGTATCCCTCCACCGTGATCATGACGGTCACCGTGGCCCGTCTCGCCGGAGTTCCGGAGGTGATCGTCGCCACGCCGCCGCGCCGTGACGGCACTATCCTCCCGGAGGTGGCCGCGGCCGCCCGGATCGCCGGAGCTTCGCGGGTGCTGCTCGCCGGCGGCGCACAGGCGATCGCCGCCCTGGCCCTCGGCACCGAGTCCGTCCCCCAGGTGGACGTCATCGTCGGACCCGGCAATGCCTGGGTGACCGAGGCGAAGAAGCAGCTCGCCGGCGAGGTGCGCATCGATTCGCTCGCAGGGCCGACCGAGGTCGCCATCGTGGCCGATTCGAGCGCCGATCCCGCCCAGATCGCGGCGGATCTGATCGCCCAGGGCGAGCACGACCCCCTCGCGCTCAGCATCCTGATCACCGCGGACGCCGCCCTCGCCGAGCGCACCGCCGATGCGCTGCGGCGCGAGCTTCAGGATCACCCGAATCCGATCGCGGCCGAATCGCTGGCGGCCCACGGCGCGGCGGTGATCGCCCGGGACCTCGACGACGCGCTCGCCTTCGCCGACGAGCTGGCGCCGGAGCACCTCGAGCTGCTGCTGCGGGATCCGCAGGCGGCCATACCCAAGGTTTCTCGCGCCGCCGCCGTGTTCGCCGGCCACCACGCCCCCGTGCCGGTCGGCGACTATCTCGCCGGGCCCAACCACACCCTGCCCACCAGCGGGACCGCGCGCTTCGCCTCTCCGCTGAGCGCCACCGACTTCCTCCGCCGCCAGAACGTGATCGAGTACGGGCCCCGCCAGCTCGCGGCGGATGCCCGAAGCGTCGAAGCGCTCGCGCACGCCGAAGGGCTGCATGGCCATGCCCGCGCGCTCGAGGTGCGCCGCAAATGAGCCGCGCTCCGGAGGACTTCGTCCGCCGCACCGTCCGGCCGCTGGCCGCCTACGGGCCGCCGCGCGATCCCGCTCCCGTCGCCCTGCACCTGAACGAGAGCCCCTCCGACCTGCCGCCGGAGCTCAAGCGGCAGCTCGCGGCAGAGCTGCAGGCGATGGACTGGTCGAAGTACCCCATCAACGACGGCTCGCGACTCGCCGCCGATCTCGCGCGCGCGAACGACCTCGATCCCAAAGCCGTCCTGGTGGGGAACGGCTCGAACGAGCTGCTCCAGCTCCTGCTCTTCGCCTGCGTCGAGCCGGGCGACACCGTGGTGGTGGCGGAGCCCTCGTTTTCGCTCTACGCGCTGCAGGCGAAGGCGCTCGGCGCGCGCGTCGTCTCCGTGCCGCTGCGCGCGCCCTCCGGCGAATTCCGCTTTCCTCTCGAGGAGCTGGTCCGCGCCTCCGAGGATGCGAAGCTCGTCCTCCTCGGGTCGCCGAACAATCCGACGGGGACGACGCTCTCCTTCGAGGACGCCTCCCTGCTCTCCCGCGCCGTGCCTTGCCTGCTCGGGATCGACGAGGCGTATCGCGACTTCTGCGGCCAGGACTTCGCGCCCTTGCTCGCGCGCTCCCCGCGGCTGGTGCTCTTCCGCACCTTCTCCAAGGCGCTGGCGGCGGCCAGCCTGCGCGCCGGCTGCATGCTGGCATCGCCCGCGCTCTGCGCCGAGCTGCGCAAGGTCCAGCTCCCGTACAACCTGAGCGCATTCGCCGCGCTGATCGCGCGCGCCCTGCTCGCCCGTCCGGAGCTGGTGACCGAGCGCGCGCGCCTGGTCGTCGCGGAGCGCGAGCGCATCGGCGGCGCGCTCCGCGAGCTGGGCATCGACGTCCATCCATCCGGCGCCAACTTCATCCTTTTCGAGCAGACCAAGCGGCCGGCGAACGAGCTGCACGCGGCTCTCTTCCGGCGCGGAGTGCTGATCCGCAACGTCTCCTCCGCGAAGGGCCTGGAACGGGCGCTGCGCGTCAGCATCGGCGCACCCGCCGCCAACGATGCCTTCCTTGCAGCGATCCGGGCGGAGCTTCCCGCGTGAGCTTCTCGCTGACCGCCGTCCGCGGCCTGATCCTCGACATCGATGGCGTCCTCCTCGACGCGCGCGGGAGCTACCACGCCGTCGCCGAGGAGGCCGCACGCCGCGCCGTCGCCCCCCTGGTGGGAGAGGCCGCGGCGCGGGCAGTGCCCTTCGATCGCGCCCGCGAAGTCCCGGCGTTCAAGGCCAGCGGCGGCTTCAACGACGACTGGGAGATGGCGCGCGCCATCGCCCTGCTCCTCTATCTTCGTGCGCGCGGCGAGGCGCCCGATCTGGCGAGCTTTCTCGCCCAGGCGGGCGGCCGGGGCGTGAGCGCGCTCTACCAGGCGCACCCGGTGCCGATCGACGCCCGCACCGTCGCGCGCATCTGCGGCGCGCTCTACGGCGGATCCATGTGCCGCGACCTGTTCGGATTCGAGGCCACGGACGAGCTGCCGGACGCGCCGGAGCGCGGGATGTGGGAGAACGAGGAGGTGCTGCCCGATCCGCGCCTGCTCTCCGCCGTCGTCGCGAAGTTCCCCGTCGCGCTCTACACCGGGCGCAACCCCGGCGAGACGCGCCTCGCCCAGCGTCTCTGCGGCCTGAACGTTTCCGCGGACCTGTGCTGGGTGGCCGACGGGCAGAGGCCGCGCAAGCCGGACCCTGCGGGCCTGCTCTGGCTCACCCATGCCGTCCTGAGGAAGGCGCCGCCGGGGTCGCAGGTGCTCTTCGTGGGCGACACCGCCGACGACCGGGCCGCCTCGCAGGCCGCGCAGGACGCCGGCGCGCCGATCATCTACGCTCACGTCGAAGCGGCCGGCGACACCAGCAAGGTGCTGTCGCGCCTGCTCGCCGAGACAGGGGATGCGAAGGGATGAGCCGCACCGGGAAGATCTCGCGGAAGACGAAGGAGACGGAGCTGGAGGTCGCCATCGACCTCGACGGGCGCGGCGACGCGCAGGTCTCGACCGGCATCCCCTTCTTCGATCACATGCTGGACACGCTGGCGAAGCACGGCGCGCTGGACGCGCAGATCCGCTGCAAGGGCGACCTGCACATCGACCAGCACCACACCGTGGAGGACACCGGCATCGCCCTCGGCGGCGCCATCGACCAGGCGCTCGGCGATCGCAAGGGGATCGCCCGCGCCGGCTGCTTCTACTTTCCGCTCGACGAGGCGCTGGCGCGGACCGTGATCGACCTCTCGGGCCGCTCGTACCTGCACTGGAACGTCGCGGTGGACCAGGGGCCGCGCAGCGCCATGGACGTCTCCGTGCTGGAGGGCTTCTTCAAGGCCATCGCCGATCACGCGCGCGCCAACATCCATATCGACCTCCTCACCGGCCGCGACTTCCACCACGCCGCCGAGGCCGTGTTCAAGTCGTTTGCCCGGGCCCTGCGGCAGGCGGCGGCGATCGACGCGCGGATCGCGGGGGCGGTGCCCAGCACCAAAGGAGTGCTGTGAACGTCGCCGTCGTCGACCTGCGCCTGGGCAATCTCGGGTCGGTGGTCCAGGCGCTGCGGCGGGCCGGCGGCGATCCCGCGCTGGTCACCGATCCGGCGGCGCTCGAGCGCGCGCCGCGCGTCATCCTCCCGGGGGTGGCGGCGTTCGGGCTGGGCATGGAGCGGGCGGCCCCCTTCAAGCCCGCGCTGGAGGCCGCTCTCTCGCGCGGCGTTCCCGTCCTCGGGATCTGCCTCGGCATGCAGCTGCTCTTCGAGGAAGGAGAGGAGGACGGCGCCAGAGCCGGGCTGGGCTTGCTCCCCGGGCGGGTCACGCGGCTGCCCTCCTCGGTCGCCGTTCCGCACATCGGCTGGCAGAAGCTGGAGGCGACCGCTTCCAGCCCGTTGCAGCCTTCGGGGTGGGCCTACTTCGCGCATTCGTACCGCTGCGACGCGCCTGCGGGCGTCACCCAGGCGATCGTCCGGCACGGCGAGGTGCGGATCGCCGCCGTGGTGGGGCGCGGCAGGCTGTTCGGCGTCCAGTACCATCCGGAGAAGAGCGCCGCGGACGGTGAGGCCCTGCTCCGCCGGTTCCTCGCCCTGCCGGAGACGGCGGCATGACGGCCCTGCTCTATCCCGCGATCGACCTTCTCGAGGGCCGCGCGGTCCGGCTGCACAAGGGCGACCGCGAGACGGCGAAGCGCTACGCCGACGATCCCGTGGCGCAGGCGCGCGCGTTCGTGGAACAAGGCGCGCGGACCCTGCACGTGGTCGATCTCGACGCGGCATTCGGCGGCGCGCGGCAGCTGCCGCTGATCCGGCGCATCGCAGACGCGGTGGCGCCCGCGCCGGTGCAGGTGGGCGGCGGCATCCGCGATCTCGCGGCCGTGGACGCGACGCTGCAAGCGGGAGCGGCCCGCGCCATCCTCGGGACCGCGGCGGTGGAGCGGCCGGCGCTCGCCGGGAGCGCGGTCGCGCGATTCTCCGCCGAGCGCATCGCCTGCGGAATCGACGTCAAGGAAGGACGCGCCGCGACGCGCGGATGGACGGAGGCCAAGGGCCCCGCCGCCGCCGGGTTCGCGGCGGAGCTCGCGCGCGAGGGGGTGCGCTGGCTGGTGGTGACCGCCGTCGCGCGCGACGGAACGCTGGAGGGATTCGACCTCGCGCTGCTCGGCGAGGTGGCGCGGGCGGCGCCGGAGGCGCACCTGATCGCCTCCGGCGGGGCCGGCGAGCTTTCGCACCTGCGGGCTCTCGCCAACGCCGGCCTGCCCACCGTCCGTGGCGCCATCGCGGGCACTGCGTTGTACGAGCGGCGATTCACCATCCGCGAGGCGCAGGCCGCGCTGGAGGGCGCATGCTGACGCGCCGGATCATCCCCTGCCTCGACGTGAAGGGCGGCCGGGTGGTCAAGGGCGTCCGCTTCCAGGAGCTGCGCGACGCCGGCGATCCGGTGGAGCAGGCGCGGGCCTACGGCGCGGCGGGCGCGGACGAGCTCTGCTTCCTCGACATCAGCGCATCTCTCGAGGCGCGCGGCACGCTCGTCCGCCTCGTCGAGCAGGTCGCGCTGGAGCTGAACATCCCCTTCGCGGTGGGCGGCGGGGTGCGGACGGTTGCGGAGGCGGAAGCGCTGCTCCGCGCCGGCGCGGACAAGGTCTCGATGAACACCGCCGCCATCGCCGACCCCTCGCTGATCACCGCAGTGGCGAAGCTCGCCGGGTCGCAGAGCGCGATGGTGGCGATCGACGCCCGCGCCCGCGGCCCCGGATGGGAGGTCCGTTCCCACGGCGGGACGCGGGCGACCGGCCGCGATCTGATCGAATGGGCCCGGGAGGCCGTCGATCGGGGAACCGGCGAGATCCTCCTCACCTCCATGGACCACGACGGCACCGGACGCGGCTTCGCCCTGGAGATGCTGCGCGCGGTCACCGCCGCGGTGCCCGTCCCGGTGATCGCCAGCGGAGGCGCGGGAACGCCCGGGCACTTCGCCGACGCGTTCGAGGCGGGGGCCGCCGCCGCGCTCGCTGCGTCCGTCTTCCACTTCGGCACCCTCACCATCTCCGCGGTCAAGGAGGCCTGCGCCGCGCGCGGGCTCCCGATGCGCCGATGACTCCCGACGACGTCAAATGGGACGCGCAGGGACTCGCTCCGGCGATCGTGCAGGACGCCCGGTCCGGCGAGGTGCTGATGCTCGCCTGGATGAACCGGGAGAGCCTGCAGCGCACCCTCGATACGCGCCTCGCCACCTTCTGGAGCCGCAGCCGCGGCGAGCTGTGGGTCAAAGGCGCGACCAGCGGGAACCGCCAGGCCGTCCGCGCGGTGCGGCTGGATTGCGACCAGGATGCGATCCTCGTCCGGGTCGATCCCGCGGGCCCGGCCTGCCACACCGGGGCGCGCTCCTGCTTCCTGGCCTCGGAACCGCTGCTCGACGCGCCCCCTTCACCCGGCGAGACCCTCGCGGCGCTGGAGCGCGTCCTTCGCTCGCGGCGCGAAGCCCCGCCCGCGGGCTCGTACACCGCGAAGCTGTTCGCCGACGAATCGTTGCGCCACAAGAAGGTGGGCGAAGAGGCGACCGAGCTGGTCGTGGCCTCGCTGGGCGGGAAGAAGGAGGAGATCGCCCACGAGGCCGCCGACCTCCTCTATCACGCGCTGGTGCTGCTGGCCGCGCACGGCATGGGGCTCGAAGAAGTCGCCGCCGTCCTCCGCTCGCGCGAGGGCAAGCGGAGGTAGCCTCACCCCTGCCGGGGGCGCTTCAGCTCCTTCACCATCACGATCGCGTCCTCGCCTTCGTCCACGTAGTAGTTCGGCCGGATCCCCACCGCCCGGTAGTCGAACTCCCGGTAGAGCTCGAGCGCGCCCTGGTTCGAGCGCCTCACCTCCAGCGTCATCAGAGACGCTCCGGCCTGGTGCGCGCGCTTCTCCGTCTCCGCCATGAGCATCCGCGCCACGCCACGGCGGCGGTGCTCGGGTCCGACCGCCACGTTGAGGACGTGCACCTCGTCGTGCACCAGCCAGTAGATGAGGAACCCGACGATCCGCTCGGTGCCCCGTCCGCTGGCGCTGGTGAGCGGCTCGAGCGCGATCAGGATGGTGCTCCAGTCGTGCTCCAGCTCGCGGCGGAACAGCTCCGGCGACCAGGGGTGACGGAACGCCGCGCGCTCGATCACCATCACCTCTTCGAGGTCGGCGGCCGTCATCCGCCGGATCTCGAGCCGGGGCCGCAGCCGCACCGCCATGCTACTGCTCCGCCGCCACGGTGCCGCCGCCGTCGAGAGGATCGAGCACCCGCACCGACGCGCGCCGGCGAAGGTCGGCCAGCAGCTCGCGCAGAAGGCGCTGGTACTTTTCCGCCGCCAGCTGCTCGCGGAGCTGCTCCCGCTCCGCGTCCGAGAGGTTCTTCCCCCGGGTCGCGTCGAGGAGCTCGCTCTCGCGCAGCTGCGCGGCGAGGTTCAGCCGGTTGTCCAGGTACCGCGCGACGCGCATCTCGCGCGCCAGGATGGCGCCGATCTCGTCATCGGTCAGCTCGATCGAGCGGGTGAACGCGTCGTAGTCGGCGCGGGAGGGAAACTTCGTGCGCAGGCGCGCCACCAGCGCCTCCACCTCCGCGGAGTCGACGTCGAAGAGCTTGAGGCGCTGCATCTCGGAGAGCACCACCCTCTCCTCGATCGTCTTGCGGAGCGAAGCGCCGAGGATCCGGCGGTCGAGGGTGATGCTCGCCGCCGCCGGCCCTTGCGACTCGGCCAGCCGCACGCGCGTTTCCGCGGTCACTTCGGAGAGCGTGATCGAGTGCGCCTCGACCACCGCCACCACCTCGTCGAGCAGCTGGCGGTCCGCCGCGAGGACGGGCAGGCTGCAGACGGCCAGCATGAGGGGGATCGCTCTCACGGCGGGATGGTAACAGATGCCGGAGCCGCCGCGTCAATTCGCCGGACCGCATGTCCGGACCCCGGACAGGGGTCCCATTTGACCACCCCCGCGCGTGTGGTTACGGTCGCCCCGTGATGAAAGACCCGTATTCCGTCCTCGGCGTGGCGAAGACGGCGTCGGCCGACGAGATCAAGAAGGCCTACCGGAAGCTGGCGAAGAAGCTCCACCCGGACATGAATCCGGGCGACAAGAAGGCGGAGGAGCGGTTCAAGGAGGTCTCCTCCGCGTTCGAGATCCTCGGCGACCCGAAGCGGCGCTCGCTCTACGACGAGTTCGGCGAGATCTCCACCCGGCCCGGCTTCGACGAGCAGAAGGCTCGCGAGTTCCAGCGCCAGGCGCAGGCGGGAGGGTTCGGCGGCGGGGGCTTCCGCGGGTTCGAGAAGTTCCAGGGCGGCGGCGCCGGCTTCGATCCCGAGGACCTCGGGGCGATGTTCGAGGACCTGTTCGGGCGCCGCCAGGCCACCCGGTCGCGCCGCGGCGTCGTGGAGCCGGTTCCCGGCGATGACGTGGAGGCGGAGCTGGAGGTCGATCTGCGCGACGCGGTCCTCGGTGCCGAGCGCGAGATCTCGATCGCCCGGGAGAGCGGGCCGTCCGGGACCTCGCGTCTCAAGGTCCGCATCCCTCCCGGCGTGGAGACGGGCTCGCGCGTGCGGCTGCCCGGCCAGGGTGGTCCCGGCCGCCGCGGGGGCGAGCCCGGCGACCTCTACCTGCGCATCACCGTCCGGGAGCATCCGGCCGTCCGGGTCCAGGGGCGGGACCTGTCGATGGATCTGCCGATCACTCCGCAGGAGGCGCTGGCAGGAGCCGAGGTGACGGCGCCCACCTTCGAAGGTCAGGTGAAGCTGAAGATTCCTCCCGGCTCGCAGAGCGGGCGCAAGCTCCGCCTGCGCGGCCGCGGCTTGCCGGCGTTGAAGGGCGGAGCCACGGGAGCGCCGCGCGGCGACCTGTTCGTCGTCCTGCAGATCGTGCTTCCCGAGGACTCGCCGCAGGCGCGCGAGGCGGCCGCCACCCTGCAGAAGCTCTACAAATTCGACGTGCGCAGGAACGTCGTGCTGTAGAAGGGCGCCATGGGATTGCTCGACATGCTGGGGATGGGCGGACCGGAAGCGAAGGTGCGCCGCCTGCAGAAGAAGGCTTCCGAGAAATTCGGGCCGAAAGAGAACCGGCAGGGCGCCATCGAGGAGCTGGGCGGACTGAAGACCGAGGCGGCGATCGAGGCGCTCCTCACCCGGTACACGTTCCGGATCGATCCCGGGATCACCGACGATGACGAGAAAGCGCGCGTGCTGGCGCTGATCACGCAGGCCGGGGAGGTCGCCCTCGGTCCGGTCAAGCGGTTCATCTCCGGCAGGGACGAGATCTCCTGGCCTCTGCGCGCGCTCGACGGGCTCCTTCCCGAGCCAGAGGTGGTGAAGTTCCTGGTCGAGGTGGCCCGGAAGGTCGGCGGGGAGTACAGCCGGGTGCCGGAGAAGAAGGTGCTCCTCCTGCACGCGCTCGCGGACCACAAGTCGCCCGACATCGCGCCTGCGGTGCTGCCTTTCCTCGAAGACATGGACGACGAGGTCCAGATCGCCGCGGCGGAGGTGATCACCAGGCAGCAGGATCCGATCGGCCGCGAACCCCTCATCCAGCATTTCCTCAAGGCGCACGAGAGCAGCAATGCCCGTGTCCGGGAGGCGCTGGCGGGGCTGCTCGCGGACTCGGGTTGGGACGTGAAGGGCTACACCCCCAAAGTCGAGGCCGCGCTGCCCGCGGGCTACAAGCTCGACTCCAAGGGCAAGGTGGTGCGCAAGTAGTCGCTCGCTTGCCCGGACGTCCTCCGGGCGAGCCGCCGGGGATTCCACGGTGCAAGGCGGGTGAGCACCTTCCCGCCCGCATGCTGTTCCTCCTGCTCGCCTCGCTGCTGGGCTCGCGGCTCGCGGATCGCGCCGAGGCCGCTGCAGGGCTCCGCTCGGTCCGCCAGCTCTCGCGGACGGCGAGGGACGATTGCTCCGGTTTCGTCCGTGAGATCTACGGCCGCGAAGGGGTCAACCTGACCGCGTTGCCGCCCAGGGCGGGCGAGAACGGCGTCAGCCACCTGCACCGGCTTGCGACGGCGCGCCGCGCGCTGCGGCGCCGTCCGGAACCCGGGGACCTGGTGTTCTTCCGCGATACCTACCGGCGCGGGCTGTCGCACGTGGGGATCGTCGACCAGGTCCGCGGCAGCGCAGTGACGTTCGTGCACCGCACGGGCAGGGGGATCGTTCGTTCCCGGCTCGATCTCCGCCGTCCGCACGCGCGCCAGCGCAACGACGTGCTTCGCAAGGCCCCGCGGCCCGCCCTCGCTGGCGAGCTGCTGGTCGGCTTCGCCGCGCCTGATCCGCTGCCGCGCCGCCCGGGCGCGTAGGCGATTCGGTTGCGCGAGGCGAGGTCGAGCAGCGGCGCGAAGGGGCTTGCGCCGGGACGGCGACCTCTTCGCGGCGGCGACAGAGCTCGTGCAGCGGCTGGATGCCGCGCCGGACGATGCATTGCCGCTTGCGTGAGAAGATCGCTGTAAGCGAGGATGCGCGCGGAATGCCCAGCGACGCAGAGCTTTCGCAGATCGCCGCCGAAGCCCGGGACATCGCGAAGAACGTCGGACAGCCGCCGGGGACGCACCACCTGCTGCTGGCGACGTTGACGGTGCCGGGACCCGCCGACGCGCTCCTCCGGGAGCGGGGCTGCGACGAGGACAAGGTGCTCGAGGAGCTCGCTGCCGGCGGCTCGGCGCCGCCTGAACCGGCGGCGTCATTCGACGAAGCGCTCGAGCGGGCGCAGCAGCTCGCCGTCGACTGCGGGAACCCTCGCGCCGGCGGGCTTCATCTGCTGGTCGCGCTCACCCGCCTTTCGCGAAGCGTCGCCGCGCAGCTCCTGGAGAAGACCGCTGCGCCGGTCGCCTCGCTCCGCACCACGGCGCTGGGATATCTGACCGGCGCAATCCCACGGCGGCGGCAGTTCGCGGTGGCGGCAACGACACCCCGCGCGGCCGTGGTGACGCGAGCCGCTCCGTCGGCAGCGCCCGCGCGGGTCGCCACGCTACCGCCGGATCCGGAGCCTGAGCTCAGGGTGATGGACGAGCCGGCCCCGAGGCGCGCCTTGGGCGCGTGGGACCTCGATCCGCGCGAATACCCGTGGCTCTCGACGCTGGCCCGCAACCTGACCGCGCTCGCCGCGGAGGGAAAGCTGGACCCCGCTCTCGGCCGGGAGCGCGAGACGGAAGAGGTCCTCGACATCCTCGGGAAGCGGCGCGCCAACAACCCGGTCCTGGTGGGGGAGCCGGGCGTGGGAAAGACGGCGATCGTCGAGGGCCTTGCGGGCCGGATGCTGGAAGGCGACCGGATCCTGCTCGAGCTCGACGTCCCGGGTCTGGTCGCCGGGACGCAGCTGCGCGGCGCCTTCAGCGAGCGGCTGATCGGGGTCAAGGACGAGGTGCGGCGCGCCGCGGGCCGGGTGGTGGTCTTCATCGACGAGGTCCACCTCCTGATCGGGGCGGGCGCCGCGGGCGAAGGGCCGCAGGATGCCGCCAACGAGCTGAAAGCGGCCCTGGCGCGCGGCGAATTCCCCTGCGTGGGAGCCACCACCCACGACGAATTCCGCAAGCACATCCAGAGCGACCCGGCGCTGGAGCGGCGGTTCGTGCCGGTGCTGGTCTGCGAGCCGTCGCCCGCCGACGCGGCGCGCATCCTCCTTGGCGCCGCGCCGCAGTACGAGCAGCATCATCAAGTGCGCTTTTTGCCCGACGCGCTGGACGCGGCGGCGCAGCTGAGCGCCCGGTACGTGCGCGAGCGCTTCCTCCCCGACAAGGCGTTCGCCGCCATCGACCTGGCCGGCTCCCGCGCCCGCCGGGAAGGGCGCACCGAGGTGTCCCGCGAGGACGTCGCCCGCGCCGTGGCCCGGATGGCGGGGCTGCCCGAGGAGCGCCTGCTCCAGCCCGACGGCGAGCGCTTCCTCAGCCTGGAGAAGCGCCTCGCCGGGCGCATCGTCGGCCACGAGCGGAACATCGCCACCGTCGCGCGGGCGGTGCGCCGCAACTACGCCGGCTTCTCCGCCCAGCGTCCGCTGGCGTCGCTCTTCTTCTGCGGCCCGTCGGGCGTCGGCAAGACGGAGCTGGCGCGCGCGCTGGCAGCCGAGCTGTTCGACGGCGCGCTGGTCCGCATCGATCTCTCCGAGTACGCGGAGCCGCACACCGCGGCGCGGCTGGTGGGCGCGCCGCCCGGATACGTCGGCTACGGAGAGGGCGGCCAGCTCACCGAGGCCGTGCGCCGCCGGCCCGCGTGCGTGGTCCTGCTCGACGAATCGGAGAAGGCCCACCTCGCCGTGCTCCAGTTGCTCCTCCAGGTCCTCGAGGAAGGTCAGCTCACCGACGGCCGCGGGCGCCGCATCGATTTCAGCGCCGCGGTGGTGATCCTCACCAGCAATCTCGGCGCTGGCGCCTTCGCCAGCGAGGCGCGGCCGCTCGGCTTCGCCCGGCAGGTCGATCCCTCCGAGGACCTCACGCAGCCGCCCGCCGCAGCCGAGTCCCCGCGGACCGTGGCCGCGCTGGCGCAGGCACGCGCCGCCTTCCCTCCGGAGCTGTGGGGCCGGCTCGACGAGAAGCTGGTGTTCGCTCCGCTGACCCCCGCGGAGGTCGCGCAGATCGCCGCCCTGCTGCTCACGGCGAGCTCGCAAAGGCTCTTCGAGGAGCGGCGCATCGCCTTCCGTCCCGGTCCGGGACTCGTCGATCACCTGATCGCCGCCGGGGGCTACCAGACCGCGCTCGGGGCGCGGCCGATGCGCCAGGCGATCCAGCGGCTCGTGGAGTCGCCCCTCGCCGACGAGATCCTCGCCGGCCGGGTGCAGAGCGGCGACACCCTGCTCGTCTGTCCCCGCGACGGCGGCGTGGAGTTCCGGCGCGCATGATCCGCACCGCGGCAGTGCTGGGCGGCGGCGCGGTGGCCGAGGCGCTGCTGGCGGCGCTGCCGCCCGCCGGAGTCCGGGTGCTCGCCTCCTGGAACCGGCGCAGCGGCCTCGAGCCCCCGCCGCTCCACGACGTGGACCTGGTGCTGGTGGCAGTCTCGGATCCCGCGATCGCGCACGTCTGTAAACGACTCGAGGTCGGGCCCGCGCAGCTGGTGGCGCACCTCGCCGGCGCGCTCGGGCTCAAGCCGCTGGCGTCGGCGCGGCGCAAGGGCGCGCGGACGGGGTCGCTCCACCCGCTGCGGCCGTTCACCCGCGGCGACGGCCTCGGCTTTCGCGGGTTCGCGGCCGGGATCGCCGGCTCGGACGAGAGCGCCGTCACCGATCTCGAGGAGCTCTGCCGCCGGCTGGGGATGACGCCGCTGCGGACCGACGGCTCGCGCGCCCTCTACCATGCCGCCGCGGTGCTCGCGGCGGGCGCCCAGGTGGCGTTGTTCTCGGAAGCGGTGCGCGCCTTTCGCGAGGCGACCGGGCTGCCCGAGCCCGACGCGCGCGCGGCGCTGTTGCCCCTGTCGCTGCGCGCCCTGGAGAAGCTGCGGCGCGACCCTCCGCACTCCGTGATCACCGGCCCCGCCGCCCGCGGCGATTTGGCGACCGTCGCGGCGCACCGCCGCGCCCTGCCCCGCGACCTGGTTCCGCTGTACGATCAGCTCTCGCGCGCCGCCCTGCGGCTCAGAACACGCCCGGAGGAAGGGCCCCCGGCACCGGCCCCAGCGATCCGATCATCGCATCGACGTCGTCGACGACCTCCGGCGGCGCGCCCAGCGGCCAGCTCGCGATCGCGAGCGCCACGTGGTCGCCGGCCCGGACCACGGCGACCCGGCCCCGCACCTCGTCGGCCACGGTGAAGGAAAAGCCGTACGCTTCGCCGCCGCGGGCGAGCACGCGCTCGATGTCCTCGACGTGGACCCGCGATTCGGTGGCGAGGTTCTCCATCAGCATCCGGGCGAGGAGACGCAGATCGTTGATCCCCTCGGCGCTCTGGACCACGAGCTGCGCGCCCGTCTCCTGCGACATGGCCAGAAGCGGCACCGGCTCGCCGTCG
>DASREU010000330.1:0-41802 GCA_035651935.1 Myxococcales bacterium | reverse complement strand
CTTCGACATCCGCCGGCTCCCGAAGTACATCCCGCGCTCGACCATCACCGCCACCGAGAGCACGGAGAGCGCGAGCAACAGCCAGAGCACCCAACCGGCGCCCAGCAGGGTGAATGCGAGCAGCCTGTCGGCGATCACTCTGTCCCTCCCGTGACGTCGAAGGCCCCGATCGCCTTCGCCACCCGCAGGCTGGAGATCTGGACCGCGAGACGCTGCTGGAGCACCGTCGATTCGCTCTGGAAGAGCGCCGACTCGGCGTCGCTCACCTCCACCTGCGACGCGGTGCCCGCGGTGAACTGCGCGCGGATCAGCCGCTCGTTCTCCCGGGAGACGATCACCGCCTGCTCCGCCTCGTCGCGCAGCGCTCGCGCGGAGTCGAGATCCAGCATCGCCCGCCGCAGCTCGTCCTCGACGCGCACCGTCTCCGAGCGGGTCTGGGCGCGCGCCTGGCGCATCTGGCTGTCCGCGTCCTTCAAGGCCACGTAGCGGAATCCTCCGTCGTAGAGCGGCAGGGTGAGCGAGAGCGCGACCGCCCAGGTCCCCTTCTCGCCGGTCGTGCTGGTCGGCGGGTCGTTGTAACGGCCGGTGCCCGTGAGCGCCAGCGTCGGCGCGAACTGGGCCCAGGCGTCCGTCTTCAGCCGGGCGGCGATCTCCTCGTTCGCCCGCGCGGCCGCGATCTCCGGACGCTCCTGCAGGGCCCGCTCCACCAGCTCGCGAAACGTGCCGCGGATCTGCTCCGGCGGCGCGGGCGGGCTGGCGATCTCGAAGGCGGTGTCGTGCCGGTCGAGCAGCGCCGCGAGCTGGCTCTTCGACGAGGCGTACGCGTACTCCGCGCGGCGGACTTCCTGATCCGCCCTCAGGTAATCGATGCGCGCGCGAAGCGCGGCCGAGAGCTGGATCAGACCGGCCTCGTAGCGCGCCTGCGCTTCGAGCGCGTGCTGCCGCGTGGCGCGCGCCTGCGAGAGGGCAACGCGCGCAAGCTCGCGATTGCTGACCCCGGAGTAGTACGTGGCCGCGACCGAAAGCAGCAGCTCCTGCCGTTGCTGCGTCTCGGTGAGACGCGAGACCTGCACCTGTTGCCGCGCGCTGGCCAGCGTGGGGAAGGCGCGCAGGTTCAACAGGTTCCAGGCGAACTGCAGCGTTCCCGCCTTGGTCCAGTTGCTCCCCTCCGTGACCTGGAAGGGAAATGCGCCGCCGGGGGTGAGAGTGAAGACGGTGCCCGGCTCGTTGTTGTAGGTGAGCGTGCCGGTCGCGGACAGGGTCGGCCGCAGCGCCGACCAGGCCCGCTGGACGTTGTTCTCCGCCAGCCGCACGCGCTCGAGCGCGATCGCCAGGTCCGGCGATTGCTTCCGCGCCGCCTCGAGCGCGTCCGCCAGCGGGAGCACCGGACCTTCCACCGGAGCTTCCGGCGTCAGTGGCGCGAGCGGCGCGTTCAGCGACGAACCGGGAGGCGGCTGGACCGCCTGCACGGGCGGCAGCGCCTGTGCGATGAGCAGGAGCGCGATCACGGCGCGCGAAACCTCGTCGACGAGCGCTTCGCTGTCAAGACGCCGGCGAGGCGCAAGGATTTTCGCGTCAGGGACGAGAGGCCGAGAGCGGAAATGCCCTCCGGGACGACCCAGCGGACTTCCGCGCTGGCCGGCGTTCCGCTCGCCCGCCCAAAGGCGATCTCGACGCGGACCTCGCGGTGCGTGAGGGTCTGCTCCACCAGCCCCCGATTCGTCAACGGCCCGTGGACGCGGATCCCGGCGGGACGCTCCATGGGAAGATCCCAGAGCCCGCCGAAGAGCGCCGCTGCGGGCCGCCGCGCCAGCAGCACGGCCCCGTCCTTTCGCCGCAGCGCCAGCGCGCGCCACTCCAGAAGCGGCCGCTCGGGCCGCCGCCGCGTCGCGGGATATCGTTCCGGATGCGCCTTGCCGCGGCACTCTGCGGAGAGCGGGCAGCGCGCACACTGCGGCGATCGCGGCGTGCAGAGCGTCGCGCCCAGCTCCATCAGCGCCTCGTTGAATGCCCCCGACTTGCCGGCCGGCATCAGCGTCGGGACGAGCTTCCAGGCCGAAGCCCGCGCATCGCCGTCCAGCGCGAACACCCGCGCGAGGACGCGCGCGACGTTGCCATCGACCAGCGGCGCGTCCTCGCCGAATGCCAGCGAGGCCACCGCGGCTGCGGTGTACGGTCCGAATCCGGGAAGGGCGCGCAGCTCCGCCGACGTCCTTGGCAGCGCGCCGCCGCAAGCCTGCGCCGCGCGGTGGAGATTGCGCGCGCGCGCGTAATACCCGAGCCCGCTCCAGAGCGCGAGCACGTCGTCGAGCGGCGAGGCCGCCAGCGCGCGCAGGGTGGGAAAGCGGCGGAGGAAGCGCCGGTAGTAGGGGATCACCACCTCGACGCGCGTCTGCTGCAGCATCACCTCGCTGATCCAGACGCGGTACGGGTCGCGCGGCTCCTTCCGCCAGGGAAGGTCGCGCCGCGAAGCGGAAAACCACGGGAGCAGGCGATCCGCGAGTGTGCTATTCAGCGCGCCCATGAAACGCATCCGGGTGCACAGCGTGGCCCAATACGTCGACGAGATCGGCCCGCTGATGCAGAAGGGACTCGAGATGTATCGCGCCGACGTCCCCGAGGAGGGGCTCCTCGGCGTCGGGTTCGTGGGCGCCGAGACCGAGGTGCTGATCTCCATCGAGGAGTTCAAGGCGACCGGCGACCTGATCAAGTACGGCGAGCTGATCGACCCGTATGAGCCGCCGGACAAGAAGACGCAAAAAGTAAAAGGTGGAGGAAAAGAGTAGGCCGCCGGTTCGCGGCCGCTGTCCAGCTGCCACCGCGAGGTCCTGCGCCCCGAACCCGATCACCGCGCGCACGCCGCCTCGACGTTGCTCGCCGTCCGGGGGATCGACGCGGTCAGGTTCTCGTGCCCCGACGGCGTCACCAGGATGTCGTCCTCGATCCGGATCCCGATGCCGCGCAGCTCCTTCGGCGCGCTCTCGTCGTCGCCCGCGACGTACAGGCCGGGCTCGACGGTGAACACCATCCCCGGCTCGAGCGGGCGCGGCTTGCCGTCGACGGAGTAGCTGCCCGCATCGTGCACGTCGAGCCCCAGCCAGTGGCTGGTCCGGTGCATGTAGTAGCGGCGGAACGCGTTCTCCTTGATCAGCGTCTCGACGTCTCCCTTCAGGAGACCGAGCTTCACCATTCCGGCGGTGAGGATCCGCACCGCCTTCTCGTGCAGGCCGTCGATGGTTTCGCCCGGCCGCGTCGCCGCGATGCAGGCGTCCGCGGCGTCGAGCACCAGCTGGTAGCACTCGCGCTGCGGCTCGGTGAATCGCCCCGAGGCGGGAAACGTCCGGGTGACGTCCGCGGTGTACAGATCGTACTCCGCTCCGGCGTCGACCAGGACCAGCTCGCCGTCGCGGATCTCCACGCGGTTGTCGGTGTAGTGCAGGACGGTTGCGTTCTCGCCGGCCGCCACGATCGGGTAGTAGCCCCATCCCCGCCCGCCTTTCTGCCGGAACTCGCGCTCGAGGATCGCGTGGAGATCGTATTCGTGCGCTCCCGGACGACCCGCCTGCATGCAGGCGAGATGTCCCTTGCGGGTCAACTCCACCGCCCGGTGGAGCGCGTCGATCTCCCGCGGCTCCTTCCGCAGCCGCAGCTCGTGGACGATCTGTCCGGGGTCCTCGATCCGCGGCGGCGCATTGACCCCCGCGCGCGCCCTCGCCCGCAGATTGCGGAGCACGCGGGAGATCCGCAGGTCGAACTCCGGGTCGTCGCCGCCGATCCGGTAGAAGAGCGTGCGCGCCGAGCCCAGCAGCTTCGGCAGTTCCTCGTCGAGCTTGCTGACCTCGAACGCCTGATCGGCGCCGAAGCTCTTCATCGCGCCATCCACGCCGGCGCGGCGCCCGGTCCAGATCTCCTTCTCCTTGTCCCGCGGGCGGACGAAGAGCGTGAACGGCTTGTCGCCGCCGGTCGCGAGGACGGCGACGGCCTCCGGCTCCTCGAAACCCGTCAGCCAGTACAGGTCGCTGTCGGCCCGGTACGCGTGCTCGACGTCGCTGTTCCGCGTGGCGACCGGCATCGCGGGAAAGATCGCCACCGACGGGGAGGGGGCGAGCTCACGCATCCGGCGGAGGACCTCGTCGCGCCGCTGCTTGTAGACTCCAGCCTCGAACGCAGGGGTCAACGGCATGCGGCCTGTTGTAACAGGACTTTTTCTTCCAAGGGATGCTGCGCAGCCGCCCGCCGTCCATTAAGTTGCCCCGACACTTGGACGAAAGGACCTGGCCATGGCCGAGAAAGGTCTATCGAGCGACGCGGAGATCGAGAGCGCCCTCAAGGAGCTGCCGGGGTGGAGGCGGCAGGGGAACGCGCTGCAGAAGACCTTCGATCTCAAGGGCTTCAAAGCGGCGATGGCGTTCGCGGGGACCGTGGGCGAGCTGGCGGAGCGCGCCGATCACCACCCCGACATCCTCATCCAGTTCCACAAGATCACCCTGACCCTCTCGAGCCACGACAAGGGCGGCATCACCGACCGTGACCTGCGCCTGGCGCGGCAGATCGAGGCGGCAGCCAAGGACCAGATGGCCTGATCAGCGTGGAAGCGTCCGCCTGGCATCTGCTGCCTGACGACGCGCTGCTCGCGCAGTGCGACGTGCAGGCGCACCGCGCGAGCGGGCCCGGCGGGCAGCACCGGAACAAGGCGGAGACCGCGGTGCGGCTGGTTCACCTGCCGTCGGGCGTGAGCGTCGAAGGCAAGGACGAGCGCTCGCGCACGCAAAACCTCAGGATCGCGCTCGGGCGCCTGCGCGAAAAGCTGGAGCGGCGCGCATACCGTCCGCCGCCGCGCCGGCCGACGCGGCCTTCCCGCGCGGCGAAGCAGCGGCGGCTCGACACCAAGAAGCGGGAGAGCCGCAAGAAGGCGCTGCGGCGCGGAGAGGAGTAGGGTGCGCGCGATGCCGGGGTCTCCCGAGGAGAAGGGGTTCGGTCAAGGCGATCCCGCGCTCATGCGCTGGGCGGAGCAGGTCTTCCGGCCGGAGGATGCAGTCCTTCGCGAGATCCGCGAGCGCAGCATCCGCGAAGGCTTGCCCGCCATCGCGGTGGGCCGGTTCGACGGGCTCCACCTGGAAGTGTTCGCCCGCGCGATCGGCGCGTTGAAGGCGGTCGAGATCGGCACGCTCGGCGGGTACAGCGGAGTCTGCCTGCTCCGGGGGATGGGCCCGCACGGCGTCCTGCACACCTTCGAGTACTCCGAAAAACACGCGCGCGTGGCGACGGAGTCGTTCCACAAGGCGGGCGTCGCCTCGCGGGCGCACATCCACGTGGGCAAGGCGTCCGAGAAGCTGCGCGAGATCGAAGCGGAGGCGCCGTTCGATCTCGTCTTCATCGACGCCGACAAGGTGAGCTATCCCGCGTATCTCCGATGGGCGGCCGACCACCTGCGCGAAGGCGGGGTGGTGCTCGCCGACAACGCCTTCGGCTTCGGAGAGATCCACGTTCCCGGCGGCGATGAAGGCCGCGCGGCGCTCCGCACCTTCAACCAGGAGCTGGCGCAGGGCGGCCGCTTCCGCGCCACGATGATCCCCACCGCCGAAGGCCTGGCGATGGGCGTCAGGATCCGCTGACGGACTTGTCGGCCTTGATCACTTCCTCGGCGCGCGACTTGCGCCAGGAGCGCAGCTTCTCGCGCAGCTCCGGCCGCTTCCCGGCGAGGATGGCGACCGCGAGCAGCGCCGCATTCGCCGCCCCCGGCTTGCCGATGGCGAGCGTTCCCACCGGAATGCCTTTCGGCATCTGCACGATCGACAGGAGCGCGTCCGCGCCTCCCAGCGTCGTCGAGGGGACGGGGACCCCGAGCACGGGCAGCACCGTCTTGGCGGCCACCACGCCGGGCAGGTGCGCGGCGCCGCCCGCCGCGGCGATCAACACCTCGAGCCCGCGGGTCTCGGCGCTCGACGACCACTCCAGCACCTGCTCCGGGGTGCGATGGGCCGAGAGGACGCGCACCTCGTGCTCGATCCCGAATTCCTTCAGGATCGCCACGGCCCCCTCGAGCACGTCGAGGTCGGTCTTGCTGCCCATGATGATTCCGACGAGCGGATTCGGCATGTGCGCGCGGGTAGCAAACGGCGGCCGGCGGGTCAAGCTGATACGCTCGCGATCGTGAACCACCGCTTGCTGGACGTGCGCGGCCTGAAGCTTCACGCCGTAGAGCGCGGAGAAGGAGAGCTGACCGTCCTCCTGCACGGCTGGCTCGATCACGCGGGCTCGTTCGACCTGCTCGCGCCGCTCTTGCCCGGCCGCACGGTCGCGCTCGACTTCCGCGGGCACGGCGACTCGCAATGGGTGGGTCCGGGCGGCTTCTACCATTTCGTGGACTACGTCGCGGACCTGGACGGCGCCCTGGAGGTGCTGTCGCCGCAGGAATCGGTGCGCCTCGTCGGCCATTCGATGGGCGCCGCGGCGGGCCTGATCTACGCGGCGACGCGGCCGGGGCGCGTTTCGCACCTGACGCTGATCGATGCCGTGCCGCTGAGCATCTCCACGCAGGAGATCCCTGCGCGCCTCGGGAGCTACCTGGAAGACCTGCGGCACATCCCGCGCAAGCGGCGGCGAGTCGAGTCGGTCGAGTACGCCGCGCAGCGTCTGCTCCGGAACAACGCCTTGCTCTCGGAAAAGGCCGCCCGGCTCCTCGCCGAAGGCGGGATCGCGCCGGATCCGGAGCAGGAGAACGCGCTCGCCTGGAAGTGGGATCCGCTGCTTCGCGCGCACTCGCCGCTGCCGATCAGCGAGCCCGTGATCCAGCTCATCTGCGCGCAGGCCACCGTGCCCATCCTCGCCATCCGCGGCGAGACCGGGATGCTTCCCGACGAACCCGACCTGCGCGCCCGCTTTCCTCATCTGAAGATGTCGGTGCAGACGGTCCCGAACACGGGTCATCACGTGCACCTCGACGCGCCCGAGGCAGTGGCGAACCTGATCTCGGCAGCTTGGGCGCGCTGACGGCGACGGATCGCCAGTCCGACGCACGTCGCACGGTAGATCCGACTCATCGCGTCTTGAGTTCGCGACTGGACAGGACGCTACGGTGCGCGCCGACGATGCACCCCCGCATCGCGCACCCGGAAGGAAGCACCCCATGGTTCGTCGCATCTCGCCCCTCGCCGCTCTCGCGGCCGCCGCCGCTGCGTGGTCCGCGGCGCCGGCCCACGCAGCAACCTGCACGAGCCTCACCTCGCTTTCGCTGCCACACGCCACGGTGACGCTCGCGCAGTCGGTCCCCGCGGGCTCGTTCACCGTGGGCGGCCAGGTGTTCAACAACCTTCCCGCATTCTGCCGCGTGGCGGTCGTTTCCACGCCCAGCCCCGATTCGCACATCGGCCTGGAAGTCTGGCTTCCCGCCTCGACATGGAACGGCAGGTACCAGCAAGCGGGGAACGGCGGGTTCGCCGGCGCGGTCCCGTTCGGCTCGTTGGCTGCGGCGATCGCCGGTGGATTCGCCGCCGCGGGCACGGACGACGGGCACATCGGCGGAACCGCCACCTTCGCGCCGGGACATCATCAACAGGTCATCGACTTCGGCTTCCGCGCGCTGAAAGAGACCACCGACAGCGCCAAGGCCGTGATCGCGGCGTTCTACGGCAGCGGCCCGGCCCGCTCCTATTTCGTCGGCTGCTCCGACGGCGGGCGCGAGGCGCTGATGGAAGCGCAGCGGTTCCCGGACGACTTCGACGGGATCTCCGCGGGCGCGCCGGCGAACAACTGGATCCACCTGTTCACAGGGTTCATCTGGAACGAGCAGGCGTTGTTCGCGAACGCCGCCAGCACGGTGAATCCGCCGAAGCTGGTCGCGATCCAGCGCGCGGCGCTCGCCCAGTGCGACGAGCTGGACGGGATCAAGGACGGCCTGCTCAACGATCCGCGCCAGTGCCGGTTCGACCCCGCCGTCATCCAGTGCGCGGGCGCCGAGAACGACAACTGCCTGACCGCGGCCCAGGTCGCCGCCGTGCGGAAGATCTACGCGGGGCCGCGAAATCCACGGACCGGCAAGCTGATCTTCCCGGGGTACGAGGCGGGCGCCGAGGCGGCGCCGGGCGGATGGTCGGCGTGGATCACCGGACCGTTGCCGATCGCGGGATCGCCCACCATCCAGGCCTTCTTCGGCAACCAGTTCTTCACCTACATCGTCCGCGAAGATCCGTCGTTCGACTACCGGACCATGAACTTCGACTCCGACGTCTCCTTCGCGGAGAACACCACCTCCGGGACGATCGACTCGACCGACGCGGACCTGAGCCGGTTCCGCGCGCACGGCGGCAAGCTGCTGCACTGGCACGGCTGGGACGACCCGGCGATCGCGCCGCGCAACTCGATCAACTATTTCGAAAGCGTCGTCGCCCGCTCCGGGCAAGGGGATCGCGCGCTGCGCGACACGCAGGACTTCTATCGCCTGTTCCTGGCGCCGGGCGTCCTGCACTGTGGCAGCGGCCCCGGCCCGAACGTCTTCGATACCGTCGCGCCGCTCGTCGACTGGGTCGAGCACGGCACCGCGCCCGAGAGGATCACGGCGACGAAGTTCAACGCCGATGACCCGACCAAGGGCGTCCAGATGACGCGGCCGCTTTGCCCGTTCCCCCAGTTCGCGGAGCACCAGGGGAAGGGCAGCACGAACGACGCGGCCAGCTTCGTCTGCCGGGCCCACGGCGACCGGGACCACGACCGCGACGACGACTGATCGCGGCGCGCGCCCCGATCAGGGAGTCACGGCCGACCGGACGGAGTAGTAGCTCGCCTCCGGGTGCCAGACGATGATCGCGCTGGTGCTCTGCTCCGGCACCATCTGGTGCGCCTCGGTGAGGGTGATGCCGATGCGCTCCGGATGGAGGATGGCCCAGACGCCTTGCTGGTCGGCGAGATCGGGCCAGGCGGGATATCCCGCGGAGTAGCGCTTTCCCTGATCGGGCGGCAGCCCCATCTCCGCGCGGACGCGCCGGTGCCAGTACTCGGCCAGCGCTTCCGCCGTCTCCACCGCGAGCCCGTGCACGAAGTACGACTGGGTGAATTCCCCCGCCGCTTCCCAGTCGGCGCAGAGCTTCGTCGCCCGATCGCCCACGGTGACCGCCTGGAAGGCGACCACGTCGTCCTCGGAGAAGAAGTCGGCGAGGCACTTGCGCGGCGTCTCCGTCTTCCGGGGGAAGTTGAACTTCCAGATCGGCTTGCGCGAGTCCGGGTCGAGCACCGTCAGGTCGTTGCCCTTCGCCGAGCAGGGGAAGTAGCCGTAGATGACCTTCGGGGTGAGCCAGCCGTTGCGGATGCACTCCTCCTGCAGCTCGTGGCGCTTCACCGCGAACTCGTCGGCGATCATCTTCTGGTACGTCTCGCGCGACTTCGGCTTCACGCCCCACTGCAGCCGGTAGAGCTCGACGAGGTCGAGGCAGTCGAAGATGTCGCGCAGCGAGAGATCCTCCGGCGGGACGATGCGCGTGCCCCAGAACGGCGGCGACACCTTGGGCGGCTCGGCCACGCTGCGCGGCGCCACGTCGGTCACCGCGGCCAGCTGCTCGCTGCCCGCCCGCTCTGCGCCCGCGATCACCATGTTCCGATGCAGGTACGCCTCGCGCTTCAGCTTCTCGAACAGCTTCGGGCGCTCCTCGGGATTCTGCAGCAGCCCCACGGTATCCAGGCCCTCGAAGGCATCGCGGCAATAGTAGACGCCGCCTTCGTACAGCTTGTCGGTCCCCTCGACGTAGGCCGTCCGCCATCCGTACTTGCGATTGATGGCCGCTCCGCCGATCAGGATCGGCAGCTTCAGCCCGCGGCGGTCCATCTCCTGCACCACCAGCGGCATCTGCCGCGAAGTCGAGACCAGCAGCGCCGAGAGGCCGATGGCGTCGGCGTTCTTCTCCACCGCGGTGTTGACGATCTTGTCGACCGGCACCTGCTTGCCGAGATCGTGCACGGTGTAGCCGTTGTTCGAGAGGATCGTCTTGACCAGGTTCTTCCCGATGTCGTGCACGTCCCCGAACACGGTCGCGAGGACCACCGTTCCCCGCGAGTACGTGTCGTTCTTCTCCATGAACTGCTCGAGGTGCGCCACCGCCTTCTTCATCACCTCGGCGCTCTGGAGGACGAAGGGGAGGATCAGCTCGCCGGCCCCGAAGCGATCGCCCACCTCCTTCATCGCGCCGAGCAGGACGTCGTTGATCACCCGGACCGCCGAGCGCGTCTTCAGGCACTCGTCGAGCGTCTCGATCAGCCCCTTCTGTTGCCGATCGACGATCATGTGGTGCAGCTTCGCTTCCACCGTGTCGAAGTGCCGTTCCTCTTCCACCGCGGCCTTCGCCGGCCCCTTGCCCTCGAAGTGCGTGATCAGGCGCGCCAGCGCATCGTCACGGCGCGCGAGGACGAGGTCCTCGGCGAGCGTGCGCGCGTCCGGCGGGATCTCGTTCCAGGGCAGGATGTCGCGCGGGTTGATGATCGCGGCGTCGAGTCCCGCCTTCAGGCAGTGGGTGAGGAAGACCGAATTGAGGATCGGACGGGTCTGTTTGGAGAGGCCGAAGCTGACGTTGGAGACGCCGAGCACCGTCAGGGCGCCGGGCAGCTTCTCCTTCACCAGCCCGATGCCTTCGATGGTCTCGACGGCGCTGTTCTTGTACTGCTCGTCCCCGGTCGCCAGCGTGAAGGTGAGGACGTCGAAGAGCAGCTGCCACGGCTGCAACCCGTCGCTCAGCGCCCGCTCGTAGATCCGCCGCGCCACCTCCAGCTTGCGGTCGCGGGTCAGCGCCATCCCCTTCTCGTCGATGGCCATCGCCACCGTGCAGGCGCCGTACTGCCTGAGCAGGGGGAACATCTTGTCGATCTTCTCCCAGCCGCGCTCGAGGTGGACCGAGTTGACGATGCCGATCCCCGGCAGCCACTCCAGGGCGTTCGCCACCACCTCCGGTTCGGTGGAGTCGACGCAGAGCGGCGCCTCGATCTGTCCGGAGAGCACCCGGACCACCCGCGTCATCGTCTCCTGCTCGTCCGCGCGCTCGGTGAGGGCGACGCAGACGTCCAGCGCATGCGCCCCGCCTTCCACCTGCTCGCGCGCGACCGCGAGGATCCCGGCGATGTCGTTCGCCAGCAGCAGCTCCTTCATCTTCTTGCTGCCCTGCGAGTTGACCCTCTCGCCGATGATCAGCGGCCGCGGCTCCTGGTGCAGGGCGACCGCCTTCAGGCCGCTGGAGAGCATCGGGACGCGCCGTGGAGGCTTGCGCGGCGCACCGGTTCCGCGCGTCGCCTCGACCACCAGCTTGAGGTGCGCCGGCGTCGTTCCGCAGCACCCGCCGACCACGGCGAGCCGGAAATCGCGCACGAAGCGAGCGAGGTGCTCCGCCAGATCGGTGGGCTGCATCGGATAGACGGCGACGCCTTCGCGGTTCTCCGGAATCCCCGCGTTCGGCTGGCAGGAGAGCGGCAGCGGGGCGTGCTCGGCCAGCGCGCGCAGCGGGTCCACCATCTCGCGCGGGCCGGTGGAGCAGTTCAGCCCCATGATGTCCGCGCCGCTGGCGGCGATCAGCGCCGCCGCCGAGAGCGGCTCGGTGCCGAGGAGCATCCGCCCGCTCGGGTCGAGGGTGATCTGCGCGATGATCGGGACGCGGCGGCCCACCTCTTCCATCGCCTTGCGGGCGCCGAAGATCTGCGAGCGCAGCTCCAGGAGGTCCTGTGCGGTCTCCGCGATGATGCAGTCGACTCCGCCCCGGAGCAGCGGAGCGGTCTGCTCGCGGAAGATCTCCAGCAGCTCCGCCGGCCGGACGCGGCCGAGATCCGGATCGCTCGAGGACGGCAAGAAGCCGCTCGGCCCCAGGGACCCGGCGACGTACCGCGGCCGCCCGTCGGCGCGTTGCGCCCGGTCGGCCTCTTCGCGGGCGATCCGCGCCGCCGCCTCGTTGATCTCGACGAGCCTCGCGCCGAGATCGAACTCCTCGAGCTTGGGCCGGCTGCCGCCGAACGTGTTGGTCTCGACGACGTCGCACCCGACCTCGAAATAGGATCGGTGCACGCCGCCGACCACGTCCGGACGCGTCAACGAGAGGACCTCGTTGCACCCCTGCCGCCCGTCGAAATCGCGGATCGTCAGGTCGCCCGCAAGCTGCATCCGCTGCAGCGTCGTGCCCATGGCTCCGTCGAAAACGACGATTCCACGGGCAATTGCATCGATAAGGTTCTTGTCGGTCTTCATCGAGGGGGGGCACCTTAGCACGCGGACACCTCGTGATATCCTAGGGTTCGTGTCCGGACGCACGCCGACCAACATCGAGGAGCTCCGCGCCGAATCCGAGCGGATCCGGCGGGAGTCGCTGCGCCTCGACGCGGAGCGTGCACGCGCCGAGGAGTACAAGGCCCAGCTCGATGCCGTGACCCGGGAGCTCGAGGCGCTGCGCGAACGATCGCGGACCCAGCTCCAGGCGGCCGAAGGCCAGCTCGTCGAAGCGGCACGGCGGATGGCGGAGCTGGCCCAGAAGGCGCAGGAAGAGGGGGCGGCGCTGCGCGCCGAACGCGAGCAGCTGCGCCAGGCGGCGGATACGGCAGCCTCGGAGTCCGAGGTCGCGCGAACGCAGCTGGCGATGCTGGAAGCGTCGATGTCGGTGCGCGCGGCCTGCGACGAGGAGCTGACCGGGGCGACGCGCGCTGCCGAGGCGCGCGCGCAGGCGGCCGAGAAGGAAGCCGCCGCCGCGCGGGCCGAGCAGGACCGCCTGGCCGCGAGCGAAGAGGAAGCCCGGGCGCTCGTGGCAGGAGCGGAGCAGCGCTCGATCGAGAGCGAGAGTCGCCTGCGGGACGCCGAGAACCGGTTGCTCGACGCGGAAAATCGCGCGCTCGATGCCGAGAACCGCGTCCTCGATGCCGAAAAGCGTTCGACCGAGGCGGAAGCGCTGCTCGACGGCGCGAACGCCGGGAAGGCCGCCGTGCTCGAGCAGCTCCGGGCGGTGAGCGGCGAGCTCGCGTCGGTGAAGCCGCTGCTGGCCGCGGCGACCGAATCGGAAGGGCGCCTGCGGACGGACCTCGAGTCCGAGCGCCAGCAGTCCCGTTCGCGCGAGGCGCAGCTCAAAGAGGACCTGGACGATTCGAACGAGCAGATCGCCGCGCTCACCAAGCTGATGGCCGAGGCGCGCGACCGCGAGGCGAAGCTCGCCGCCGCCGTCGAGCAGGGCCGCACGCGCGAGCCCGCGATGGAGGCGGAGCTGCGCCGGATGCGCGCCGAGTTCGACGAGCTCGCCGATCGGGCGGGGCGCGCCGAGCGCCGGGCGGGAGAGCTGCAGTCGGTGGTGGACGCGCTGGGCCGGGAGCGCGCCGCGGTCCGATCGGAAGCGGGGGCGCTGCGCGCGCGACTCGAGCAGATGGGCGCGCTGGAGGATCGCCTCAAGCGCGTCGCCTCCGAGCTGGAGCAGGTCCGCCGCGAGAACCAGGTCCTCGAGCAGGAGCTCGCCCGCGCGAAATCCACGCGCGCGGCGCCTCCGCGGGCGTTATCGAAGTAAGCGCCAGAGGTGCCCATGCTCAAGATCGTGGTCGGGAACAAGAAGTATTCGTCGTGGTCGTTGCGAGGCTGGCTGGTGCTGAAGCACGCCGGCGTCCCGTACGAGGAGATCGTCGTCCCCCTCGACATGCCCGACACGGCGGAGAACATCCGCAAGCATTCGCCGAGCGGCCGGGTGCCGGCGCTGATCGACGGCGACCTCACCGTCTGGGACTCGCTCGCCATCTCCGAGTACCTGCACGAGAAGTTCCCGGAGAAGCGGCTGTGGCCGCAGGACGTGGCGCAGCGCGCGCGGGCCCGCTCGGTGACGGCGGAGATGCACGCGGGGTTTGCCAACCTCCGCAACGACTGCTCGATGAAGATCGTCGAGCAGTACGCGTACAAGCCGCTGCGCGCGCAGACGCAGGCGGAGGTCGATCGCATCGTCGAGATCTGGGAGGAGTGTTTGCGGCAGAGCGGCGGCCCCTTCCTCTTCGGGAAGCAGCCGTGCATCGCCGATGCCTTCTACGCTCCGGTGGTCTCGCGTTTCCGCACCTATTCGATCCCGGTCGCCGGCGCCGCGAAGGCGTACTGCGACGCCATCTGGAGCTGGCCCGCCCTGCAAGCCTGGGTGGCCGACGCCAGGCGCGAGACGCTGCGGGCGAAGTTCCACGAGGATTGATGCAGTTCGGCGTCTACATCCATTTCCCGTACTGCCTCTCGAAGTGCCCCTATTGCGACTTCGCCTCGCGCGCCGAGGCGGTGATCCCGCAGGAGCGCTACACCGGGGCGATCCTGCGCGAGCTGCATGCGCGCGCCGCGCAGTTCCCCGGCCGGGAGGCGGTCTCCGTCTACTTCGGCGGCGGCACCCCCTCGCTCTGGGATCCGCCGCAGCTCGGGCGCGTGCTGGACGCGGTCCGCGCGCTCTGGCGCGTCCGGGCGGACGCAGAGGTGACGCTGGAGGCCAATCCGGGCACCACCGACGAAGAGCGCTTTGCGGCGTTCCGCGCGCTGGGGGTGAACCGGCTCTCCATCGGCGTGCAGTCGTTCGCACCCGCGCAGCTGGTCGCGCTCGGCCGCAAGCACAGCGGCCCGGACGCCGTGCGGGCGTTCCGGACGGCGCGGGCGGCCGGGTTCCGGAATGTCTCGCTCGACCTGATCCACGGCGCCGAACGGCAAACGCCGCAGCTGGCGGCCCAGGACGCCGCCGTCGCCGTGGCGCTCGGCCCCGAGCACATCTCCTGCTATGCGCTCACGCTCAACGGCCTCGCCGAAGAAGTGCCGATGGCCAAGGCGGTCAAGCGCGGCGAGCTGGCGCTGCCCGGCGACGACGCGGTCTCCGACATGGGCGACGCCGTCCGCGCCGAGTTGGGCAAGGGCGGGTACGCGCGGTACGAGATCAGCAACTACGCGCGGCCGGGGTACGAGGCGGTGCACAACTCGCTCTACTGGCGCGGCGTCGAGTACGTCGCCGCAGGGTGCGGCGCCTGCGGCTTCCGCCGCGAGGGGCGCGCGGCCATCCGCTACGCGAACGATCGGTCGCCGGAGCGATACATGGAGCGCGTGGAGAGCGCGGGGACGGGTGAGGCGTCGTCGGAGCAGGTCCCGCCGGCCGAGCACCTCAGGGAGCGCATCTTCACCGGCCTGCGGCTCGCCTCGGGAATCGATCTCGCCGCGCTCGAGCGGGATCTGGATCTCCCCGTGCGCGACGAGCACCGCAAGGCGATCGAGCGCACCGTCCGCGACGGCCTGGGCTCGTTCGACGGCGCCGTCCTCCGGCTGAACGATCGCGGCCTGGACCTGCACAGCGAAGTGTCGCTGCGCTTCTTCTGAGAGAGAGCGCCGCGCACCGTGCTAGGGCGCGACCACCAGGTCCTGCGCCTGCGCCTGATCGATGTCGCGGACAAACGCGGCGAACGCCGCGTAGCGCTCCGGGCGCACGCGCTGCTGCGGGATGGAGATGGACTCCTCGATCCGCAGCTTGCCGCCGTCCTGGCGCGCGCTCCAGGAGTAAGCGCCGAACTCGGTCGTGATCGACACCGGCTTCGGCGCTCCTCGCAGCGATCGCCCCGGCGGCAGGTCGATCGCGATCTGCTGCGAGACGATCTCCGGCGAATCGACCAGCAGCGGGACCTGCCGCTCCGCCGTCTCCAGCCAGCGTCGGGTCAAGCGCGAAGGCGCCAGCGAAGCCGGGAGGAGCAATCCGGTGCCGTCCTTGCGCGCGAGCGGCATGCGCAGGCCATAGACCAGCGTCGCCGGCCCGCCCAGCTCGGACTCGCGCTCGGTCGAGAGCGACTCCAGGGTCACGCCGCGCAGGCCGCGGCCGAGCATCGCCTCCACCGCCTGCTTCCGCTGCTCCGGATCGAGCCGCTCGAGCGCGTCCTTGAGCGCCGCGGCCTCGAACCCCTGGTGCTCGTCCCGGCCGGTGCCGCTCGCCACCCCATCGGCGTCCACCGCGAGCTCCATCCGCACCAGCCGGCCCTCGCGCTGCTCCGGCAAGGCCTGCGGCAGGCGGATCAGGGCGGGCTCCTCGCCGGGCTCCGGCAGGACCCAGGCATCCTGGCCGCGCACGAACGCGGGCAGCTGGTTGAACGGAGCGAGGCGGTACGACGGGTCCACCCAGGCGGGCCCTCCGGGCAGATCGATGCGGAGCACCGCATATCCGTACACGTCGCCGCGCGGGAACCGGTACGGCGCCTGATCCGAGAGGAACGTCCGGACGAAGACGACGTGCGAGGGAATCCGCGCCGAAGCGAGCGCCGCCTTCAGCACCAGCAGCCGGTTGCCGCGGCCCTGGGCGAGCACGTGCGCCGCGCTGGACTGGAAATCGGTGCCGGTGGAGCGGCCGCGCACCGCCTGCGCCACCGCCGCATGGATCTTCCGCGCCGTGTCCGCGGCTCCCGAGCCGCCGGCGCGGCGCGCGAGCTCCAGCGTCGCGCTGCCGGGCCGCGAGCGCAGCACCGCCCAGTCCGCGAGGGAGAGCATCAGGTCGCGCTGCCCGGCCCCGGTCCCGAGCTGCACCCAGGGCATGGTCTCGCTCTCGGGCGTCTGGTGCGGCTCCACCCGCAGCGGCTTCACGTCGTGGGCGGAGTAGTGAAAGCGGTAACCGCCGTTGGGCTCACGCGTCAGCGCGCCGGAGGGGAGCTGCAGGTTGTGCGCATCGATCTCCGGCTGCGACGGCGTGCGGACCTCGTACCCGGACTCCGTCATCGGCGTCTCGTCATCGCGGAAGAAGAACGCGCCCAGCGTGTAACCCGGCATGTCCGGGCCGCGAGGGGAAATGCCACGCAGGTAATCGATCTCGACCACGTCGCCGGGCTCCAGGCCCGGAAGGCTGATCCCCTCCTTCTCCGGGATCGACTCCGGTTCGAGAACCCGGCCGTCCGCCTTGAGCGTTCGCAGGTGCAGCACCTGCGCGTCGGACGGGATCTGCGCCTCGCCGAAGTTGGCGATGCCTTTCTTGTCCAGGACGCGGGCCACCGTGTGCACCCGCTCCACGCCGCCGCCGTCCGGGAACATCTGCACGGCGCCCGAATCGAGCAGCCGCACCGCGCTCGCTCCCGGCGGCGCTTCCTTCGCCGCCTTTGCCAGCGCCGCGCCGTCGCGATCGCTCCAGGCCATCAGGCGCACGCCCTCGTCGAGCGCGATCTGCTGTCTCACCTGGAGGTCGCCGGGTCCGAGCCGAAGAGCGGCCCGGCGCGCGTCCGCCGCCGCTTTCGCCTCGCCTTGCAGCTCGAGCGCTCCCGCCAGCCGTCGCAACGGCTCGGGGCTGCGGGGAGCGAGCGCGGCGGCGGCGCGCAGCGAGGCGATCGACGCGGGCAATTCCTTGCGCGCGGACTGGACGTCGGCGAGCTGCTCCAGGCGCGACGGCTGCGCCGGCCGCAGGCGGGCGGCAGCCTCCAGCAGCATCTCCGCGCGATCGAGGTCGCCGCGGGCGCGCGCGGCCTGCGCCGAGGTCGAGAGCCCGTCGCCGCATCCGACCAGGTCGTCGGCGTACTTGCGCTGGTCGGCGAGCGAGCCGCCGCGGCGCGAGAGGTCGAGCAGAAGCTGCAGCGTGTCGCACCGGCCCGGCACTGCCCGCAGCGCTTCCTCCGCGCGCGCGCGCGCGCCCGCGGTATTGCCCCGCGCTTCGAGAAGGCGCGCCCGCGCCGCGAGGATCCGGGCGGAGACCGGCGCCTTCTCCTCGCTGAGCGTGGCCTGCGCCTTGTCGATGTCCTGCGCGGCGTCGTCGAACCGCTCGGAATCGCGCTGCAGCGCGGCCGCGGTGAGACGGGCGCGGATCAGGAGCGGGTCCTTGCGCGTAGCCTCGCCGAGCTCGGAAAGCGCGCGGGCCCGGCCGATGCGGTCGGGGACCTCGGAATCGTGCAGCAGGAGCTGCGCGTGCAGCGCCAGGGCGGGAGCGCCGCCGCCCGAGAGCAGGACCGCGCGCTCTCCCGCGGTGCGCGACAGGCTCCGGTCGTCCCCCATCGTGGCACGCGCCAGGAGCCAGGCCGCGAGCGGATCCGCCGGATCGTCGTCCAGCCACGCCGCCGCGGCCGCGCGCAGGTCCGTCGGGTCGCGAAAGGCGGGCGGCGCGATGCAGGACTCCCCCAGATCGCAAGACGCAGCTCTCCGCGCTCCCGACAGCTCGGCAGGCGCGGCGCTCCGAAGGTCCGACACCGCTCCATCCGCCCGCGCCAGCGTCACCCGGAAGCGGTTGCCTTCCGCCCGGCTCCAGCGGACGAGCACTTGATGGCGCCCGGGAGCGAGGCGGACGGCGGCCGTCTGCGCGCGCGGGCTCTCGATCGGATAGGGCACGCGCGAGATCATCGCCGCCCCGTCCAGCCGCACCTCCAGCGCTGCCGCGCCTTCCGCCCAGAGCAGGTACTCTCCGCCACGCTCCAGCTGGACGTCGCTCGCTGCATAGTAGACGTCGCCATCCGGGGGCTCGAGATCGAGGCCTACGTCCGCATCCGGGAAGAGGAGCGCGCGATCGTTCTGGGCGGCGACGGCCGGCGCCGGCCCGTCCAGCGGGAGCACGCGGCGCAGATCGAGCAGGCGAAAGGCCGCGAAGGGCCCGCCGACGCGCCAGTGCTGTACGGATCCGACGGCGCGCCACGCCTCCAGCTCGAGCGCGGGATCCTTCGCCGCGGCCGCCATCCGGCCCGAGCAGCGCGCGGCGGCCTCGCGCAAGAGGCGCGCCGCCCGCGGCGACGCCGGGGCGCGCAGCGCCTGCGCCGCCTGGATGATGCTCGCGTCGATGCGCGGCGATTCGCCCTCCAGGTCGAGCAAGCGCAGCGCCGCGAGCTCCGCGACCGGATCGGTGGGGGCCGTCTGGAGCGCCTCGATGAAGTAACGCGCAGCGGTGGCCGAGTCGGTGCGATCCTCGGCGATCTCGGCCAGTCCGGCGAGCGCCAGCGCCCGCTGCGAGGGCGTTCCACCGCGCGAGGCAGCCTCCAGCATCTGTGACGCGCCCCGCGGATCGGAGGCGACCAGGTACCGGAGCCAGCCCGCGCGCGCGAGCTGTGCGGGATCCTTCTCCGCGCGCGCCTCCGTCTCCCGCAGCCGGCGCTGCGCGTCCTCCGGCGTGACCGCGGGCGCGACGTCGCGACCCCCGCCGTGGGCGCACCCGAAGAGCAGGAGCAGTGCGAACAACCTCAGACGCATCAGCGCGCCGCCGTCTGCGCGAGCGGCGCCGCCTCCACCCGCCGGTGCAGCGCATCGTCGAGCCGCCCGAGGAAGGCACGGAACGCCGCGTAGTCCGCGGGCTGCAGCAGGCCGCCGTTCAGCGTCAGCGTCAGGCGCGCGACGGCCTTCCCGGCCGAGGCGGTGTACGCGATCTCGTACGCTCCATGCGGGCCGCTCTCGCGCACGCCGTCGGGCACGGTGGCGCCCCAGCCGGCCGGCAGCTCCACCTGCGATTCGATGGTCGTGCGCTGCGCCAGGGGGAGCCGCTGCGGCAGCGCGCGCTTCGAGAGCTGCGCGTACGCCTCGACGAAGCTCTGGCGCTGCCCGAACGGGACGAACTGCAGCCCGCTCCCCTTCGGGTCCGCGAAGCGCGTCGCCGTCGCGGTGATCCGGGTCTCGAACGGCTTCTCGATGTCGTGCGGATCGGAGACGTCCACCGCCGTCACCTTGACGTTCGGGAACGCGGCCCGGGCGAGCTGCTCTTCGGCGCGAGCCCTCCGCTCGTCCGCCGGCTCGAACACGCGGCGCAGCTCCGCCGTCCCCGACCCGCGGGCGCTGGCCTTCACCTGCACCGCCGCGCTCCCGTCCAAAAGGAGCTTCGCGGAGATGCGGGTCTCGTCGAGGTTGTCGGCGGGCAGCGCATCGGGCGTGCGGAAGAACTTCGATCCTCCCTCCGGCTCGACGACCAGCACTTCCGCGCCGCGATCGTCGCCGGGCAACTCGCCGGAGCCGTGGAACTCGGCGGTGCCGTCGAGGAAGAGCTTCTGCCCGGGCACGTAGAGGATGGCGTGGTTGAAGACCGCCAGCGAGGCCGGCGCCTCGTCGATGGCGCCGAGGCGCTTCATGCGCAGCAGCGTCAGCTTCGAGTCGATGCCGAGCGACTCGAGCATCGCGTGCATCAGCGAAGCCTTGTCCTTGCAGTCGCCGAAGCGGCGGGCGAGGATCGTCTCCACCGGATAGGGCTTGAAGGAGTTGATCCCGAACTCCAGCCCGACGTAGCGGGTGCGGGAGACCACGAAGTCGTAGACGGCGCGGATCCGGGCGGCCTGGTCGCTCTCGGGGATGTCCTTCACCGCCTCCGCCGCCGCGGCCCGGATGTCGTCGGTCACCCGGAGCTGGTCCTTCACCAACCCCCAGTAGAACCGGCCCACGTCGTCCCAGGTCTTGTAGGTGGAGACGTGCACGTACGCGAGCACCTCGCTGTACCCGGGCATGGAGGGCTCCGGGACCAGCTTGGGCACGTCCCGCGCCGTCCAGCGCCGCCAGGTGCCTCCGTCCAGCGACTTCCCCTCGGTGTGGACGAGCCCGGGAAGCGGCGTGGCGTTGGCGTAGAACGTCCGCCCCGCCGGTCCGAGCAGCACGTAGTCGGAGATCCGCCGCACCTGCGTCGATTGCAGGTACGAGAAGTCCCCGAAGTAGTCGGCGAAGAAGTTGGAACCGGAGTCGTCGATGCGGGTGACCAGCTCGAGCACGTCGCCGGGCTGCAGCTGGGGGAAGGAGATGATCCGCGCCCGGACGTCATAGTAGAGGCCGTACCAGGGCTCCGAGAGGTTGCGCTCTCCCTCGGACTTGCTCTCCAGCACGCTCCCGTCGCTGCGGAAGATGCGCGCCCGCTCGACTCTCACCACCTGCCGGTCGGGCGAGTACTGCACGCTCTGCACCCGCGCCGCGTCCACCCCGCGCGGGGAGTGGGCGCGCAGCACGACCTGGCGGGTGCGCGAGGAGAGCCCGTTGGCGAACACCTTCACCACCGAGAGGTCGGTGAGCACCTCCACGTCCTCTCCGGAGACGGGCGCCATCTTCGCCAGCGCCCTCGCGTCGTAGAGGTACGGCGCGGCGTACCGCTCCTCCGGACGGATGGCGCGCACCAGCTCGCGCAGCGCCGGATTCTGCGGCCGCAAGGAGAGGGCGCGCGCGAAGGCCGCGAGCGCGCCGGAGTCGTCGCCTGCCTGCAGCCGGTGCCGCCCGAGCTCCTCGTGCGGTTCCGGATCGTCCGGCGCGAGGGCCAGGGCGCGGGCATAGGCCTCGTCCGCTTCCTTCGCGCGGCCGTTCTCGGACAGCAGCTCGGCGGCGCGAAGCCGCGGATACAGGGTGGCAGGCTCGACGGCGAGCGCCTCGCCGAGGAGCTTGAGGGCGCCGTCGACGTCGGAGCGGTCGAGCGTGAGCCCCACCAGCTCGCTGCGGGCCTCGGCATCGTCGAACCGCAGCGCGAGCGCCTGCTTCAGCTCCGTCATCGCCTCGTCGATCCGTCCCAGCCGCCGGTACGCGCCCGCGGCTGCGCGACGGGCGCGCGCCAGATCCGGGCGGGCCTTCGCGGCTTCGATGCGGGTCAGCGCGGCGCGCGCGGAGAGTCCCACGGCGTCGAGCGCCCGCGCCTCGGTGAGCATCGGGTCCACCCACTGCGGCGCCGACGCGCGGGCCTTGCGGGCGAGCTCCAGCGCCGCCCATCCTTCGCCGCGGTCGAGGCGGTACTGCGCGAGCGCGTCGAGGAGCGCGGCGTTGTCCGGGTGCGCGGCCAGCGCGGCCTCCATCGCGCCGCGGCGCTTGTTGCCGTCGCGGTCCTCGAGGCGCGAGAGGCGCAGCGCCGCTTCCGGAGAGGTGGGCAGAACGTCGATCACGCGCTCCATCGCCCGGAGCGGCATCCGCTCCGTATCGTCCGTCGGCCTTCGCCACTGCAGGACGATGGCGAGGTCTTCCTGCGCGCGCGCGTCGCGGGGATTCGCCGCCGCCGCCGCGCGCAGCTCGTCGATCGCATCCACCGGCTTCGCGCCGGCCGGATGCTTGCGGCCCGGCTCCGCGGCTGCCGCGAATGCGGACGCCTTCGTCTGTGGCGGCCGCGCGGCCCTCGCGATCTGCGCAAGCGGGGCGTCCTTCGCATCTGCCACCCGGAGCGCGAATCCGAGGCGGCCGTGGTTGTGCGCGATCTTCAGCAGGACGAAGTTGTCGCCGGACCGCAGCTCGCCGGAGAACGTCTTCTGGTCGAAGCGCGAGGGATGGATCGCCGCGTCCTCGTGGATCAGCTTGCCGTTGAGCCAGAGCCGGGTCGCGCCGCTGGCTCCGAGGTGGAACAGGGCGGCCTGCGCCTTGGGAGAGCGGACCACCGTCGCCGCGTAGACCGCGACGTCCGAGCGCGGATAGATGGCGGCCGCGAGATCGACGAACGCGTACGGCGAGTGTCCGGCCGGCAGCGTGCGCCAGGCGACGTCGTGCTCCTTGCCCCGGTAGACCGCCTTCGGATCGAAGCCGTCCTTCTCGGGTCCGTACGCGGTGGAGAGGCCGGCGCGGGCTTCGTTGTCGAACGGTCCGATCACCGTCCAGTTGCGGATCGGAGCGACCTCGTCGAAGAGGGCGGCCGCACGCGGGAGCTGCCCCTGGGCGACCGCCAGCTCGGCGCGCATCTCCGTCGCGAGCGCCCGCACGTCGGGCCTCGCCTTCGCCTGCCTTGCCACGCCCTCGAGCACGATGGTCAGCGGCCCCAGGTCGCCCTGCTCATCCCGGCGCTCGTACAGCCGGAAGAGGTCCACGATGGCCTGCGGCCGGTCCAGCTCGCCCAGCAGCCGTGCCTGCAACGCGGGCGTACTCTCCTCGAGGGGAGCAGCGGGCGCGACGGCGATTGCGGCGGCGAGGACGAGGCTGAGCATGCGTTCGGGCTCCCGAGGGGCGAGCAGGAGATAGCCCACCCACCGCGAAGCAACGGCGGGTGGGGGCCCCCCATTCCGCCGACACCCGGATATGCTGTAACGCGTCAAGCCCGCGGCCGCCAGCCCCCCGGCCGGGCGGGCGCCGGCTGCTACGGAGCACGCGCGAGCGTGCGCACTTCCACCCGGGCCGCTCCCGCATCCAGCAGGGCGCCTGCGGCGGCCGATGCCGTCGCTCCCGTGGTCAGGACGTCGTCCACCAGGCAGACGCGGGCGCCCAGCACCGTCCCCGCCGCGGCGAAGGCCCCGCGGACGCTCCGTTCGCGCCCGGTGCGGTCGCGTCCTACCTGCTGCCCCGTTTCCCTCACACGTCGCAGCAGGTGCGCGACCGGCAGCCCGAACCGCTTCCCCGCGGCGACGGCGAGCAGCAGGGCCTGATCGTAGCCGCGCTGCCGCAGCCGCCGCGGATGGAGCGGAATGGGCACCAGGACGTCCGAGTTCGGGACCGCGCAGGCCGCGAAGAGAACGCCCAGCGCCGAAGCGAGGTCCTCCCGGTTCTCGTACTTCAACCGGTGGATGGCATCGGCCAGCGCGCCGCCGTGCAGATAGGGAGCGGTGGCGAAGGCGAACCTCGGCGGGTGGGCGCGGCAATGCGGACACCGGCGCGGCTTGATCGCGGGAAGCAGCGATTCGTCCTGGGGAACTCCGCAGAGCGGGCACCCGGCGGGGAGCGGGATCAGCGTCTCGGCGCAGAGCGCACAGAAGGGCGCTTCTCCCGGCTCGTCACAGGCCGCGCAGCGCGGCGGAAAAAGCAGGTCGAGCGCACCGGCCGCGAGGCGCCGCAGTTCGCTGGAGATGGACACCGGCCGCCCGGATGCACCGCGCAGGCCAGGACGATCACCGCTCCGGACCGGGCAGCAGCACCACCGGAGGGACCAGCGCGCGGTGCAGGTCCGTGACGTCGCCCTCCAGCCAGCGCCGCGCCTCATCGAGCATCCGGTGCACCGCCGGCAAGAATCGCCGCGTCTCCACCTCGTACGAGTCGGGCGGCACGCGATCGAGCTTCTCGAGGGCGCTGGTGAGCAGCTTCACGCAGCCGCGGGGCTGCTTCTGCACGAACGCCTTGTGGCCTGCGGCCGCCACCTGGATGAGCCCCTGCACGAACAGCTTGGGCTCGTCCTCCAGCTCGAGCCAGAGCTCTTCCCAGGCCTCGTGCGCTTCCCAGTACAGGCCGCGGTTGAAGAGGTCGGCGCCGCGCGCCAGCGTCTCGCGCATCGCGCTCATCCGAGCACGCGCTTCGACTTCACCGTCGCCCCGTCCGCGCCGATCTCGTAGACCAGCGGGGCGCCGGTGGCGAGCTCGAGCGCCACCACCTGCTCGCCGGTGAGCTTGTCGAGCTGCATGACGATGCTGCGATTCGAGTTCCCGTGAGCCACGACCAGGACGTTCTTCCCCTGCCGCAGATCGCCGGCGATGCAGCGATCGAAGAAGGGCAGCGTGCGCTTCGCGGTCAGCTCCAGCGACTCGCCGTTCGGCGGCGGCACGTCGTACGAGCGGCGCCAGAGCTTCACCTGCTCGGCGCCATAGCGCTTCGCGGTGTCTTCCTTGTTGAGCCCCTGCAGGTCGCCGTAGTGGCGCTCGTTGAGCGCCTGGTCGCGGATGACGGGGGGCTGCGCTCCCATCACCTCGAGCATCCGGCGGAGCGTCTCCTGCGCGCGGGTGAGCGCGCTGGTGTAGGCGACTTCGAAGCGGAAGGCCTTGAGGAGCTCGCCGGCGCGCCGCGCCTCCGCGATCCCCTTCGCGGTGAGCGGGACATCCACCCATCCGGTGAAGCGGTTCTCCAGGTTCCACAGCGACTGCCCGTGACGGACGAGGACGAGGGTCGGCATCGGCCGCGCTTCTACACACCGCGCGAGGGATTGCGCAAGGCGCGCCTCACTTGTGGTACGGCGCGCCGCGGAGGATCTCGAAGGCGCGATAGAGCTGCTCGAGCACGACCACGCGGGCGAGGCGATGCGGAAGCGTCAGCGGAGACAGGCTCCAGACCAGCTTCGCCTCGTCCCGTACGCGCGGCGCGAGGCCTTCGTCGCCGCCGATGCAGAGGGTGAGCGCCTGCCCGGCGTCGCGCAGCTTTCCCACGCGCGAGGAGAGCTGCGTGGAGGTCAACAGGGTCCCGCGCTCATCCAGCGCCCAGAGCTCGCCTCGAACCTTCCCGAGGAGCGCTTCCGCCTCCCGTTGCGGATCGCCGGCGCGGAGCTCGAGCAGCTCGAAGTCGGCGACGCGGCCGATCCGCCCGGCATAGTCCTGCGCAAGCTCCGCGGTGGGTCCCTTGTCCTTCCCCACCGACAGGAGCCGGATCTTCACTCCACCTCGAGGCGGGGAGCGTCGGCCCAGAGCCCTTCCAGATCGTAGTGCGCGCGCTCCTCGGCGTGGAAGACGTGCACCACCACGTCGCCGAAGTCGAGCAGTACCCAGCGTCCGCCGCGCTGCCCCTCGCTGCCGATCACCCGGTGCCCGTGCGCCGTCAGCTCCTTCTCCACCCCGTCGGCGATCGCCTCCAGCTGGCGGTCGCTGTTCCCGCTCCCGATCACCAGGAAATCCGTGTACCCGGACACTCCCCGGAGATCGAGGACGATCACCTCGCCCGCCTTCTTCTCCAGCGCGGCGCGGGCTGCGGCCACCGCGGTGCGGGGCGAGTCCTCGTCGATGCGGGCGGCGGCGCGCGCGCGCGCGCGATCGGCGACGGCGTGAGGCTGCGACTGCGACAGGGCGATCTGCGTGGGGCTTCTCGGCATTCTCTTGTTTCCTCCCTTGCTCATGTCCGGACCTGACCATCTCCCCGCACCAGGTACCGGGTGCAGGTGAGCTCCCGCAGGCCCATCGGGCCGTACGCGTGCAGCTTGCTGGTGCTGATCCCGATCTCGGCGCCGAGCCCCAGCTCGCCGCCGTCGTTGAACCGCGTGCTGGCGTTCCAGAGCACGCAGCTCGCGTCCACCTCGTCGAGAAAGCGCTGCGCGACCTGCGGGTCGCGGGTGACGATGGCTTCGGTGTGGCGGCTCCCGTAGCGGGCGATGTGCCGGAGCGCGCCTTCGATGCCGTCCACGACCGCCACCGCCAGCTTGAGCTCGAGGAACTCGCGCCCGAAGTCGTCGGCCATCGCCGGGATGCCGCCCGCGACCAGCGGCAGCGCGCGCTCGTCGCAGCGCAGCTCGACGCCGGACTCGCGAAGCGCGGAGGCGATCGGCGGGAGCGCCTTCTGCGCGACCCGCGCGTCGACCAGCAGGCACTCCAGGGCGTTGCACACTCCGGGGCGCTGGACCTTGGCGTTCACCGCCAGCCGCGCCGCCATCGCCAGATCCGCATCGGCGGCGACGTAGAGATGGCAGACGCCCTGGTAGTGCTTGATCACCGGCACGCGCGACCGCTCCGCGATGAACCGGATCAAGGAAGGGCCGCCCCTGGGGATGCAGAGGTCGATGTGGTCGTCGAGCTGCAGCAGCGCGTCGAGCAGGGCCCGGTCCGGCGGCACGAGCTGGACCGCGTCTTCGGGGAAGCATGCGGCGATGGCGGAGTTGGTCTGCAGCGCCTCCGACCCGCCGCGAAGCAGCGCCGCGTTGCCGCTGCGCAGGCAGAGCGCCGCCGCCTCCGCGGTCACGTTCGGCCGCGACTCGTAGATCATGAGGATCACGCCGAGCGGGGCCCGCACGCGCTCGATGCGCAGCCCGTTCGGGCGCGTCTGCGACTCGACCACCTCGCCGACGGGATCGGGCAGCCCGGCCACTTCGCGCAACGCCGCCGCCATCGCCGCGACACGCTTCTGGTCGAGGCGCAGCCGGTCGATGAACGCAGCCGTCTGCCCCTTGGCATTCGACACGTCCACTTCGTTGGCCCCGAGAATGTCGGGAGCGCGCCGGACGATCTCGTCGGCGGCGTCGAGCACCAGCTGCCGCCGGTCCTTCTGCAACAGCCCGCGCGAAGCCAGCTTTGCGCGCTGTGCCAGCTCCAGGGCGGCGAGCTCGAGTTCCACGCTCACTGGGTAACCACCAGGTCGTCGCGGTGCACCACGCAGTCGAGCAGCCGGTACCCCAGCGTCGCCTCGATCTCCACGCTCCGCCGGCCGACGATGCGGCGCACCTCGTCGGCGGAGTAGACCGAGAGCCCGCGCGCGAACGGCGTACCGTCGAGGGTCGAGATCTCCACCGCGTCGCCGGACGCGAAGCTGCCCACCACTTCCCGGACCCCGGAGGGGAGCAGGCTCTTCTTGCGGTCGATCAGCGCTGTCCGCGCTCCGTCGTCCACCCGCAGCTCGCCGCGCGTCTTCAGATCGAGCATCCACCGTTTGCGCAGGCGATGCCGCTCGCCCTGCGGAGCCACGACGGTGCCGACGTCTTCCCCGAGCAGCAGGCGGGTGACGATCCCCGGCTCGCCCGGAATGATCGCGCAGGGCACGCCGGCCTCCGATGCGCGCCGCGCCGCCCGCAGCTTCGTCACCATCCCTCCCGTCCCCACGCCCGACTCGGCTCCCGCCAGGGCCTGGACCGCGGGGGTGATCTGCTCGACGTACGAGATCCTCTCCGCCGCCGGGTGCTTGCGCGGATCCGCCGAATACAGGCCGCCCGCATCGGTGAGGATCACCAGCAGGTCCGCTTCCACCAGATCGACCACCATCGCCGCCAAGGCGTCGTTGTCGCCGAACTTGATCTCCTCGACGCTGACGGTGTCGTTCTCGTTGATCACCGGGACGACGTTGCGCGCGAGCAGCTCACCCACCGCCCGGCGCGCGTTCAGGTACCGGCCGCGGTCGGCGATGTCCGCGTGCGTGAGCAGGACCTGGGCGCACCGCAGCCCGCGCGCTTCCAGCTCGTCGTCGTACAGCCGCATCAACCGGCTCTGGCCGGCGGCAGCCGCGGCCTGCTTGAGCGCCATCTCCTTCGGCCGCTGCGCCAGCTGAAGCCGCTCAACCCCCAGCGCGACGGCGCCGCTGCTCACCACCACCGGAGTGCGGCCCTTGGCGATGGCCGCCAGGTCGTCGCAGAGGCCGGCGAACTTCTGCCGGTCCAGCGACGCAGGGCCCGCCTTCCCGGACGCTCCCGCGAGCACCGCCGAGCCGATCTTGATCACCGGCCTGCGGCAGCGCGCGAGAGAGGAGCGGAGCGGGTTCGTCATCAGAGGGTCAGGCTCCAAATGTAGCAAAGGCGCGCGCGTGTTACATACGAACGGGGTGAAAGAGCAGCTTTCCGGAAATACGGCCGGTCTGAAAGCCAGCCACAGCAAGCGCCTGCTCGCGACGCGGCGGCGGCGGGTGCAGCAGCGCGAGCTGGTCTCGCCCGAGCTGGCCCGCCATCTCACCGAATTGTCGCGGGAAATCGGCCGCCAGCTGGGCGTGCTGATCAACCGCCGGGGTGAGGTGGAGCACGTGATCGTGGGCGATGCCCGGCAGCTGGTCCTGCCGGACATCGGCCGCGCCCGCGCCGGCCACGCCCGCCTCCGCGGCCTGCGGCTCGTGCACACCCACCTCAAGGACGAGCCGCTCACCCGCGACGATCTCACCGACCTCGTGCTCTTGCGGCTCGACGCCGTCGCCGCGGTGGTCGCCCGGGAAGACGGGCTGCCCGGCAAGGTCTACCTGGCCACGCTCCTGCCGTGGAACCTCTCCGGCGACCTCTACCGGCTCTCGGAAGCGCCCAGTCTCTACGAGCTGGAGTTCGACGCGCAGGCGCAGATCGGCGCGCTGGAGCAGGAGATGGCGCGGGTGGCGCCCACCCGGGCCGTGGGCGTCGCGGGGCGCGCGATGCTGGTGGGGGTGCACACCGGCGACCGCACGGCGGCGGAAGCGTCGCTGCACGAGTTGCAGGAGCTGGCGCGCACCGCCGACGTCCAGGTGCTCGATACCGTCCTCCAGGGCCGGCGGGAGATCGACCCGCGCACGCTGATCGGCGAGGGCAAGCTGCAGGAGATCCTCGTCCGCTCCATGGCGCTCGGGGCGGATCTGCTGGTCTTCGACCGCAACCTCACGCCCTCGCAGGCGCGGCACATCGCCGAGGCGACCTCGCTGCGCATCCTCGACCGCACCCAGCTGATCCTCGACATCTTCGCCCAGCGCGCGCAGAGCGCGGACGGGAAGCTCCAGGTGGAGCTCGCGCAGCTCAAGTACCTGCTGCCCCGCCTGGTCGGCCGCGACGACTCGCTCTCCCGCCTCGCCGGAGGCATCGGCGGGCGCGGACCCGGCGAGACGAAGCTCGAGATCGATCGCCGGCGGGTGCGCGACCGCATCGGCGCGCTGGAGGAGCGGATCGACCGGCTCTCCGCCGACCGCGCGACGCGCCGCCGGCAGCGCAACCGCACGCGGGTGCCGGTGATCTCCATCGTCGGATACACCAACGCGGGGAAGAGCACGCTGCTCAACGCGCTCACCAACGCGGCGGTGCTGGCGGAGAACAAGCTCTTCGCGACGCTCGATCCCACTTCGCGCAGGCTGCGCTTTCCCCGCGATCGCGAGGTGATCATCACCGACACGGTGGGGTTCATCCGCGACCTGCCGAAGGACCTGGTCAACGCCTTCCGCGCGACGCTCGAAGAGCTGGAAGAGGCCGACCTGCTGGTGCACGTGGTCGACGCGAGCGACCCGCGGCACGACGAGCAGGCGCAAGCGGTGGAGCGCGTGCTGGGAACGCTCGACGTCGAAGGGAAGCCGCGCCTGCTGGTCTACAACAAGGCGGACCGGGCGCCGGAAGCGGCGCGGACGCTGGCGCTGCGCGACGACGGCGTCGCGCTCTCTTCGCTGACGCGCGAAGGATTTCCCCAGCTGATCGCGCGCTGCGAGGAGATCCTCTGGAAGCGCGGAAGGGTGCTCGCGCCCGGGCACGAGCCCGAATTCGTCCGCCCGCGCTATTGAAGGCGCAGCACCGCTCCTCCGCACATCGGCGTTCCCTGTACGCGCGGCGCGGCGTCGCCGTAGCGGAGCCGCTCGCCGGTGAAGCGGAACGCGGGCCGGGGGAGCCGCGCGAGGGCGGCATCGGTCTCGTCGAAGAGGCTGACGTGCTGGTGCGGCCGTGTCACCGCGCGCCCGGCGAGCGCCGGGATCCACTGCGTGGCATCGCCGTAGGCGCCGTCGACGACCGCTCGCGGCGGCGTCTGCCGGTCCAGGCAGGCGATCGCCTCGAGGTCCGCGCGCGTCGCCATCGGCGCCGCGCCCTGGTACCAGCGGAAGTGCCCGGGCATCGCCAGGAGGAGCGCGACCGGAGCGACGAGCGGAATCCGCGTCGCCGCCGCGCGCCCCCAGAGGGGCGTCACGGCGAGGAGCAGCAGTGGCGCGAACCGGGCCGGGTAGAGGCCCGCGGACGGGAGGAGCGCGAAGAGGCCGAACAATCCGAGGATGGCGGCGGCAGCGAACGCCACGGGCCGGAACTGCCGCTTCCAGAGCAGGACGGCGGCGGCAAGGGCGGTGGCGATGTTCGCCGGGTCGCCGAGGACGGCGAGGGAGACGCCTTCCTGGCGCACGGCGTAGTCGCGGATCCAGGCGGTTTCGCGAGCGGAGAGGTGCGGACCCCAGAGCGCCAGCGCAGCGAGCGTCAAGCAAAGCGCGCCCGCTCCTCCCGCGACCACGGCTGGCCTGCGCCAGCGCAACGCGAGCGCGAGCGCACCGGCGCAGGCGCCCATCGGATGCGTCGCCGCGGCGCCGGCCAGGTACAGGGCCGAGGCGCGCCAGTTCTCCTGCGCCGCGCCGAAGAGCGCGAGCCCGAGCGCCAGCACGGTGGGGTTGCCGCCCCAGTCGAAGAACGTCTGCGGGGTTCGCGAGAGCAGCACCGCGATCGCGGCGACGGTTCTCGCGGCGGGGGTGCGCAGCGGCCCTTGGAGGAACGCAGTCAGCCCGGCCCAGAACACGAGATACGAGACCGCCGCGGCGGCGAGGCCGGCGCGCGCGAGCCCCGCGGGCGAAAGTAGCGCCACCACGGCGGAGAACCCTCGCGGATAGGCGCCTGCCTCGACGCCCGGCCACGCCGGCGAGAGGTTTCCATCCAGCAGTCCGCGCGCGAGCGCGACGTGCATCGCCATGTCGGCGCCCGGCGGAACAGCCAGGGTGAAGAGCGGAACGAAGAAGACGATCAGCGCCAGCGACCAGATGGAGAAGCCCATCCGCCGCTCCGCGGAGCGGGCGCCGATCGCGCCGCCGAGCAGCGCGCCGAGGATGGCGCTGACGATTCCCGCGGATCCGGGCAGCGTCGCGATCGCCGCTCCGGCGATCGCGCCGAGCAGGATCCCCGGCGCCATTCCGCTCAACGGTTTCTGAGGATCGGCAGCAGCCGGTCGCGGAGATCGTCGACCGCCTCGTAGAGCGCTTCGCGCACCTTGTCGATGGCCTGCACGCAGGGCGCGGATCGCGCGTGGCCGGTGACGGTCCCCGTCCAGACCACCGTGCCGTCGTGAGCCAGCCCGGCGTCGAGCACGACGACCGCGTTGCCGTTTCCGCTGTTCACGATGCTCGCCTGGGGCTGATCGATCGGCGGCGCGTCCGGACCCGTCGGCTGCACCGGGCTCGCGGCAGGGCGGTCGGTCCGGCGCGCGCGCGTGTTCTCCTCCCCGAGCGTCGCCTCGCGCAACGCCACCGTCAGCACCCAGCGCTCGCGATCGGAGTTCGAGGCCTGCGCGCCTGCGTCGGTGAAGGCGGCAACCAGCGCCTTGTGCGCGCGCAGCGGCAGATCCTGGGAGATCTGCCCGCAGCCGATGCCCGGAGTGGGCCGCGCGTCCGCGGGAACCGGCAGGCCCAACGTCAGCCCGCGGAGGGCCCGCGGATCCGGCGCGCGCCGCTCCTGCGCCGGCGTGCAGGCGGCGACGAGGAGGATGGGGATGAGCCGCTTCATCCCCATCCCCGGCAGGGCTCAGATATCGAAATAGAGCGCGAACTCCATCGGCGACGGCCGGAGGCGGACCGGGTTCAGCTCGCGCTCCACCTTGGTGTCGATCCAGGCCTCGATCACATCGGGCGTGAAGACGTCGCCCTTGAGGAGGAACTCGTGATCCTTCTTCAGCTCGCCCAGCGCTTCCTCCAGCGAGCCGGGCATCTTCGGGACGTCCTTCAGCTCCTCGGGGGAGAGCCCGTAGATGTCCTTGTCGAGCGGATCGCCGGGGTCGATGCGGTTCTCGATCCCGTCGAGGCCGGCCATCAGCATCGCCGAGAACGCCAGGTACGGGTTGCAGCTCGGATCCGGCGAGCGGAACTCGATGCGCTTCGCCTTCGGGCTCGGCGAGTACATGGGGATGCGGATGGCGGCGCTGCGGTTCCGCGAGCTGTACGCCAGGTTCACCGGCGCCTCGAACCCGGGCACCAGGCGCTTGTACGAGTTGGTGGTCGGGTTGCAGAGCGCGGCCAGCGATCGGGCGTGCTTGAGCACCCCGCCGATGTAGTGCAGGGCCATCTCGCTCATTCCGGCGTAGCCCTCGCCGGCGAAGAGCGGCTTGCCCTTGTTCCAGATCGACTGGTGGGTGTGCATGCCGCTTCCGTTGTCGCCATAGAGCGGCTTCGGCATGAACGTCACGGTCTTCCCGTTTCGCAGCGCGACGTTCTTGATGATGTACTTGAACCACATCAGTTTGTCGGCGGTCTTCACCAGCGAGTCGAAGCGGATGTCGATCTCGGCCTGTCCGGCGGTGGCGACCTCGTGGTGCTGCCGCTCGACCTGGATCCCGCACTGCTCCATCACCCGGCACATCTCGGTGCGGAGGTCCTGCTGCGAGTCGATCGGCGCGACCGGGAAGTAGCCTTCCTTGTAGCGCGGCTTGTAGCCGAGGTTCGGGCGCGTGCTGTGGGTGCGGCCGTCGAAGTTGTGCTCCACGGCGCTCCCGGTCTCCCACTGGCCCTCGCGCGACTCGATCTTGTAGTGCGAGTGGTTCGGTCCGGAGTCGTAGGAGACGCCGTCGAAGATGAAGAACTCGGCCTCGGGGCCGTAGTACGCGGTGTCGCCCACCCCGGTCTGCCGCAAGTACCGCTCCGCCTTCTGCGCGATGAACCGCGGGTCGCGGGCGTACGGCTCCTTGGTGATGGGATCGATCACGTTGCAGATCACCGAGAGCGTCGGATCCTTCATGAACGGATCCATCAGCGCCGTGTCCGGGTCCGGCATCACCAGCATGTCGCTGGCGTGGATCGGCACCCACCCGCGGATGGAGGAGCCGTCGAACCCGAGGCCCTCGTCGAAGACGCCTTCGCTCAATTCGGCGATGGGAATGGTGAAGTGCTGCCACAGGCCGAGGAAGTCCATGAACTTCAGATCGACCATCACCGCCTGCTTGTCCTTCGCGAACCCGATGACGTCCTTGCCCTTCGGCATTTGCTGTCCCCTGCGGAGTGTGAACTGCGTTGATTACAGCGCCGGCTCGCCGCGCTCGCCGGTGCGGATGCGAACGACCTCGTCCACGGTGGAGACGAAGATCTTCCCGTCTCCGATGCGCCCCGTCTTGGCGGCACGTTCGATCGCTTCCAGGGCCTTTGCCACGAGCTCGTCGGAAAGGACGATCTCGATCTTCACCTTTGGCAGGAAGTCGACGACATACTCGGCGCCGCGGTAAAGCTCGGTGTGGCCCTTCTGACGGCCGAAGCCCTTGACCTCGGTGACGGTGAGGCCGAGGACGCCGACGTCCGCGAGCGCCTCCTTCACCTCGTCGAGCTTGAAGGGCTTGATGATGGCCTCGATCTTCTTCATCGCCTCGGGCTCCCTGGGAAGGAGCGCACGATACTTGCGACCCCGGGCAATGGGAAGCCGATTCGGCTCCGGATCGCTGGTACACTCGGGGACGTGGGGTACGCCGAAGAGCGGCTCGAGCTGATCGCCCGCCTGCGCGCCAGCGCCCCGGGCGGATCCCTCTCCGATGCGCTGCGTCTCGATGCGCGGGGGCTGCGCTTCCACCTCGGCACGTCGCTCGCGGACCTGAGCGTCCCGGTGCATGTGGACCAGAGCATCCACGGGGTGCTCCGGGCCGCGGTGCGCGACCTCTTCTTCCTCCTCGCGCTGCGTCACCGGGCGGCGTTGCGGCAGAGCGAGTACGACCGCCTCATCCTGCTCGACGGGTTCGACCCGCGGGCCGCCCGGGCGAGCTCGTTCAACGCCCCGTCCAGCGTCAAGTCCGAGAACGTCCGCAAGGCTTTCCTCGAGGCGCCCGAGCTCCATCCGGCGCTGGACGGAGGGGTGGTCGCGAGCTGGCTCGGCTCGGGCCGGCCCGGCCGCGTCCTGGCCGGAACGCTCAACGCCTTGCTCCGCCGCGCCGCAGCGGAGGCCCCCCGCCGCGACCCGCCGGAGCCGACGCCGTACCTTTCGCTGCTGGCGATCCGCTCGCTCTCCCACGGCGCGCTCTCCGTGCTGAAGGAGTTCCCCATCAGCGGCCCCGCCGGCCGCGTGCTGCAGGGCGCGGTCGCGGCCGGGCTCTTGCTCGCGGTGCGCCTGGCTACCCGCGAGGCGGGGGCGCTGGGCGCGAGCGGCGGGGCGCAATGCGACGCGGCGAGCGGCGCGCTGCCCTGGCTCGGCGGCCTCAAGCCGCTCTGGGGCAGCGGGTTGAGCTGCTACGGCGCGGCGTTCAGCGAACGTCCGGCGCGTCTCGACCAGCACATCCAGAAGATCGCGCAAGGCGGGACCGTGGAGGTGGTGGCCGGCGACGTCGCCGCCGACCTGGTCGCCAACAAGGAGTCGATGCGGAAGGCGGCGCGGCAGGTCGCGCTGGCGCGGCTGCGCTCCGACCTGCTCGCGGTGGTCCGGATGTCGGAGCTGGGCCGCGTCCCCACCTTCTCGGTCGAGGGCTTCTCGCTGGCGCAGCTCTACCAGGCGCCGGGCGCGCTGGAGCGGGTGCTCTCCGGGCCGCCCTCGCGGAAGGAGCTGCACGAGAAGACGCGTGCAGTGGCCAAGGCGGCGACCAACGAGCAGGCGCGGGCGGCGATCGAGGCGGTGGGCGTGGCCGCGAAGGCCTGGAAGGAAGAGGACCCCGCGGGATCGCTTCCGCACGAGCAGGTGATCACCACCTGGGCCCGGACGGTGGCGGCGCTCGCCGCGGACTCGGCGCTCGATGCCGCGGTGAACCAGGCGGAGGCGCAGCTCGTCCACCGCCAGGGGAACGAGAGCGAAGGCGGGATCGAGACGCAGCACGAGAGCGGCAAGCTCTACCTGGTGACGGCGGAAGAGAAGCCCATCCTGAAAATGCGGACCCGCGCGCCGCAGATGGGCCACCTGTTCTGCGACATGAAGGATTTCACCCGGCGCACCGCCTTCCTCAAGGAGACGGTGATCGCCGACTTCCTCTCCCGCGAGTTCTACGGGCCGATCCTCACGGCGGCGGCCCGGCATGCGCAGGGCGCGGCCCACCTTGCCGACAAGGGAGGCATCTACCTCAACAACCTCCTCGGCGACGCGGTCAGCTTCTCCGGCGACATCGTCGCGCTGCTCGAGCTCGCGGAGGAGATCCGCGTCGCCCTGGGCAGCTACGCGCGACGGCTGGACAGCGGCGGGTCGAGGGAAGCGGTGGCGAAAGCCATCGCGGCCATCGAGCAGCAGTTCCAGGCTCGCAAGCAGAAGCTGGAAGCCGCGGTCAAGTCCGCCGAGACGGCGCAGCGCCGGGGCACGCTCGATCCCCTCTCCGGAGTGGAGCCGGCGACGCGGCTGCGCTCGCTGGAAGCGGAGATGCGCCGCATGACCGATCAGCGGCAGGACGACATCGCGCTGGCGACCGGCGAGAAGCTGGACGCCGGCATCTTCGTCTCCTTCGGCGCCGCGCCCGAGGTGGCGATGTTCGAGGATCACGTCTTCGGGCACATCAAGGTCTCGATCGCCGAGAAGATCAACGAGAGCGCCCGCGGCACCGCGCGGAACGCCGGCGTGCGCGCGCGCATGGAGTCGATCCTCGCGGCCGAGCGCAGGCGGCTGAAGAAGCCCGGACTGGTTTGCCCGCTGCACGTCTCGGTTTCGCAGCCGCTCTCCATGCCGGTGGCCGCGGACGTGTCGCTCGCGGTGCGCCGTTGCCTCGCGGTGAGCGATCTGGAGGCCGCGGAGACCGTGCTGCAGGTGGTGGTGCGCGAGTTCGTCGGGCGGCTCGCTTCCGAAGACGCGTCCGACGATCGCGGCGACATCTACAACGGCGGCGCCGCGGTGTCGGAGGACGCGCTCAAGGCGTTCATCGAGGCCCGGACCGACGTCGAGTTCCTCCGGCGCGAGATCCAGGTCGCCGCTCTCGCGCCCGCGCTCCAGGAGAAGTTCGTCTTCCCCGCGCCCTCGCTGCGGCTGGTGATGGCCGTCTCGACCGAGGCCCGGACGCTGCAACACCTGTTCGTCTTCGTGGGCCGGGCGCTGTTCCGCGGGCTGGAGAAGCAGGGCGGCCTGGGCGTCTACGAGATGGTGGCGCGGGAGAACCCGCTGTTCGCGATGCTCGCGCAGCACCACCTTCCGCAGTGGCTCGCGGAGCAGAAGCCCGGGGATTCGATCGACACCGGCGAATTGACGGGGCTCCGGCGGAGCAACGCGTGACCGACGCGCCGGAGAAGAAGGTGGTCGAGCACTATCCGCCGCCGCCCGAGGACGAGGCGCCGCCGCCGAGCTTCCGGCAGGCGCTGGTCGGGTATGGATCCATCCTCCTCGCACTGGTGGCGCTGGGAGTGCTGATCGGGATCCTGATGCGGGTTCTCAGGTAGCGCGCAAGCCTTGCGCGGTCGGGCGCGGGTGTCGCACCGGCTGCGCAGGATCCGGCTTTCCCGGCTCGATCCATCCCGGTGCGCCGATTGCTTCATCCCCGGGCAGGAGCGTCTCACCCGAGGACCGCATGCCCGCACCATTCGCCGCTCTCGACTCTGCCCTGCCGGGCCACCCGCTGGAGCTGGTGATGCTGATCCTGATCGTCGATGCATTGGCGATGGGGGCGCTCGCCGTCCTGGACCTGGTGCAGACGCGCCGCAAGCGCGCCCCCTGAGGATCGCCGACCAACGCGTTTCCGCGAGAGGACTCCGGATCTCAGACGTTCGACGAAAGCGCGACGAGCACCGTCTCCACCAGCGAGAACCAGTCCTTGATCTGCGGCGTAGCGCCGACGTCGGTGGGCAGCGTGAGCAGCTTCGCGCCGGCCTTTTCCGCCACCAGCGAGGCGACGCCCTTGTTGTAGAAGTCCTCGACGAGCAGCAGTCTGGCGCCGTCCTGCTTCATCACGCCGATCAACCTCGCGAGGTGCTGTGGATCCGGCGGGATCCCCGGCTTCGGCTCGACGTAGCCGATCTCTTCGAGGCCGAGCCATTGCGACACGTAGCTCCAGCTCTTGTGGTAGGTGGCGATCTTCACGCCCTTCAGCTTCGCCACGCGCGGCGCCCATTCCTTCGCTTTGGCGTCGACGCGCTCGTTGAACGCGGCGAGGTTCTTCTCGTACGCAGCGCGGCCGTCCGGGTCGATCTGCGCGAGCCGCTGGGCGATCTCGCGGGCGATGATCTTCGCGTTCCCCGGCGGCAGCCAGTAATGCGGATTCCCCTGCGGGTGGATATCGCCCATCGAGCGATCCACCTTGGTGGTCGGGACGTCGAGCACCGGGATCGCGCGTGAGCAGTCGAGGTTGCCCGGCTCGCCCGCCTGGATCTTCGGGTTGCGCGATCCGAGCACCAGCGGCGGCAGCCAGCCGATCTCCAGCTCCAGCCCGACGTGCAGGAGCAGATCGGCGCGGTTGAGGACCAGCATCAGGTTCGGCTTCGGCTCGATGAAGTGCGGATCCTGATAGCCCTTCCCGAGCGACTCGACCTCGACGCGATCGCCGCCGACTTCCTTCGCCAGCGAGCCGAGCGTCGGGATCGAAGAGACCACGTGAAGGGCGGCGAGAAGGATGAGCATGCGGTTTGGACCTCTGCGTCGCGCGCGATTCAGAACGGATGCGCTCCATGCGCGCCGATGGAGATCTCCAGCTGCAGGTATGCGGCGGGCGCCCACTCGGGCAGCGCCTGCGGCAGGAAGGCGGAGGGCGCGCTGCCCGCGTGCTCCGCCTCCAGGTATCCCCGGACGCGCGCGAATTCGCTCGCCTGGAACGTCAGCGAGGTGCCGACCCTCTCCGTCCGGCCCAGCACCGAGCTCGAAGGCACCCCGATGACGTCGCCGCGCAGGCCGATGAACCAGCGCCGCGCGAGCTGCGCGACCACCTGCGCATAGGCGCCTCCGTCCCATTCGTCCTGCAGCGCATCGCCCGCGCCGAGGTGGCGGAGGATGGCCTCGGCCTGGAACGCGAGCGAGCCGTACCCCTGGGCGACGTTCGGCGGCTTCCATTTCACATAGACATCCGCGCCGTACAGCTGCGCCTCGCGGCCGGCTCCGACCGTGCTCGCAGGTCCGAGCAGGAGGCCCGGGGACTTTCCGGAGGCGAAGTTCAGGCCGCCGTAGAACGACACCGCGTCGCCGAAGGGAAAGAACACCTTCGCTTCCGCGGCGACCGTCGGCCGCGCGCTCGCGTCCGCGCCGAAGCTGGCGACCGGCTGCGGCAGCGCCTGCGTCTGGTCGGCGGGATCCGACCGGAGAGAGAACGCCTCCGCCGACAGCGTGAGGAAGAACGGCAGCGGCGAAAGCCAGCTCACCTGCACGCCGGGACCGCGCATGCCGTCGGCGCCGAGGAACGCCGCGTTGATCAGCGGCCGCCGGGTGAAGTCCTGCACGTGCAGGTGCTGACCGTTCTGGCGGCCGAAGGCGCCGCGGAAGCTGCCGGCCTTCACCTGGAGATTCCAGGGCAGGCTGGTGGTGGTGGCGAATGCCTCCTCCACTTCGATGCCGTCCAGGTTGGGAATGGTGAGATAGACCTCTCCCTTGAAATACGGATCGACGATCGCCGAGAACGCCAGCTCGACCTCCTGCACGGCGGCGCCCAGCGCGTGCCGCGTGCCGTCGGCGTGCAGGTCCGGATCGTCTCCACTGAGGAGCTGGGGCGCGCGGCGCACGTAGCCGAGGTCCGCGTCGACGATGGCGCTGATGTCCGGATTGAGGGATTGCGATCCGCGCGGGAGGGTCTGGGGCGTTGCGCCGGCGGACTGCGCGACGGCGGCGGGCGGCGCCGGCGCGCCCGGTTGGCCCTGCTTCTGCGCGGCGCTCTGGTCGGACTGGATCGCTTTCTCCAGCTCCTTCTGCAGATCCTCGGGCACCCCGCCGTCGGCCTGCTGGGCAGCGGCGGGGAACGCCAGCGCAACGAGCAGCAGGGCGAACTTCATGCGCACTCAGACCGAGCTCCGGCGGAGGATCTTCACCAGCCCGGGCAGGAGAAAGAGCGAGGCGACTACGACCATGGTCGCTCCGGTCGGCAACTGCTCGACCCAACTCGCGTAATAACCGACGGCCGCCGAGATCACGCCGAACAGGACCGAGAGGACGATCGTGGATCGCATCCGTTCGGAGAGCATCAGCGCGGCGGCGGCGGGGATCACGCTGAACGCGAACACCGGCAGCGCGCCGACCGCTCGCGTCGCCACCGAGATGACGATGGCGGTGACGAGGTTGAGCAGGAGCTCGTAGCGGAACACTCCCACCCCCTGGACCACTGCGGTCTCGCGGTCGTAACTGACGAACAGCAGCTCCTTGAAGAAGAGCACGTGGGCGATGACCGCCGCCAGCGCGGCGGCGAGAAGCGCGTAGATCTGCTGCCGCGGCACGGTGACGGCGTTCCCGAAGAGGATGTCGCCGATCGCGTGCGCCTCCTGTGCGATGCGCGGACTGTTGAGGATGGTGAGGACCAGCGCGGAGGAGATGATGTACCCGAGGCCGACGATCGTCTCGGTGGCGAGCTTGCGGTGTCCAGGCTGGAACGAGAAGAGCGCCGCGGCTGCGCAGGCGAACAGCAGCGAGAACCAGGTGGGCTCGAGGAGGAGCGGGGTGGCTCCGTGCAGGTGTGGATCGATCCCGAGCACCGCGCTCAGCCAGAAGGCGAACGCCACGCCGACGCCGGAGATCTCGCTCAGCGCCGCGGAGACGAAGACCATGCGCTTGAGGACCACGAACACGCCGATGTAGCCGAGGATCGCCCCTGCCAGCACGCCGGCGATCATCGGCTCGCGCCAGAGGTCGCGGCCGGCCCAGAAGTCGGCGAAACCGCTCACGGCGGGGCTCCGTCGCCGATCACGATCGCGGTCTTGTCGCCCACCTTCGCCACGCGGACCTCGCGGCCGTAGAGCAGCGCGAGCTTCTGCGGCTCGATCATCTGCTCGGCCGGGCCCACCTCGAAGACCTTGCGTTCGCGGTCCACCAGGGCGACGTCGGTGGCGAACCCCGGGATCGCGGTGAGCTGGTGGGTGACCAGCACGACGCTCAGGTTGTGCGCCGACTTGAGCCTGGCGACTAGGTCGAGCAGCACGCGCTCCGCCGCCGGGTCCATCGCGCTGGTCGGCTCGTCGAGCACCAGCAGCTCCGGCTCGGCGGCGATCGCGCGCGCGATGAGGACTTTCTGGTGCTGGCCGCCGGAGAGCGCATAGAGCGGCCGGTCGGCGAGGTCGCCGATCCCGATCTCCTGGAGCGCGGCGCGCGCCGCGGCCCGATCGCGTGCGCTGTACCGCCGGATCGGCCCGACGAGCCGCGCGCGCCCCATCAGGACGACCTGCAGGACGGTCAGCGGCCAGCTCATGTCGAGCCGATCGCGCTGCGGGACGTATCCGACCCGGGGCGAACGGCCTTGCGGCAGCGTCCGGCGCCCGTCGATCAGGGGAAGGAGCCCGAGGAGCGACTTCAGCAGCGCCGTCTTCCCGGCCCCGTTCGGCCCCAGGACGGCGAGGGTGGTGCCCGCGCTGAGCGCGAGGTCAATCGGCGGGAGGAGCGGAGTGCGGTAGCCGATCACCGCGCGTTCGAGGCGGATGAGTTCCAACGGCTGTCTCGGTACCAAAGCGGTGCGGCGCTGTCCACGGATTGCGCGTGGCCTGCGGCGGCGTCAGGCGATATTGAACGCGCGTGCTGATCCCGCACCGGTGGCCGGGCGTTGCGCGCGAGGCGGTGCTGCTCGAGCGGCCGAATCGCTTCCTCGCGATCTGCAGGCTGGGGCGGAGGACGGTCGAGGCGCACGTCCCGGATCGGGGGAGGTGCCTGGACCTGCTGGTCCCCGGCCGCGAGGTGGCGCTGGTCGCAGCTAGCGGGCCGCTGCGGCGGACGAGGTACACGGCGCTGCTCGCGCGCTCGGGCGGAGGGACCTGGGTCTCGCTCGACCCGGCGGGGGCGCCGCGCCTGGTCGCGGCGGCGCTGGAATCGGGAGCGCTCCCCTGGCGGCTGAAGGCGGAACGCCGCGAGTTGGCGGTGGGGAGGAGCCGGATCGATCTGCTGCTCCAGCCTGGCGACGTCCTCTGCGAAGTGAAGTCGGTGGGGGCTGCACGCGATGGCGTGGCGCTCTTCCCCGATGCGCCGACGATCCGTGGCCTTCGTCACCTGGTGCTGCTCTCGCGCCTTTCGCGCCGCGGGCGGCGCTGCGCGGTGGTGCTCTGCGCGCAGCGCGGCGACGTGCGCGCGGTGACGGCCGACTCCCACATCGATCCGGCGTTCGCGCGCGGGCTGCGACGAGCGGCCGCAGCCGGGGTGCGCATCGGTGCGATCCGGTGCTCCGCGCACCCCGCGGGCATGAAGGTGCGCGGCGAGATTCCCGTGCTACTGTGATCGGGCACTCATGACCTCCACCATCCCGCTCGTCGCCCCGGTGCGTTTCTCCGGAGGCGGTCTCTCGATGCAGACGACCATCAGCCGCATCGGCGCGGAAGGGATGTTCGTTCGCTCGCTGGTGTCGCCGAAGGAAGGCGCCCAGATGTCCCTGACCCTCTCGCTGCCCGGAGCGGCCCGGCCGCTGGAGGTGAAGGGCACCGTAGGACCGCGGCCGGCGGAAGCCGGCAAGGACCCGGGCTTCTGGGTCGGGTTCGACGACCTGCCGGACGAGGCGCGCGGGTTCCTCAACGGCCTGCTGCGCAGCAAGGGCGTCAGCGGGGTGCCGCGCAAGCGTCCGGTGCAGCCGCCGCCGACGGAGGCCGGGCGCGCCTGGCCGCGCGTTCCGGCGCGCCTGCGCGTG
>DASREU010000329.1:0-7892 GCA_035651935.1 Myxococcales bacterium | reverse complement strand
CGCGATCCTCTATCGCGACGCTTCCAAGGGCGAGCGTGCGGCCGAGGCGCTGAAGCTCACCGCCCGAGACGCGTACCAGCTCGGGATCGTCGACGAGCTGGTGGAGGAGGCTTCCGGAGGCGCGCACCGGGATCCGGATCTCACCGCTCAGAACCTCGGCGCCGCCCTCCGGCGTCACCTCCGCGCCCTGCGCCCACTCGGGCCGGCCGCTCTCGTCGACGACCGCTACGCCAAGTTCCGCAAGCTCGGCCCCGTCACGCAGTCAGGCGCGAACGGCGCCTAGAACCGGCGGCTCATTTCGGGGACACTTTCCGACTTTAGTCGGAAAGTGTCCCCGGATTAGAACGGGACCTCGAATGGGAGTTCCGAACCGATCTTCGGCGCGCGCAGATCGGTTCCGGCCATCCTCCTCCGCGCGCGTTTGCTGGGGCGCGGCTCTCCGGAGGGGCGGGGGAAGTCCGCCTGGCTGCGAGTCGATTCGCCTTCGCCCGGCGCCTTCTTGCGGGAGACGTGGCGCGCTTCCAGGGTGGCGCGCGCCCGGATGCCGCGGCTCTTCTTCGCGGCATGCTTGCTCTTCGCCGCGGGGCGGAAATCGCCGTCGTGGATGGCCACGGGGACGCCTTCGCGCTTCGCCTTCTTCGTCCGCTGTCGCAAGGACTTGATCGGCATGGGCCGAAGCTGCGCACAAGCTCATTGCTTCGCCAGATCCTCGGCGATGGTGGCGATGAACGCCTCCGCCTTGACGTAGCCGGTGCCCCAGTCGGCCCAGGGAGCGAGGACCTTCTCCTTCTGCATCTGCTCCACGCTCTTGCCGGCCGCGCGCCCCTTCTTCACCGCCTCCACCGCGCCTTCGAGCATCGCCCGGTACTTGCGCAACCCGGCGACGTCGGAGAGCGGTCCATGTCCCGGGATGACCTTCGCGTCCGCCGGGACCTGCCCGAGGATGGTGTCGATCGACCCGACGAGCTTGACGACGCTGCCGCCGCTGCCGAGGTCGACGAAGGGGAAGCCGCTCGCGAAGTAGTCGTCCCCCATGTGCACCACGTTGCTCTTCGTGAACCAGAGCACCGTGTCGCCGTCGGTGTGGCCGACGCCGGGGTGGATCGCGCGGATCTCCTCGCCGTTCCACCAGAGCGAGAGCCCCTGCTCGAAGGTGACCACCGGCAGCGCCCTCGCCGGCGCCGGGGGGATCTCCATCCCGACGGTCTTGCCTCCGCTGAGGAGCCGCTTGCGCACGTTCGCGTGCGCCAGGATCGTCGCCGTGTCCGCGAACTCCGCGTTCCCGCCGGTGTGATCGAAGTGCCAGTGCGTATTGATCACGAAGCGCACCGGGGTGGGCGAGAGCTTCTGCAGCGCCGCGTGGATCTTCGGCGACAGCGGGGCGAACTGGTCATCGATGATCGCCACGCCGTCGCTGCCCACCGTGGCGCCGATGTTGCCGCCGGCTCCTTCGAGGAGCCAGACGTTCCCGGCGACCTTCGTCGTCTTGATCTCGACCTTGGAGAAGTCGGGCTGCTGGCCGAGGGCGGCAGAGGAGACGAGCAGGCTCAGTGCGAGTGCGCGCATGGGCGCGGACAATAGCAAAGCGCCTGCTCGCCTGTCCGCTCGGCAGCACTAGCCACTCCATCCGCGGAGCGCACAGCTTGCGGCCATCATGGAACCACTGGCGATCGCTCTCGCGGCGGCCCTGGCAATCGTCATCCTGCTCCGCAGGCCCGGCGCGTTCTCGCCGGCCCTGGTTCTGGAGTCCGCGATCCGTGACCCTGCGCCGACGGCGCCCGGAGACGAGGAAGATCAGCTGCCCGAAACGGACCGTGCGCCTCGACCGTGGTTGCCGTGGGGCGTCGCGGCGGTTGCCGCCTTCCGGCTCGTGCTGCTCCTGACGCTCCACGCCTGACTTGATGCGCGTCTCCAGCCGGGGTATCTCCGGCCGCAGTGACCCCGCCCATCGTGGCCATCGACGGGCCCGCCGGGGCGGGCAAGAGCACGGTCGCCCGCCAGCTCGCCAGCCGGCTAGGCTTCACCATCATCGACACCGGGGCGATCTACCGGTCCGTCGCCCTGGCGGCGCAGCGCGCGGGCATTCCCTGGGACGACGACGCGGGCCTCGGCCGGCTGCTCGACGCGGGCCTCGGGATCTCCCTGGAAGGCGACCGCGTCCTCCTCCACGGGACGGACGTCAGCGCCGCCATCCGCACGCCCGAGATCAGCCGCGGCGCGAGCGTCGTCTCCGCGCGCCCGGTCGTCCGCCAGAAGCTCCTCCAGCTTCAGCGCGATCTGGGGGCGCGGGCGCAGCGCGGCGCGGTGCTCGAAGGGCGCGACATCGGCACCGTGGTGTTTCCCGACGCCGACGTGAAGTTCTTCCTCACCGCCTCCGACGAGGCGAGGGCGGCGCGCAGGCACGCGGAGCTTGTGGGGAAGGGTGTTCCGGTGCCGCTGACCGAAGTGCTCTCGGACCAGCGAAGGCGCGACAAGGACGACACCGAGCGGACGCTTGCGCCGCTCCGGCGTGCTCCGGACGCGATCGTGGTGGATACAACCGGACTGGATCTCGACCAGGTCGTCGAACGCTGCTATCGGGAAGCCTTTGCGCGGCTGAAGCATCTGATATCCGGGCAGCCTTGACACTCCGGGGGTCGTTCTGTAGGGTCCGCCCCCGCTTTCAGGCGGAAGTGTGGAGTCCGCCGTTTGCCATCACTCCCCGTGGCAAGCGGCTTCTTCTTTTAGGGGGCGCAGAAAAAAAGAATCGCAGGCAAACCTTTACATGGCGAATCCGCAAAGTGATTTGATCGGCGGCGAGGAAGAGAACTTCGCCGCGATGCTCGAAGAGTCCTTCAAGGGGAAAGGAAACGCGAAGGGCGGCGAGCTGAAGGAGAACGAGATCGTCCGCGGCACCGTGGTCCAGCTCACCAAGGACTACGCCGTGGTGGACATCGGGTACAAGAGCGAGGGCCAGGTCCCCATCCAGGAGTTCGGCCTCGCGGACGGCAAGCCCAACGTCAAGGTCGGCGACGCCGTCGAAGTGCTGCTCGAGTCGCGCGAGAACGACACGGGCATGGTCGTCCTCTCCAAGGAGAAGGCCGACAAGATGCGCATCTGGGACGAGATCTCCGCCGCGTGCGAGCGCGACGAGCTCGTCGAAGGCACCATCGTCGGGCGCGTGAAGGGCGGACTCTCCGTCGACATCGGCGTGAAGGCGTTCCTCCCCGGCTCCCAGGTGGACCTCCGCCCGATCCGCAATCTCGACAAGCTGATCGGGGAGAAGTTCAAGTTCAAGGTGATCAAGTTCAACAAGAAGCGCGGCAACATCGTGCTCAGCCGGCGCGTCCTGCTCGAGAAGGAGCGGGAGACGCTGAAGAAGGACACCCTCCAGAAGCTCAAGGAAGGCGCGGTCCTCACCGGCATCGTCAAGAACCTCACCGACTACGGCGCGTTCATCGATCTGGGCGGCATCGACGGGCTGCTCCACATCACCGACATGAGCTGGGGCCGCGTCGGGCACCCGAGCGAGATGCTCAACGTCGGCGACGAGCTGCGGGTCATCGTCCTCAAGTTCGATCCCGCCACCGAGCGGGTCAGCCTGGGCCTCAAGCAGATCCAGGAGGATCCCTGGGCGCACGCGGCGGAGAAGTATCCGCCGGGCACGCGCGTCACCGGCAAGGTCGTCTCCTTGACGGACTACGGCGCCTTCATCGAGATGGAGCCCGGCGTCGAGGGCCTGGTCCACATCAGCGAGATGAGCTGGACCAAGCGGGTGAAGCACCCCTCGAAGGTCATGGCCATCGGCGACCAGGTGAACGCGGTCGTGCTGGACGTGGACGCCAAGGCGAAGCGCATCAGCCTGGGCATGAAGCAGATCGAGCCGAACCCCTGGACGCTGCTCGAGGAGCAGTACCCCATCGGGTCGGTCATCCGCGGCCAGGTCCGCAACGTCACCGACTTCGGCATCTTCGTCGGCGTGCAGGAGGGCATCGACGGCCTGGTGCACGTGAGCGACATCTCCTGGACCCAGCGCATCAAGCACCCCGGAGACCTCTACAAGAAGGGCGACGAGGTGGAGGCGGTGGTGCTGAACATCGACGTGGAGAACGAGCGGTTCTCCCTCGGCATCAAGCAGCTCCATCCGGATCCATGGACCGAGCTGCCGACGAAGTACCCCATCGGCAGCCGCGTGAAGGGCAAGGTCACCAAGGTCGCCGACTTCGGCGCCTTCGTGGAGATCGAGCCCGGCATCGAGGGCCTGGTCCACGTCTCCGAGCTTCGCGACGAGCGGGTGGAGAACCCGCGCGACGTGGTGAAGGAAGGCGACGAGCTGGACGTGAAGGTCATCGACATGGACCCGCACGAGCGGAAGGTGGCGCTCTCGGTCAAGGCCGCGCTCCACGAGGGCGAGGACTACCGCGAGTACATGCGCAACCAGCAAGGCGGCCGCGCCAGCCTCGGCGACGTGTTCGGCGAGAAGCTGGGCCGCAAAGGCCGCGACCGGTAGGCGTCGCTCCAGCTCACCGGCAGTGCGAGGCCCCGCAGGGAGAACCTGCGGGGCCTTTCTTTTTCAGTCGATCAACACGCCCGGATTGAGCACGCCCGCGGGATCCACCGCTGCCTTGGCCGCCCTCAGCGCCTGCGCGAAGAGCGGCGGCCGCTCGCGGTCGTACCACGGACGGTGCAGCCTTCCCACCGCGTGGTGGTGGGTGATCGTCGCGCCGTTTGCGGCCAGCGCTTCGGACGCGGCGCGCTTGATCTCCGCCCACTGTTCCAGCTCCGCGCCGGGGCGCCCGCTGGCGATGAACGTGTAGTAAGGCGCCGGTCCGTCCGGATAGACGTGCGTGAAGCGGCAGCCGAGCACGCCGCCGTTCGCGCCCGCGCCGGCGCGCCGGATGGCATCCTTCACCGCGGCGCAGACGGCCTGATGAAGTCCTGGGAAGAGGTCCCAGGTGCACGCGGTCTCGAAGGTGTCCGCGATCATGCCCAGGCTGACGAGCGTGTTCTGCAGATACGGCGCCTCGAGGAACGCCGCCCTCCAGCTGCCCGCCGCGCCGCTGGGAGAGGGGTGGACGCCGTCGTCGCGGATGGCGGGCCCGTCGGGGCAGCGGCCGTGGTGTGCGATCGCGATCGCGAGAGCGCGGCCGACCCACGCCTCGAGCGCGTGGTCCGCGGATTCGAACGCCAGCAGCAACACCGCCGAGCCGTCCGCGGCCACCAGATTGATCCGCGCTTCCGTCGGATCGAGCAGACGGCAGTTGGCGGGGTACAGGCCCGCCTGCGCGATCGCGCGCGCCGCGTCGACGGCCGCCGGGAATTCATCGAAGAACACCGTGGCGCTGGCGCGATGGCGCGGCCGCGCCTGCACGCGCATCCACGCCTCGGTGACCACGCCGAGGATCCCCTCCGATCCGAGCACCAGACGGTCAGGAGCGGGCCCGGCGCCCGACGCTGGCAGCCGGCGCGATTCCCACGTTCCCCGAGGAGTGATCATCCGGACCGACTCGACGAGATCGTCGATGTGCGTGTACAGCGTGGCGAAGTGGCCGCCGGCGCGCGTCGCGATCCATCCGCCGAGCGTGGAGAACTCGAACGACTGGGGAAAGTGGCGCAGCGTCAGCCCGTGTCCGGCGAGCTGCGATTCCAGGGCGGGACCCGTGGCGCCGGCCTGGATGCGCGCGGAGCGCGAGACCGGATCGACCTCCAGCACCCGATCGAGCGCGCCGGTGTCGACGGCGACCGCCGCCGCGAATCGCCCGCCGCGTGGAGGCCGCTCGACGCCGCCGACGACGCTGGTGCCGCCGCCGAACGGGATCGCGGCGACGCCGCTCTGCGCGCACCAGCCGAGCACCCGCTCGAGCTCCTCCTCACTGCGGGGCCGCGCCACCAGATCCGGGGCGCCCGAGAAGTCGCCGGCAAAGCCGCGAACCAGGTCGCGGTACCCCTTGCCCCAGCAGTGCGAGATGCGCTCGTTCGCCGCGGCGGTGCAGAAGGGCGCGAGCGCCGGGGGGATCGCCAGGGCCGGCGGGGGCAGGGCGATCCCGTCGATCCGCGGCGCCGGTCGCGGCTCCGGGCGATCGATCCCGAGCATCGATGCCAGATGCGCGGCGAGCGCCCGGCGGCCGGCGTCGTCGGGAAACCGATCGGCCCAGCCCCATCCCCAGAAGCTTCGCTCGCGGGCCATGAGCGGACACTAGCGGATCGGCGCGCCCGGTTCCTGGTCCGGAAAGCGAGGGGGCGGGGGAACCGCTCGCGAGCTGCCTCGCGGTTCCGCCGCCCCGCCCGTGCGCGCTTTCCCCCCACAGACGCGCCGTGGGGTGCAACTTTCCACGGTCGAGATGTGTGGAGTCAACTGACCGGAGGGATTACGCGACCTTCGTCGGAGGCGGAGCCGCCGGCGGGTGCGCTGCCCTCGGACGCATCAGGATGCCCAGGATGATGCCGACCACGAGCCCGATGAGAGAGCCGACCAGCTGCGTCAGGACCAGCTTGCTCATCGCCCACTGGACGGCATCCGTGCAGTTGAACGCCGACGCCGCCCCGGCGGGCACCGGGGGGGTGTACCAGTAGGCGATCATCTTCGGCCCCAGCCAGGTCGCGAGCAGCCCGAAGATCAGGGCGCACAGCAGAGCGGCGATCGTCACGCGTTTCATGCCCGTACCGTATCAACTTCCCGGGCGCATCGCCTTGACTTCGCGGCGACTCCACCTTTAATAGGCCGCTTTCTCGAGAACCAGCCGTGAACGATCTCATCCTCAACGTGGACGCCCTCGAAGGGGCGAACCAGCCCATCGAGGCTGATCTCCCTCGGGAATTCCTCGACGGCGTGCTCCGCGCTCCCCCGCCGACGGAGTTCCATGCAGCCGGCGCCGCCCGCCTGCGCGGAGACGCGACGCGCCTCGGCCGCAAGGCGCTGGTCCGCGCGAAGTTCCAGGTCCCGCTGTCCGGCCAGTGCAGGCGGTGCCTCAAGCCCGTCCGCCTCGAAGAGCCCGTGGAGCTGATCCGGACCTATGCCCCGCTGGAACAGGTCCACGCGCCGGCCGAGCACCGGGCCGACGATTCCGAAGGCAGCTTCGATCCCGCGCTGGTCGACGAGGAATCGTACGCAGGCAAGGAGATCGATCTCGCGCCGGCGATCCGCGAGCAGATCCTCCTGCAGATCCCTCCTCCGCCGCTCTGCGCCGACGATTGCAAAGGCCTTTGCCCGCGATGCGGCAAGGACCTCAATGAAGGCGACTGCGGCTGCGACCGCACCGCCCTGGACCCCCGCTGGGCGGCCCTCAAGGGCATCCAGCTGGAAAAGAAGAAGGAGAAGTAAATGGGCGTTCCGAAGAAAAGGACCAGCCGGCAGAAGCGGGACTCGCGCCGGGCGCACTGGAAGGCCACCGCGCCGAACGTCTCCGCTTGCCCGAACTGCGGCGAGCCCGTTCTGCCCCATCGCGCCTGCCCGAAGTGCGGCCAGTACCGGGGCAAGCAGGTGCAGAAGAGCGCCGAGGACTGAGGCGAACCGGTGATCGCCCTCGATGCGATGGGGGGCGATCTCGCGCCCGCCGCCACCGTCGAGGGCGCCCTGCGCGCGCACCGCGAGCGCGGCCTCGAGGTGCTGCTGGTCGGCGACGAGTCGCGCCTTCGCCTCGAGCTGAAGCGCCTGGGGGCGGCGGACCCGGAAGTGCGCATCCGCCACGCCTCGGAGGTGGTGGAGATGTCCGAGCACCCCGGCCAGGCGCTGCGGCGCAAGCGGGACAGCTCGCTCCGGGTGTGCTTCGATCTCTGCAAGTCCGGCGAAGCCTCCGCGATGGTCTCGGCCGGAAACTCCGGGGCGGTCCTCGCCGGAGGGCTGTTCGTGCTCGGGCGCCTCGATCACGTGGATCGGCCGTGCATCGGCGGCTCGCTGCCGACGCTCTCCGGCG
>DASREU010000328.1:0-2126 GCA_035651935.1 Myxococcales bacterium | reverse complement strand
TGCCTGGACGCGCTGCGCGCCTTGCGTTCCGCGGCGGGCGTGGAGCTCGAAACCATCGTGGTGGACAATGGATCGACGGACGCCACGCCGCAGGTCCTCGCGCGGCATCCTGGCGTCAAGGCCCTGGTGTTTCCCCGCCCGATGGGATTCGCACAGGCGAACAATGCCGCGCGCACGGTTGCGACCGGCGAGATCGTCTGCTTCCTCAACAACGATACGCGGGTCGATCCTGCGTGGCTCGAGCGCCCGCTGCAGATCTTCGCACGCGACCCGCGGGTCGTCGGCGTCGGCTCGAAGCTCGTGTACATGAATCCTTTCGTCCCGATTCGTTTCTCGTTGCCGCCGGGCACCCGCCTGCGGGTCGCCGCGGCCGTGTTCGGGAATCCGCTCGGCGAGAAGGTCCGGTTCTCGTCGGACGCGCGCGACGGCTGGGTGCGGGACGGAAGCGCACTGTACCTGCCGCTGCCGGTCGCCGGCATCGATGCGCCCTTCACCGCCGATCCCGTCATCCGCCTGATCGAGGCATCCGGCACCATGGACGGCGCCACCGTCCAGGCCGGCGCCGAAGTTCGGCATCAAATCGCGCGCCTTCCCGCGATCGTCCGTGTCGATCCCGAGGCGCCCAGCGTCCGGCTGATCCAGAATGCGGGCAACTTCCTCAACGAGCGGCTCGAGGGCGGCGACTTCGGCAGCGGCGAGGAAGACGGCACTGCCCGCTTCGCTTCCGAGGAGATCGTTCCCGCCATCTGCGGGGCGGCGATGTTCGCGCGCAGGGATCGGCTGGACGCAGTCGGCTGGTTCCCGGACTACTACACGATGTACTACGAGGACGTCGATCTCTGCCTGCGACTCCGGAGCGACGGCGGCATCCTCGTCTTCTGCCCTTCTTCCCTCGTCAACCACTACCACACCGGCACCAGCCGGGAGTTCTCGCCGAAGTTCATCGAGAACGTCGCCCGAAGCTCGTTGCTGTTCACCTCGCGATACGGAACGGCCGCCGTCTTTGCTCGCACTCTCGTCGAGAGGCTCGGCCATACCCGGAACGAGCTCGTCCATGGCCGCTGGAGCGCGGCGGCGGGTACGCGAGGAATGCTCAGCGCATTGCCTGCGCTGCGGCAGCCGATCCTGTCCCGCCTGCGCGCTTCCGTTTCCGGAGCGAAGAGCGCCTCCGAGCTCGTCCGCTCGTCCCGTCTGCCGTACACCGAATCGAGGGAATGACATGCCGCAAGAGAAGGTCACCTCCCTGAAGCGCGGCAACGATGAGATGCAGTTCGACGGCGAGCGCTTCGTGCCCGGCGCCGCCGTGGAGATCAGCTATCACCACTGGCTGCGTTATTTCTTCGCCCTCCAGTTCGCGCAGGACAAGCGCGTGCTGGACGTCGCCTCGGGCGAGGGATATGGGGCCGCGTACCTCGCTTCCCGCGCCGCAACCGTCGATGGGTTCGACGCGAGCGCCGAGGCGGTGCGGCACGCCGCGAAAGTGTACGGCGACAATCCGCGCCTGTCGTTTGCCAACGCGGACATCGAGAGCTTCTTTCGCGACGCGCAGCCCGGCTCCTATGACCTCGTCACCGCCTTCGAGGTCATCGAGCACGTGGACGAGCCTGCCCAGCGGATGCTTCTCGAGGGCATCCGGAAGGTCCTCGCTCCCGGCGGCGTGGCGCTCATCTCCAGCCCGGACAAGCAGCTCTATTCCGACGTGCGGCTGCAGAAGAATCCGTTCCACGTGCGGGAGATGTATCGGGAGGAGTTCCAGGCCCTTCTCGCCAGCATCTTCCCGAACGTCAAGACCTTCGAGCAGCTGACCTATACCGGCTCCGCGCTCTTCGAATCGGGAGCGACGGACGCGACTCTCTGCGAGATGGCGTGGACCGATCTGCTCCGATTGAAGGGCCGGTGTCAGGCTGGCGTGCGCGGCGGCGGCGAGTACCTGGTGGCGGTGGTTTCCAACGAGCCGCTGCGCGCTGCGCCGTCGAGCGCCGTCATCCTCGACCGGGCCCGGAAGCTGATCGGCGAGGAGGTCGATCAGTACAAGCGCAGCGAGCAGCACCTCCGGGACGTCGTGGCCGATCTGCAGAAGCAGATCACCGAGATCCGCAACGTCTGGGTGGATCCGGATGTCGCCG
>DASREU010000327.1:0-12400 GCA_035651935.1 Myxococcales bacterium | reverse complement strand
CGGCTTCATGCCGTACACCGACCGCGTCGACTACATCGCGGCGATGTTCGCGAACCAGGGCTGGGCCATGGCGGTGGAGCGGCTCCTCGGACTATCTGTACCGAAGCGCGCCGAGTACTGCCGCGTGATCGCCTGCGAGCTGAACCGGATCAGCAGCCACCTGGTCTCCGCGGGGACGATGGCGATGGACATCGGGGCGGTGACGCCGTTCCCCTACGCCCTGCGCGAGCGGGAGTACATCAACGACCTGCTGGAAGAGCTCTGCGGCGCGCGGCTGACCTACAACTATCTGCGCATCGGCGGCGTCGCCTTCGACCTGCCCTCCGGATTCGAGGACAAGGTCACCACCTTCCTCGACCACTTCGAGAAGATCCTCGACGAGTTCAACCGGCTGATCACCTACAACGAGATCTTCATCAAGCGCCTGGCGAACCTCGCGCCCATCCCCGCACAGATGGCGATCGACTACTGCCTGGTGGGGCCGAACCTGCGCGCCAGCGGCGTGAGCTTCGACGTGCGCAAGGACCTGCCCTACTCGGTCTATCCCGACTTCCAGTTCGACGTGCCGATCGGCCGCGGCGAGGTCGGAACGAAGGGCGACTCCTGGGACCGCTTCTGGTGCCGCGTGGAGGAGATGCGCCAGAGCTGCCGGATCCTCCGCCAGGCCATCGCCCAGATCCCCAAGGACGACCGCACGATCCTCGGGAAGGTGCCCCGGAAGATCAAGCTGACCGAGGGCGCCGAAGCCTACAGCCGCATCGAGAGCGCGCGCGGCGACATGCAGTACTACGTGGTCGCGGGCCCGGGCGAGAACGCGCACCGGGTGAAGATCCGCACCGGCAGCTTCACCGCCATGGGGATCATCGATCAGCTCTCGCGCGGGCTGATGATCGCCGACCTGGTCGCGCTCATCGCTTCCCTCGACGTCGTCGCACCGGAGATCGACCGCTGATGCAAGGCTTCCTCGACAACCTGATCCGCGGCTGGGGATACGACCCCGCCACCTGGCCCTGGACGCAGTTCATCTACCTCTTCTTCATGGGGCTGTTCTCGTTCCTGGTGATCAACTTCGCCGCCATCAGCGGCGGGATCTTCTCCTGGGCCGAGCGCCGCATCGCCGCGCGCATGCAGAGCCGGGTCGGTCCCAACCGGGTGGGCCCCGCGGGCTTCCTCCAGTGGATCGCCGACGCCGTGAAGCTGCTCTTCAAGGAAGACCTGATCCCGGACGAGTCGGACCAGATCCTCTTCCGCGCCGCGCCCTACTTCATGATGGTGGGCTTCGCCTGCGTGTTCGTGGCCCTGCCCTTCAGCCACCGGCTGATCATCGCGGACATGAACGTCGGCATCTTCTACATCCTGGCGGTCACCGCGCTCATCGTGGTGGGCATCATCATGTCGGGTTGGAGCTCCAACTCCAAGTGGAGCCTGTTCGGCGCCATCCGCAGCGCGGCGCAGATCGTCTCCTACGAGATCCCGGCGGGGATGGCGTTGATGATCCCGGTGCTGCTCGCCGGCACCATGTCCACCCAGGGGATCATCCGCGCGCAGGGCGCCTGGCCCTGGCAGTGGTTCATCTTCGACAACCCGGCCGCGACCGCCGCCTTCTTCATCTTCTTCACCAGCGCGCTCGCCGAGGGGAACCGCACGCCGTTCGACCTGCCCGAGGCGGAGAGCGAGCTGGTCTCCGGCTACAACACCGAGTACTCGGGGATGCGCTTCTCCTACTTCTTCCTCGTGGAGTGGGGAAACCTCTGGGTGATGTCGGCCCTCGCCGTGACGATGTTCATGGGCGGCTGGCAGGTTCCGTTCCTCCCCGCGGACCGGCTCGACGCGCTCACCGGCGGAATGGCGGTGCTCGCCGAGATCGCCTCGCTGGCGATCTTCGCCGTCAAGACCCTCTTCTTCGTCTTCGTCGTCATGTGGCTGCGCTGGACGCTGCCCCGCATCCGCGTCGACCAGATGATGAACATGTGCTGGAAGTACCTGGTGCCCGCGAGCTTCGTGGCCGTCCTCTTCGTCGCGTTCTGGATGCTGGTCGTCCGCGCGGCGCCCGCCCTGGGAATCGCCATGCACTTCCTGCTCGCCGGGATCGCCGGCGCGGCGGTGGTACTGTTCGTCCTGCGGGTGGCGAAGAACCTGCGCGACACGGGCGACAAGTTCGATCTGACCTCCAACTGGTGACCCGAGATGGCTGAGACCCAGATCCCTCCGCAACAGACCCCCGGCGCCTTCGGCGCGTACGTGAAGAACGTGCGCGACACGGCGAAGAGCTTCTGGGAAGGGATGAGCGTCACGCTCAGCTACATGTTCCGCAAGCCGATGACCACGCAGTACCCGGACCGGATGGGCGTGCCGGTCCAGCAGACCATCCCGGCGCGGTACCGCGGCTTCCTCGAAGTGGACATGGACATCTGCACCGCGTGCCAGGCCTGCGAGCGCGCGTGTCCCATCCAGGTGATCAACATCGACATCCTGAAGGGCGACGGGAAGATCACTCCCAAGCTGCGGATGGAGCGGTTCGACATCGACATCGGCAAGTGCATGTACTGCGGGCTCTGCGTGGAGCCTTGCCCGACCGGCGCCATCCAGCACACGCGCGAGTTCGAAGGCGCGGTGATGCACTTCAACAATCTCACCCTGCGGTTCGTGCCGGATCCGCTGGTCCCGGTGGTGCCGTACAAGCCGCCCAAGGGCGCCGAGGCATTCCCCCGCCGCGAGCTGGGCGAGATCACCCGCAAGCTGATCAAGGCCTGGGATGCGCCGCCGCCGCCGTTCCCCTCGGAAGAAGCGGCCAAGGCGGACCACGGCAAGCCGAAGCAGGGCGGCGCGCTCGACATCTCCGCGATGGGGCGGCAATTGGCCGCACGCGCGCTGCAGGTCAAGGAAGACAAGCCCAGGCTGCAGAAGGTGCTCGAAGAGGCGATGGCCGGGACAGACTGCGGCGACTGCGGGTACCCGGACTGCTTCGGGTATTCGGACGCGATCGCGCAGGGCAAGGAGACGAGCAGCGAGAAGTGCGCTCCGGGCGGCGCCGATTCGAAGGCGATGCTGGACACCATCCTAGTGTCGTTGAAGACCGGCGTGGTCCCGGGCGCTCCGCCACCGGCGGCGCCGCCCGCAGCCGAGCCGGGCGCGGCGGCTCCGGGCTCCGCGGCGGAGCCGGCCGTGGCCAAAGGTCCGCCCCTCGCGAAGACCCTCTCCAAGGACGAGCTCTACAAGGTGGTCCTGGACGCGATGGCCGGAACCGACTGCGGCGACTGCGAGTACCCGGACTGCGACGGCTACACCAAGGGCATCGTCTACGAGGGCCAGACCGACCTCGGCCGGTGCGCGCCGGGCGGCGAGGACACCCGCGCCAAACTGTATGAAATCATGCTAGGCACGAAGCCTCCTCCCAAGTAGAGTGCGGCGCGCTCTCGGCGGAGGCTCGGCAACGTGGCGGAAATTCCATCGAATCTGCGCGCGATTCTCGTGCGCATCGGCGTCCTCGCCCTGGGCCTCGCGGGCATCGTCGGGGCGGCGCTCCTGCACCGGTTCGCGGGCCTCGGCCTCGGGGTCACCCTGGGCGTCGAGTACGTCTCCGTCACCTGCGTCGTCTGGGGCCTGAACGGCTTCCTCTTCCGCTCGACGCCCCTGCGCGGCCTGCTCCTGCTCGTCTTCTCCGCGGCGGCATTCGGAGTGCTCTTCCTCGTCGCCTACTTCCTCGCCAAGGTGGTGGGGCCGTTCGTCGTCAACTCCGCCGGACAGCTCGTCGGCCTGGTCCACCTCGTCGACCTGATCTTCTACGCCTTCGCGGTGATGACCATCGCCGGAGCGGCGGGGTGCGCGTTCTCCCGCAACATCATCTACTCGGCGTGGTCCCTGCTCTTCGCCTTCATGGGCGTCGCCGGCCTCTACGTCTTCCTCGGCGCCGACTTTCCCGCGGTGGCGCAGGTCCTGATCTACGTCGGCGGCATCCTGGTGCTGATCCTCTTCGCGATCATGCTCACCAAGCAGATCGGCGGCGACCCGAAGCTCACCAACGCGCACCTCGCGCTCCCCGTCGGCGCCGCCCTCGCCGCCGCCACCGTCGCCACGCTCACGTACATGGCGGTGATGGCGCCCTGGAAGCTCTCGCCCACCCGCTCCTGGGAGCCGGTGAGCGCCGGGCTGGGCATCGCCTTCCTCACCGATTTCCTCCTCCCCTTCGAGGTCGCCTCGGTGGTGCTGCTCGCGGCGCTGATCGGCGCCGTGATCATCGCACGCAAGGAGATCAAGGAAACGTCGGACTCGGTCCTCCAACGATGACGACCATCGGCCTTCCCCATTTCCTCATCGTCGGCGGCGCCCTGTTCGCGCTCGGGATGGTGACGGTCGTCACCCGGCGGAACGCGGTCGGCATCCTGATGGGCGTCGAGCTGATCCTCAACGCCGCCAACGTGAACTTCATCGCCTTCAACCATTTCGTGGAAGGGCCGGGGAAGCTCAGCGGCCAGGTGTTCGCAATCTTCGTCATCGTCCTCGCGGCGGCCGAGGCCGCCATCGGCCTCGCCATCGTCCTCGCCATCTACCAGACCTTCCGCACCATCGACGTGCAGGAAACCGATTCGCTGCGCCAATAGCCAACCGCCATGGAACACAACGAAGCGATCGCGAACGCAATCCACGTCGGATGGCTCTGGCTGATCCCGGCGTTTCCGCTGCTCGGGTCGGCGCTGAACGCCTTCCTCGGGGCGCGGCTGCAGAAGCGGTACGGGAAGAGCGCCGTCCACGCCATCGCCGTGGGCGCGATGGTGCTCTCCTGCGTGGTGGCGGAGATCGCCTTCTGGAAGATGGTGTTCTCCGAGCCGCACCACCGGTTCTTCGAGGACCACCTCTGGACGATGTGGCGGTCGGGCGTGCTCCGGGTGGACCTCAGCTTCGGCCTCGACCCGCTCGGCATGCTGATGACGATGATCGTCACGCACGTCGCGACGCTCATCCACGTCTACTCCACCGGCTACATGGCGGACGAACCGGCCTACTGGCGGTTCTTCATGTGGCTCAACCTCTTCGTCTTCTCGATGCTGCTCCTGGTGATGGGGTCTAATTTTCTCGTCATGTTCTTCGGCTGGGAAGGCGTCGGCCTTTGTAGTTGGGGGCTGATCGCCTTCTGGTACGAGGACGTGGAGAAGGCGAAGGCGGGCATGAAGGCCTTCGTGGTGAACCGCTTCGGCGACTTCGGGTTCATCATCGGGCTCTTCATCCTCTTCTGGTCGCTCTCGGGCGCGTGGGCGCCGCAGACGAACAAGTACGTCGCGGACCGCCGCTTCTCCGGCGCCGTCCTCGGCAGCGCGCCGCGGTTGCCCTACCTGAGCGGCGACCAGGTGCCGGTCGGCCCGACGATGGAGTTCCGCGAGCTGCGCAACCAGATCTCCGACGAGTCCACCGGGATGGCCGAACGGCTCAAGGAGATGACGTTCGCCGGCTTTCCGGTGCTGGCGGTGATCTGCATCCTCTTCTTCGTCGGCGCGGCGGGAAAGAGCGCGCAGATCCCCTTGTACGTCTGGCTGCCCGACGCGATGGCCGGACCCACCCCGGTCTCGGCGCTGATCCACGCGGCGACGATGGTGACCGCCGGCGTCTACATGGTGGCCCGCCTCAACTTCCTCTTCGCGCTCAGTCCCGCGGCGATGACGGTGGTCGCGGCGGTGGGCTGCCTGACGGCGGTGTTCGCCGCTTCCATCGGCTTCTTCCAGTACGACATCAAGAAGGTGCTCGCCTACAGCACCGTCTCGCAGCTCGGGTTCATGTTCATCGGGGTGGGCGTCGGCGCGTACTGGGCCGGCGTCTTCCACCTGATGACGCACGCCTTCTTCAAGGCCTGCCTCTTCCTCGGGTCAGGCTCGGTGATCCTCGCCTGTCACCACGAGCAGGACATGCGGAAGATGGGCGGGCTGCGCGAGTACACGCCGATCACCCGCTGGACGTATCTCGCCGCCTGCGTGGCGATCGCCGGGTTCCCGGTGGCCTCGGGCTTCTACTCCAAGGACGAGATCCTCTGGAAGGCGTTCACCGCGCGCGGGCTGGCGGCCGACTGGATCGGGCCGGCGATCTGGCTGGTGGGGACGCTCGCCGCGCTGGGCACCAGCTTCTACATGTTCCGCTCGTACTTCATGACCTTCACCGGCAAGTACCGCGGCGCCGGAGGCCACGAGGACAAGGAGCGGCTGGAAGACCCGCACGCCATGGCCGCGCACGACCATGCGCTGGCGGCGGATCTGGTTCACTCGCATGACGAAGCGGTCGTGCAGGTCCAGGCGGGGCTCGTCCCGCACCAGCACGACACCTCGCACGGCGCCGCTCCGGAGCACGGGCACGGCGGAGTGCCGCACGAGTCGCCGAAGAGCATGACGTACGTGCTGATCGCGCTCGCCGCCGCTGCGGTGCTGGCGGGCTTCATCTTCGGCTGGCCCGCGGCGTGGGGCGGCCACGAGCCTCTGCTCGAGCGGTGGCTCGCGCCCAGCCTGCCCGCGGCCGAGGGCGTCGCCTTCGCCGCCGCCTCGCACTCGACCGAGCTGCTCTTCCAGCTGATCGGCGGCATCGTGGTGGCCGGCGGCGGGTTCCTCGTCGCGTACGTGCTCTACAACGACAACCGGAGCACGGTCCCCGAGCGGCTCAAGGAGATGTTCCCCCGCGCCTGGGGCCTGGTCTTCAACAAGTACTACGTCGACGAGATCTACGGCGCGACGGTGGTGCGGGGGTCGCTGGTCCTCTCCCGCATCCTCTACTGGATCGACCAGAACCTGATCGACGGGTTCGTCAACTTCATGGGCGCCGTCGGGCGCGCGGTCGCGTACGTCGACGCGGCCATCGACAAGTACATCGTCGACGGCGCCGTGAACGGCATCGCCTCGCTCACCTGGAACAGCGGGCGGGCGCTGCGGCGCGTCCAGACCGGCCACATCCAGTCCTACCTCTACGGCGCCCTCGGCGGCGCCATCGCCTTCGTCATCATCCAGTACGTCATCCGGTAACCGACCATGGACCATCCGACCACCTCCTCGCTGCTCACCTGGATCACCTTCATGCCGCTGATCGGCGCGGCGCTGATCCTGCCCGTGCTCGCCCTGCGCGCGTCGGGCGCGCTGACCAAGGCGGCCTCGGACCAGGCCTGTCGCGTGATCGCGATGGTCGCCTCCGGGCTCACGCTCCTGCTCGCGCTCGGGCTCTGGCGCGCCTACGACCCCTCGGAGCCGGGCCTCCAGTTCGTGCACCACACGCGCTGGATCCGCGCCTACAACATCGAATACTTCGTCGGCGTCGACGGCATCTCCATCACGCTGGTGATCCTCTCCGCGCTCGTCAGCTTCATCGCCACCATCGCTTCGATGCCCTGGTGGCCAGGCAACACCCACCTCGACGAGCACCACTTCACCCAGCACGGCGTCCCCGGCTACATGGCGATGCTGCTGATCCTCCAGACGGGCATGCTCGGGGTGTTCGTCGCCATGGACATGTTCCTCTTCTACGTCTTCTGGGAGGTGATGCTCCTGCCGATGTACTTCCTCATCGGCATCTGGGGCGGCGCCCGGAAGGAGTACGCGGCGATCAAGTTCTTCCTCTACACCCTCTTCGGTTCGGTGCTGATGCTGCTCGCCATCATCGGCCTCTACTACAACGGCCCGACGGCGCTGGTGGACGGGCGCCTCGCGCACACCTTCAACATGGTGAAGCTGGCCGAATGGGGGCGCGCCGGCGGGTTCATGGGCGCGCCGCTGGTCCTGGGGATGGCCTTCGTCAAGGTGGCCTGGGTGGCGCTCTTCATCGGGTTCGCCATCAAGATCCCCATGTTCCCCTTCCACACCTGGCTGCCCGACGCGCACGTCGAGGCGCCCACGCCCATCTCGGTGATCCTAGCCGGCGTGCTCCTCAAGATGGGCATCTACGGCATCCTCCGGATCAACTACGCCATCCTGCCCCAGGCCACGAAGTGGGCGGCGTTCGCCATGGCGCTGTTCGGGACCATCAACATCGTCTACGCGGCGTTCGTCTGCCTGGCGCAGAAGGATCTCAAGCGGATGATCGCGTACTCGTCGGTGTCCCACATGGGCTTCTGCCTGCTGGGGATGAGCGCGTTCACCCAGCAGGGCATCGACGGAGCGGTGCTGAACCTCTGGACGCACGGCCTGATCAGCCCGATGCTCTTCCTCATCGTCGGCGTGATCTACGACCGCGCGCACCACCGCAACATCGAGGGCTTCGGCGGGCTGGCGAAGCAGGTGCCCGAGTACGCGGGCCTGCTCGGGCTGGCGTTCTTCGCCTCGCTGGGCCTGCCCGGGCTCTGCGGGTTCGTCAGCGAGTTCACCGTGTTCCTCGGCTCGCTCGGGACCTGGCAGACGTTCACCATCATCTCCGCGCTCTCGGTGATCATCACCGCCTCGTACTACCTCTGGGCCATCCAGCGGATGATGCTGGGCAAGCTCAACCCGGTGTACGGGACCCTCGCCGACGTGAACTGGCGCGAGCGGCTCACCCTGTACCCGCTGGGCGTGCTGATCATCATCTTCGGCTTCTACCCGGCGGCGATCATCACCCTGATCGAGGGATCGCTGCGCAACCTCATCATCCCCCTGCAATGAGCGTTTGACGATGGACAACATCCAGTCGCTGCGATTCTTCTGGCCCGAGAGCGTCCTCACCGTCGCCGTGCTCGCGATGTTCGTGCAGGACCTCATCGTCCGGCGCAGCGAATGGCGCGTGACGTCGCTGGTGGTGGGCGCGCTCTTCTGGCTGGCGCTCACCGGCGCCGCGGTGGCGGCCACCCCCGACGGCAACGTCGCGCTGTTCGGGGGGCTCCTCCAGCACGATCCGCTGCGGATCTTCTTCGAGTGGCTGTTCCTCGGCGCTGCGCTCCTCACCGTGATCATCGTCCCCAAGAGCGCGCAGATCTCACCGGCGCGCCTCGGGGAGTTCATCGCCCTGCTCTTCGCGCTGGTGCTGGGCATGTTCCTGATGGCCAGCGCCACCGATCTCCTGATGATCTATCTCTCCATCGAGATGGTCTCGCTGGTCAGCTACGTGCTCACCAGCTTCCGGCGGGCGGACCGGAAGGCGAATGAGGCCGCGCTCAAGTACGTCATCTACGGCGGCGTCGCCTCGGGAGTGATGCTCTACGGGATGAGCATCCTCTACGGGCTGTTCGCCACCACCCGCGTCACCGGCGAGGGAGGCATCGGCGCCCAGCTCGCGAACGTGACCAGCCGCCTCTTCATGGCGCACGCGTTCGGCGGCCAGCCCGCGGCGCAGCTCGCCCTGGTGGTGGCGGTGATCTTCGTGCTCGCCGGCGTCGGGTACAAGATCGCCAGCGTCCCGTTCCACATGTGGTGCCCCGACGTGTACGAGGGCGCGCCCACCCCGTTCACCGCCTTCCTCTCCGTGGGACCGAAGGCGGCCGGATTCGCCGTCGCCATCCGCTTCTTCTTCGCCGCGTTCGAGCACCCGGTGGCGGGAGGCGGGTACGCGCCGGCCACCGACCTGCCCTGGCCGGCGATCATCGGCATCATCTCGGCGATCACGATGACGCTCGGGAACCTCACCGCCATCGTGCAGAACAACCTCAAGCGGATGCTGGCGTACAGCTCGATCGCGCACGCGGGGTATCTGCTGATGGGCCTCGCCGCCGCGAGCACCGCGGGTGTGCAGAGCATCCTCGTGTACCTGATCGTCTACGTCCTGATGAACGTCGGCGCGTTCCTGGTGATCATCGCGGTGGCGCGGGTCACCGGCGGCGAGGACATCTCCAGCTTCCGGGGGCTGGGGAGCAAGGCCCCTGTCGCCGCGCTCGCCCTCACCGTGTTTCTCTTCAGCCTGACCGGGATCCCTCCCTTCGCAGGGTTCGCCGGCAAGTACCTGATCTTCGCTGCGGTCGTTCGCGAAGGCGGCTTCTGGTACGTCCTCCTGGCCGTGATCGGCGTCCTGAACAGCGCCGTCTCCCTCTTCTATTACGCCCGGATCATCAAGGCGATGTACCTCGACGAATCACTCGACGACCGCCCCCTCGCCGTCCCCGCCCTCTACACCGGCGTCCTCGTCGCCCTGGCCGTCCCCATCCTCGTCCTCGGCCTCTACTGGGCCCCCCTGGTCCGCTGGGCCTCCTCCGCCTTCGGCGGCGGCAACGTCCTCTAAAAAACCCGGGGACACAATACGGGTTTCTTTTTTTGCGCCAGCCTCGCGGCGCAAAAAAAAGAACGTGTATCGTGTCCCCGCATTAGTAGCGGGAGGCGCGGGATTCGAGGGCGGCGAACAAGTCTGGTGGGAGCGTGCGGTCGCCCAGGTTTCGGTCTGGTTGGACCGAGGGGCCGTGGTAGTCGCTGCCGGCGGTGATCGCGAGGCCCAGTTCGTCGGCGATGCGCGCGAAGGCTTCGGCCTGGTTTGGCGGGTGGTCGGGGTGGAAGGCTTCGATGCCGTCGAGGCCGATGTCCGCCATGGCCTTCAGTTCCTGGCGTGAGATCGCGTTGGCGCCGGGATGCGCGATCGTGGCGGTGCCCTGCGCTTCGTGGATCATGCGGAATGCGTCCAGGATCGGCAGCCGGCGGCGGTCGACCCACATCGGGCCGTCGGTGCGGAGAAAGCGGTCGAAGGCGTCCTTGATGCTCAGCGCGTGCCCGCAGTCGACCAGCACGCGCGCGAGATGCGGGCGCCCGAGGTTGTCGCCTCCCCCGACGGCCACCACGCGCTCCATCGTGACCGCGGAAAACCCCATCCCCTGCGCCAGAGCCACCATCCGCTCCATGCGCTCGCGGCGCTCGTCGAGCATGTCGGTCGCGAGCCGCTCCAGCGGCGTGCCCGCGGGCTCGATGAAGTGCCCGAGGACATGGACCTCGCGCCCGTGCAGCTCGCACGACAGCTCGATCCCGGGGACGAACCGGACGCCGGACGCCTCTGACGCAGCGCGGCAATCCGGCAGCCCGAGCACGGTGTCGTGGTCGGTGACCGAGAGCACCTTCACGCCGGCAGCCGCCGCGAGGGCGAAGAGCTGGGACGGCGAGCGGTCGCCGTCGCTGTGCAGGGTATGGGAGTGAAGGTCGATCACTCTGTTGACGCTCCTTTGCCGCGCTGGTTATCTCCCTACCATGCAGCACGTCCTGCAGATCAGCCGCAAGATCGATTATGCGCTCCGGGCCATGATCCATCTCGCCGGCCTGCAGGGCGGGAAGATCGCGACGCTGCAGGACCTTTCCGTCCCGCTGCACATGCCGCGCGAGTTCCTCGCCAAGATCCTCAAGATCCTCAGCGCCAAGGGCCTGGTCCGCTCCAGCCGGGGCGCCCATGGCGGCTACCAGCTCGCCCGCCCCGCCCGCGACATCTCGTTCCTCGAGGTGATCGAGGCGGTGGAAGGGCCGGTGCAGCTCAACGTCTGCCTGGACGACAAGGACCGGTGCGACGTGAGCGCGGGCTGCACCATGTACCAGGTGTGGAAGATCGGGCAGGACCGGATGCTCGAGGTCTACCGGCGCACCTCGCTCGCCCAGCTCGCCGCCGAGCCCGCCGATCCGGTGCCCATCGCGCTCGGGATCCCCGCGCGCAGCTGATCACAGCTTCGAAAGCGCAAGCTCCAGCGCCTTGGCGTGCGTCGGCCAGCGCACCGCGGAGCGCGCCTCGCGCGCCGCCACCCAGCGGAATGCGACGTGCTCGTCCGAGGTCGACGGCGTCGCGCCCTCCGGGACGCGCAGCAGGAACGCGTGCTCCTCGAAGGCGCCCTTCTCGCCGCGATACCGGTGCGCGTAGCCGAGGTCGACGAGCTCGCCGCGGAGCCCCGTCTCCTCGAACGCCTCGCGCCCCGCGCATTCCGCGGCCGTCTCGCCGCGCTCTCCCTTGCCGGTCACGGGATGCTCGCCTCCGCCACGGCCCGTGGGCCGCTCCAGAAGGAGCACCTCCGGCCCCGACGGGCCCGGTCGAACAATCCACACCAACGCCTTGAGCCGCACGCGCGAGGATTGTACCGGCAATTCTATGGTAAGGGCGTCCTGCTTCCGAACGGAGGGTGGATGGAGAAGCTGCAGCTCGATCTCGATGGACCCGATCCGAGGCGCGGCCTCTCCGCCATGTCCCGGGGGCTGGTCGGGTCCGAGATCCTGCGCATCGCTTCGGAGATCCGGGCCGCCACCCTGGCGGGGCAGAAGATCTCCAACTTCACCGTCGGCGACTTCGCCTCGAGCGAGTTCCCCATCCCCGATCGCCTGCGCGAAGGCACGGCGCGGGCGCTGGCGGCGGGCGAGACGAACTATCCCCCGAGCGACGGCGTGCTGCGCCTGCGGGAGGCCGTGCGGGAGTTCTGGCGCGACCGGCTGGGGCTCGAGCTGCCGCTGGAGAGCGTGGTGATCGCCGGCGGCTCGCGCCCGGTGATCTACGCCGCGTACCGGGCGGTGGTGGAGCCGGG
>DASREU010000326.1:0-4651 GCA_035651935.1 Myxococcales bacterium | reverse complement strand
TGGACCGTACGCCTCGCTCGTCCTCAGCGACCTGGGCGCGGACGTGGTGAAGGTGGAGGACCCCGATCCCGGGGACTACCTCCGCGAGATCTCGCCGGGGATGTTCGCGGCGCTCAACCGCGGGAAGCGGTCGATCGTCCTCGACCTCAAGTCGCCCGAAGGCGCCGCGCAGCTGCGGCAGCTCTGCGCGGCCGCAGACGTGCTGCTCGAGAGCTTCCGGCCCGGCGTGCTCGAGCGGCTCGGGTTCGCGGATCTGCTCCGCGAGCCGCGGCGGCTGGTGATCTGCCGCATCTCCGGGTACGGGCAGAGCGGGGCGTGGCGGGACCGGGCGGGGCACGACATCGGATATGTCGGGCTCGCAGGCGTCATCGCGCGCAACGGCGACGTGCCCGCCGTGCAGCTCGGCGATCTCTTCGGCGGCGCGCAGAACGCGGTGATCGGCGTGCTCGCAGCTCTGGTCGAGCGCGAGCGCGGCGGCGCCGGCCGCGTGGTCGACGTGGCGATGGCGCAGGGCTCGACCGGCCTGCTGCTGCCGCACCTGGGAGAGCTTCCCGATGCACCCGCGAACGCGCTCGATGGCTCGCGGCCGTGCTACCGGGTGTACGCCTGCAAGGGCGGCGGCCGCTACGCGCTCGGCGCGCTCGAGCCGAAGTTCTGGCAGCGGTTCTGCGGCGCAGTCGGGCGGCCGCAATGGGCGGATCGTGCGATGGACCTGGCGCTGGTCCCCGACGTCGATGCGCTCTTCGCCGGGCGCACGCGCGAGGAGTGGGACTCAGCGCTGCGGAAGGCAGACTGCTGCGGCGAGATGGTGCTCGAGCCGGTCGAGCTGCGCGGGCATCCGCTCTTCTCCGACCTCTACACGGGTGATCTCCCGCGCACGTTTCCGGCGCTGGTCCCGACAGCCTCGCTGCCGGCTGGCCCCGCTCCGGAACGGGGCCAGCACACGGCGGAGATCCTGCGCGAGTGGTCCTCCCGCTGAAGCGAGTGCGCGCGAGATCCTGCCGTCGAGCCGACAGCCCGCGGTGATGGCGGACTACTTCTTCAACGTGTGGATGTAGTTGACGAGGCTATCCACCTGCTCGCTCGACAGCGAGTCCTTGTAGGACTGCATCTCGCCGTTCTCGGTCTTCACCCCGTTCAGGATCGCCTCGCGGATCTTCGCGTCGGTGGTCTTGTTGTGCCAATCGGCGCTGGTCATGTCGGCGATCTTCATCTTCTTGCCCTGGTCGGTGTCGCCCTTGCCATCGGCGCCGTGGCACGAGGCGCACTTCGCCTTCCAGGTGCGCTCCGCCTTCTTGTCCTGGGCCTGCGCGGAAACACTGCAAAGGCCGACTGCCGCGATGACTGCCCACGCGATTCGCATCGATTCCTCCTCGCCCGCGAAGTGCCGGCGGGAATACGGGACATCCGCCTATCACGGATTCGATGCGCTACGACACTCCTGCGGCCGGGGCCCGCCACGACGGCGAGCTCACCGATAAGCCAGACGGGCAGGGGCGGCGCGCACGACGACGCGGACATCTGCGCCTTGGTGACGGACCTCCACGTCCTGCGTCCGTGTGCTTTGCACGCGTCCGATTGTACTGGACGGGTCTGACAGGCCAGTCGCACTAGGCGTTCCAGTTCGATCCTGACCGACTACGTTCCTGCGCGCAGGCGCTACATCGGCGGCACGACACCGTTCTTGCCGATCGTCAGCCGCTCTGCCCGCAACGTCCCATCGGGCTGGCGCGAGGCGATGGCGAAGAGGTGCGCACCGGGCTTGACCTCCGAACGATCGCCAGGTTCCAGCTTCACCACCGTCGCGTTCGCGGGGACCGAGACGGTCTTCTCGCCGTCCTTGTACTTCAGCGTGAGCCTGCGCCCAGCCACCTTCGCGACCGTGGCATTCGTCATCGTGCTCGGCGACTTCCCGCCGGACGTATCCACCTTGGAAACGGTCGCGTTGGTCATCGTGCTGCCGGGGCGGAGGTCCCAGGGCCGGTGGCCCTCGCCGGTTCCCCGCATCGCATCCGGGAACACGTGCACTTCGATGGCACGCAGGGTGCCGTCCGACTGCGGCACGGCGGTGGTGCCGATGAAGGTTCCATCGCGGACGTCGGACATGTCGCCCTTCTCGGCGACCGCGACGCGCACGTCGTCGGCAAGGTTCAGCTTCTCCGTCTTCCCATCGGCGGACTTGACCGTGACCACGTTGCCGTCGACGGCGGTGATCTCGCCGCGCACATGCTCCGGAGTCGATTGCGATTGGGCGGTGGCGGCGCCGGCCAGCAGCGTCGCAGCGACGAATGCCATTCGGTAGTGCATGACTGAACCTCCTCGACCGACGGCTGATGCTATGCACTCGACGGAAGAGGAGCATCGCACGATGGACCGGTGCCGCGCCGGGATGTCGAAACGCGCTCGCCGCGTGGTTAGGCTCGGACCATGACCGCGGCCCGGGCCGAGCAGCCACTCGTCCTCCGGATCACCCACTGGGCGAACGTCCCGCTGCTTGCCGTGATGGCGGCGAGCGGGCTGCAGATCCTCGCCGCGTTTCCCGAGATGGGCGCGAAGGGCGCTCCCGCCGGCTGGTACCCGCTCCAAGGGTGGACGCCTCCGGCGTGGGCGCGCGCCGGTGACTGGCTGGCAGGCGCGCGCCACGTGCACTTCGGAGTGGCCTGGCTCTTCGTCGCGAACGCGGCGGTGTACCTCGTCTGGCTCGCGGTCACGGACGAGTGGCGAAGGCGTGCATTCCTTCCTCGACGCGACGGGCGCAATGCCTGGCAGACATTCGCCGCGTACTTGCGCCTTCGCCCGCCGCCGCCCGAGCAAGGGCTCTACAACGGGCTGCAGCGCTTCGCGTACACGCTCGCGATCGTGCTCGGCGCGATCGAGGTCCTTTCCGGCCTCGCGCTCTACAAGCCGGTGCAGTTCTCGGCTCTCGCCGCGCTGTTCGGAGGCTACGAAGGGGCGCGCGCGATCCATCTGCTCGGGCTCGCGGCTCTCCTCGCCTTCACGGTGGCGCACGTCGTGCTGGTGATCCTCCATCCGCGGGCATTCGCCTCGATCTTCACCGGAGGGCGCCGCGCATGAAATGGTCGCGACGGCAGATCCTCGGGTTCGCGCTCCTCCCGCTCGCCTGCGATCCGGCGAAACCACACGAAGGTTTTCTCGGGCTGACGGAGAGACTCAACGATCGGGTGCAGCGCGCCCTGCTGCGTCCGGGGAAGCTCGCCGCGGAAGAGCGCGCCAGTGCGGTGACGCCGGAGGGAGAGTTTCCTCTCTACAAGGTGGGCGACGACTATCCCGCGGCGCCTGCTGACTGGAGATTGCGGGTCCACGGTCTCGTCGCCAAACCTCTCGAGCTCTCCCTCGCCGATCTGCGGCGCCTGTCGGCGACGGAGTTCCGGGTGCGGCACCACTGCGTCGAAGGGTGGTCCGCCGTCGCCTCCTGGCAAGGCGTGCGGGTTTCCGAGATCGCCCGCCTTTGCGGCGCCGATCGGCGCGCGAAGTTCGTGGAGTTCCGCAGCTTCGAGCGCGGCCAACCGAGCGAGGACGGACCGCCGGTTCGTTACACCTCGAGCTGGGATCTGGAGAGCGCACAGCATCCGCAGACCATCCTCGCGTACGGCCGCAATGGCGTTCCGATGTCGCGCGAGGAGGGAGCGCCGCTCCGCCTCTACTCGGCCGTCAAGCTCGGCTACAAGATGGTGAAGTGGGTGGACGAAGTAGTCTTCCAGCCCGTGCGCACCGGCGGGTATTGGGAAGACCTCGGCTACGAATGGTTCGCGGGCGTGTGAGGTCGCCGCGCCAGAGCGCGCGAGCGCGGGCCCGTCCGACTTCGTAGCTCGCCCTCCTGCCGGTCGCGCGCCCGCCGCGTGCGTTTGCGGCGCTGCATGTCGATCGTCCGGACCGACGCGCCGTACCCCGCGGCGCGAGGAGGCTACAAAATGGCGACACTGACGGGGGCCGCGCTGGCGGCCCATGAACTTGGTTTGGCGGCGACCTTTGGCGGGATCGTCTTCGGACAGTCCGGACTCGGCAAGGCGGTGAAGGTGCTGCCGAACGAGAACGATCGCTCCAAGGTGCTCGAGGAATCCTGGCGGGCGTTCGCCATTCCGAAAGCCATCGGCGTCATCACCGCCGGAGCGACCTGGCTGATCGGCCGCTCGATGTTCTCCGGCCGGTTCATGGGCCGCGGCATGCGCCGCCTGGTGCTCGCCAAGGACATCGCGCTCGGCGTGACCGTCCTCTCCGGGATCGGCGCGCAGATCGTCGGGCAGCAGCTTTCGAACGAACAGCCGTTCCCGGTGCAGGGGGAAGGGCAGCCTTCGGCGCAGACGCCGGACAAGGCGGCCGCGCTCGAGCGGACGGTGTCGATCCTGGGCTTCGTGCAGCTGCTCGCGGCCGGCACGACGCTGGTGCTGACGTCCGCGCTGAACATCCGCGGGCACAGGAACCCGGCCTGGAACGCGATCGCTCGCGCGTTGCCGTAGGTCACTCGCCGGGCGCGGGGACGTCCGCGCCTCGGCGACGATGCCGCGCATCCGTTGCGAGGGCCGGAGCTGCCTGAACTTGTTGACAGACAGCCGCCCGCCGCCTTATACGACGCACCCCAACTGACGCGGGGTGGAGCAGTCCGGTAGCTCGTCGGGCTCATAACCCGAAG
>DASREU010000325.1:0-2392 GCA_035651935.1 Myxococcales bacterium | reverse complement strand
CAGGACCTTGCCCGGGCCGAGCTCGATGACCGTATCGACTCCATTCAGCGACATCTTCTGCACGGTCTCCACCCAGCGCACGGGGGCGGTCACCTGGGTGAGGAGCAGCGGCGCGATCCGCGCCGGATCCGTGTTCGGCTCGGCGGTCGCGTTCGCGATCACCGGCGCGGTCGGGCGCCGGATGTGCACCGCCGCGAGCACCTCCGCCAGCCGGGGCTGCACGGGAGACATCAACGAGCAGTGGAAGGGCGCGCTCACCGGAAGCGGCAGCGCGCGCTTCGCGCCCTTCGCCTTGCACACGGCGATCGCGCGATCGACCGCCGAGGCGTGGCCCGCGATCACCGTCTGCTCGGGAGAATTGTAGTTGGCCGGATCGACCACCTTCCCCGGCTCCTGCGCGCGCGCCTCGTCGCAGGCCTCTTTCACCTTCGCCGGCTCGAGCCCGAGGATCGCCGCCATCGCCCCTTCCCCGGCGGGCACCGCTTCCTGCATGAACGCGCCCCGGGAGCGCACCGCGCGCACCGCCTCCTGCAGGGTGAGGGAAGAGGCGGCGAGCAGCGCCGAGTACTCCCCCAGCGAATGGCCGGCATAGAACGCGGGCAACTGGAACTTCCCTCCGGCCTCTTTCACCAGCACCCGGTGCACGGCCGCGGAGACTGCGAGGATCGCCGGCTGCGTGTTCGCCGTCTTGCGCAGCTCCTCCTCGGGTCCGTCCGCCATCAGCTCGAGCAGCCCGCCTCCGAGCGCCGCGTCCGCCTCGTCCAGCGCGGCGCGCGCCGCCGGATAGGCTTGCGCCAGCGCCTGGCCCATGCCGACGTACTGCGAACCCTGGCCGGGAAACACGAAGGCGAGCTTCATGCGTTACCAGCGGAGCAGCGCGCTGCCCCAGGCCATGCCGCCGCCGATCGCCATCATCAGCACGAGGTCGCCGTCCTTCAGCTTCCCGGCGCGGTTCGCTTGATCGAGGGTGAGCGGCACCGAAGCGGAGGAAGTATTGCCGACCTGGTCGATGTTGACCTCGCACCTCTCCAGCGGGATCTCCAGCCGCTTCATCACCGCATCGAGGATGCGGAGGTTCGCCTGGTGCGCGATCACGTGGGTCACGTCCTGCGGGCGATACCCGTTCTGCGAGAGCGCCTTGCGCGAGGCGGCCTCCAGCACGCGCACCGCGGTCTTGTACACCTCGCGGCCGTTCATCTGGATGAACTGCTCGCGCTTCTCCCACACCTCCGGGCTGAACGGCTTCTTGCTCCCGCCGCCCGGGATCTTGAGGATGTCCCACTGCGTCCCGTCGCTGTAGAGGTGGGTGGAGAGGATGCCGCGGTCGCTGCGCGTCTCGGGGACCACCACCATCGCGCCGGCGGCGTCGCCGAAGAGCACGCAGGTGCCGCGATCCTTCCAGTCGGCGATCCGGGTGAGGGTCTCGGCTCCGATCACCAGCACCTTCTTGGAGTGCCCCGTCTTGATGAAGTTGTCGGCGATCGCGAGCGCGTAGAGCGAGCCGGCGCAAGCCGCCGCCACGTCGAAGCACATGGCGTTCTTCGCGCCGATCTTCGCCTGCACGAAGTTGGCGGCGGAGGGGAACTGCATGTCGGGCGTGACCGTGCCCACCACGATCATGTCCAGCTCTTCGGGAGAGATCTTCGCCATCTCCAGCGCCTTGCGCGCGGCATGGGTGGCCATGTCGCTGGTGGCCTCGTCCGGCGCCGCGATCCGCCGCGCGCCGATGCCGGTGCGCTCGCGGATCCAGGCGTCGCTGGTGTCGAGACCGAACTCCTTCACCAGTTCGTCGTTCGTGACCCTGCGCGAGGGCAGATACGTGCCGGTTCCGATGATCCGCGAGCGTTCCATTGCTCTTCTCCTGCCAAAAGGCGCGGCACAGTACAGCGCCCACGCATTGCGTCAAGACGCAGCGCGGTGCGCGAAAAGCTCCTCCCCACGCGCGGCTGCCGCCGTGAGGTCGTCGTCGAGATGCTGCTGGGCGAACGCTTCCGCCCTGGAGAGCGCGTTGAGGATCGCCCGGTGGGTCGATCTTCCGTGGGCGATCATCGCCACTCCCCGCACGCCGAGCAGGGGAGCGCCTCCGACCTCTTCGAAGTCGACCCGCTTCTTCACCTGATCGAGCTGCGACTTCATCAGCAGCGCCCCGGCGGTCGCCACCCGGCTCGACTGGACCTGGCGCTTGAGCAGCTGTCCGAAGGCCCAGACGGCGCCCTCGGCCGTCTTGAGGAGGACGTTGCCGGTGAACCCGTCGGTCGCGATCACGTCGAACTCGCCGGAGAAGACGTCCTTGCCTTCCACGTAGCCCTTGAACTCGATCCCGCTCTCCGGACGGCGCAAGGCCGCGGCGGCCGCGCGGGTGAGGCCGGTGCCCTTCCCTTCCTCTTCGCCG
>DASREU010000324.1:0-7311 GCA_035651935.1 Myxococcales bacterium | reverse complement strand
CGGTCTTCCGCGCACGCGCGGCCTGCAGCGCCCCGGCCGCGGCGAACAAGAGCGCCGCCGGCGCGAAGTACGCGATCACCACCCGCGCCGCGCTGGCGCTGTGCATCCAGCCGATCCCCGCCGCGCCGAGGGCGACGGCGCCCAGCGAAAGGAACAGGCGCGCCCATCCTCCGCGGAACCGCTCCATGAACACGCCGAGAAGGGCCGCGCCGCAGCTCAAGATCCCGATCGCCGGCGCCATGCCCATGAACCACGCGTCCGGTCCGGGAAGGCCGATGATCGCCCCGAGCGTCAGGCAGAGCGCGACAGCGGCGAGCATCGTCGCGCGCCGGTCCGCCATGCTCGATTCGCTGCGCACCTTTCCGTTGCGGGGAGCTTCGCCTTCGAGCAGTGCCATGCCTGCAATCTGCGCAAGCGGCCCCTATTTCGCATCCGGCGGAGGTTGAAAGGGCGGCTCGTGCGCCAACCGCTGGCGCAGCTCGTACGCCGCCTCCGTGCCTTTGAGCTCCACCAGCGAGCGGATGTACCAGGCGAGCGCATAGATGTCCGCCTCCTTGTTCGGCAGGGTCACGGGGTTCCAGGCGGGCATCGCCGCGCCGGTGACGCCGGCGACCAGGATCCGGTAGAGGTCGTGCAGCTCCGAGCCCGGCTGGATCGATCGCAGCTCGTTGAAGAGGAAATCCGGGGGAAGGACCTTCACCCCGTATTCGCTGTCCTTGAGCTCCGGCTGGTACATCCCGGGGCGGAAGTCGGTGGTGCCGGTCCCGAGCGTCGCCTTGGAAGCGTCGTAGATGTACTGCTTGGGAGCGTAGGCCGCGTGGCACCCGAGGCACTGCGCGAACCCGTGATAGAGCTGCTTGCCCCGCTCGATCGCTTCCGTCTTGCGCGCGTCGCCCCAAGGGTCCGGCGGCACCTGGACCGGATCGCCCACCGCGTCGTCCTCGCGCCACTTCGGGGAGAGCGTCTTGATGTACTGGATGATCTCGTCGAGCTTCCGATCCGGGACTTCCCAGCCCACCATCGCGGTCCCGTGCAGGCCGCCGCGGACGATCCGCACCAGGTCCTCGTCGCGCGGCAGCTTCTGGTCGAGCACGCCGGCGAACTTGAACGACCCCTGGGTGAAGTCGCGCGGGGGTGGACGGAGCCCAGGCGCCGCGGGCCCCTTGCCGTCGCCCTTCTCGCCGTGGCAGGCGCGGCAGTATTGAAGGTACGCGACGCGGCCGTCGTTCAGCTTCTCCGCGGAGACTTCCTTCCCCGCCAGCTTGATTGGCTGCTTGAACGGCGCCGTCTGCTCTCCGCAGGCGGCGGCGAGGACGGCGAGCGCGGCTGCGACAGGCTTCATCGAGGTCCTCAGAGCACGAAGATGGTGACGTAGAGCAGGAGCCAGATCACTCCGACGAAGTGCCAGTACCCGCACCAGAGCCGCAGGCCGAGATGGCGGGTCGGGCCATACGACGCGCGGGAGGCGCGCAGGACGACGAAGGCGAGGCCGAAGAGGCCGACGAGCACGTGCAGCGCGTGGAACGCCGTCAACCCGTAGAACACCGAAGGAAAGGGGCCTCCCTCCGGGCGCAGGCCCTCGCGCCAGAGCCCGACCCAGAGCGCGCTCTGGCCGGCGAGAAAGATCGCGCCGAGGACGAGCGCGGCGACCGCCGCCGGCAGGACGCGCGCAACGCGCCCGGTGCGCGAGAAGTGCAGCGCGGACTGGAGCGCGATGCCGCTGGCGACGATGGCGAGGGTGTTCGCGCCGGGGAGGAGGAGCGGCAGCCTGGGGAGGTCCGGCGGAGGCCACGCGGGCGCACGGACCCGGAGCACGGCGTACACGGCGAAGAGCGCGGCGAACAGCATCGTCCACGAGGCGAGGAAGACCACCATTCCCAGCCACGCCGTCGCGTCCGCCGCCGATCGGCGGGGCCGGTACTTGAGGACGGAGGCCACGGCGGTGCTCATGCACGCCCTGCGGCCGCGGTCGGCGCGCTGGTCCCCGGGGTCTGCTCGAGCAGCGGCTCCGCCTGGCCGATCCAGTCGCGCCCGAGGCGCTCGCGCACCAGCGGATCGGCGAACTCGTGCGGCCCCCGCAGCACGGTGGGGATGACGTCGTAGTTGTGGTGCGGCGGCGGCGAGGGGATGGTCCACTCCAGCGTGCCCACCTGCCAGGGATTCATCTCCGCCCTGGCGCCCGCGAACATCGAGTGGATGAAGTTCCAGACGAACACGAACTGCCCCGCCATGAGGATGAATGCGGAGTAGCTGGTGTAGCGGTTCAGCGGGAGCAGGTGCCGGATGAAGTTGTACTCGTACGGGTCGGCGAGCCGGCGGTTCTGCCCGGCGTATCCGGCGATGAGCTGGCCGGTGAAGAGCAGCGTCATGAACACCACCGTCCACCAGAAGTGCACCTTGCTCAGCGACTCGTTCATCCGCCGCCCGAACATCTTGGGGAACCAGAAGTAGATGGCGGCCAGGCTGCCCATGAACGAGGCCGCCGCCATGGTGAGGTGGAAGTGCCCCACCACGAACATCGTGTCGTGCAGGTAGATGTCCGTCGCCGTGGCGCCCAGGTACAGGCCGGTGAGCCCGCCCATGCCGAACACGAACACCATCCCGAGCGCGAAGAGCATGGGAGGATCGGTGCGGATCGACCCCTGCCAGATCGTCCTCAGCCAGTTGAGGAAGAGGATCTCCGCGGGGATGGAGATGATCAGGGTCAGCAGCATGAAGCCCTGCCCGAGGAGCGGGTTCATGCCGGTCATGAACATGTGGTGGCCGTAGACCACGGCGGAGAGGATGGTGACGGCGCACATCGCGTACACCGACCCGCGGTACCAGTTCGCCGGCTTGCGGCTGAAGAAGGAGAGGATGTCGGAGACGATCCCCCAGGCGGGGAGGATGAGGATGTAGACTTCCGGGTGCCCGAAGATCCAGAAGAGATGCTGGAAGAGGATCGGGTCCCCTCCGCCGCGCACCGCAGCCGCCCCGGCGATGAAGAATTGCGTTCCGAAGACGCGGTCGAGGAAGAGGAGCAGCGCGGCCGAACCGAGCACCGGCACGAACAGCACGTTCAGCACGGCCGTCAGCCACAGCCCCCAGACGGTGAGCGGCATGCGCATGTACGTCATCCCCGGCGCGCGATGGCGGATCACGGTGGTGACGTAGTTGATTCCGCCCATGATGGTGGAGACGCCGGTGACGAAGATGGCGGCGACCATGAAGGTCTGGCCGCTGCCCGGGGTGCCGATGTTGGTGGAGAGCGGCGGGTACGTGGTCCAGCCCGCTCCCGCGGCGCCGAGCTGGCCGAAGAAGGAGCAGATCACCAGCACCAGCGAGACGGCGAAGGTCCAGAACGAGAGCATGTTCAGGGTGGGAAACGCCATGTCCCGGGCGCCGATCATCAACGGGATGCAGTAGTTCCCGAACGCGCCGATGAGGATGGGGGTGATGGCGAAGAAGATCATGATCAGGCCGTGCATCGTGAACACGGTCATGTAGGTGGCCGGACCGATCGTCCCGCCCTGATCGGAGAGGAAGAGCGGACCGATCACCGGCACCGGCCTGCCGGGAAAGGCCCACTGCCAGCGGATCATCATCGCCAGCGTGCCGCCCACCAGGAGGAAGAGGAGCCCCGCCCAGAGGAACTGCCTGGCGATCATCTTGTGATCGAGCGAGAAGACGTACTTGCGCCAGAAGCTCGTCGGCTCGGGGTGGATCGGCTGCAGCTCTTCGTAGTCCATCGTCGGCATCAGATCCTCGAGTGCTGCTCCCAGCTCCACGCCCACTGCGCGTCCTTGTCCTCCGGATCGTAGGCCACGGCTGAGTTCGCCGAGGCGACCGCGGCCCACTTCTTCCACTCCTCCAGCGGGAGCACGGTGAGGACGCCGCGCATCTTGTAGTGGTTGGCCCCGCAGTGCTGGGCGCAGCCGATGTCGAACTGGCCCGTCTCCTTCGGCGTGAACCAGACGCGGTTGATCATCCCCGGGACGGCGTCCATCTTCACCCGCATGTTGGGGATGTTGAAGCTGTGCAGGACGTCGATGGAGGCGACCTGGAAGATCACCGGGACGCCCTGCGGCACCGTGACGTCGTTGAGGGTGACGATGTCGTCCTGCGTCCCGAACTTGCCGTCGGCTCCGGCGTAGCGCGCCGCCCACGCCCACTGGTGCGCGTTGATCTCGATCCGCACCGCGTCCGGCTGCGCTTCCGCCATCGCGAAGTTCCCGAAGACGTTCCTCCACACCAGGATGGAGTTGACGAACAGGTGGCCGTCCACCACGAAGAAGATGGCGAGGGCGATCCCCACCGCGACGGCGATGGAGCGGCGTGAGGCGCCGTGATCGAAGCGCGCGGTGTGCCGCCGGCCGTGGCGGAACACCGCCCAGAGCATCCAGGCCACCATGATGGCGAAGAGCAGGATGACGAAGACGCTGGTCTCGTTGATCAGATCGTCGATGCGCCAGCCGTCGAGGGAAGCGTCGTGCGGCATGCCCCAGCCGTGGCCTTCGAGGGGAGCGGCGAGCAGGGATCGGAGGAGGCGCATGTCGGTTCCTACGCGTCGAGGTGACGGACTGCGAGCAGGACGAGGCCGGCGAGGGCGAAGGGAACCGCCAGCAGCGCCATCACCCAGAGCGTCCCCGCCGCCGACGCGGCCTGCAGGGCGCAAAAGGGACAGGCGAGCGGGATCATCCGGCGAGCCTCCTCCATGCCGCCTCGGTGATCAGCACCAGCGCGTACAGCACCGGGAGCGAGAGCGGCACCACCACCGTGGCGCGCAGCACCCGCGTCTCCCATTTCAGGTGCATGAAGAAGAGCGCCACGCAGGCGGCCTTCACCGCCGCCAGCGAGAAGAGCACCACCACCACCTCGGTCTTGTGCCCGCGGACGTACGCGACCCCCACCTCGAGGACGGTGAGCACGAAGAGCACGAAGAAGATGGTCAGGTACTGGCGCGCGCGCGATCCGGTTCCGTGGGCCGCGGCCTGCGCCGGCGTTTCGGTCATCTGTTCATCCCGTGGGAATCAGGTACACGATGGTGAAGACCAGGATCCAGACCAGGTCCACGAAGTGCCAGAACAGGCCGAGCAGCTCGATCTGCGAGGCCGTCGCCTTCCCCCGCAGCCAGCGCATCAGCGTGATCAGGATGTAGAGGGTGCCGGAGAAGACGTGCGCGCCGTGGAAGCTGGTGATCACGTAGAAGGTGCTCGCGTACGCGCTCTGGCCGAGCACCAGGCCCTCCTTCGTCAGCCCGGGATGGAAGATGCCGAAGTACTCGTTGTACTGGCCGAGAAGGAAGAGCGCGCCGCCCAGCGCGGTGAGGCCGAGAAAGACTGCCGCCCGCTTGCGCTGATCGTGCAGCGCTGCCTCGTACGCGAAGACCATGCTGACGCTGGAGCAGATGAGCAGGAACGTCAGCCCTGCCGTGAAGGCGATCCCCAGCTCCGGCTCGCCCGGGTGCCGCCAGACGAGGCTCTCGCCGCGGAGGATCCCGTACGCGAGAAGGAGGCCGGCGAACGACAGCCCGTCGGAGACGAGGAAGATCCACATGGCGATCTTCCCCGCGCTCGCGCGGCCGAATTGGGGGTCCTGCGGCCAGACGACTTCGCGTGCTGCGTGCCCGTGCGCTGCTGCTGCCTGCATCTACTTCCCCGTGGAAAAGCCGAACAGGTGCTGCTCGGTGTTCTCCACCCGCAGCGTCTTGAGGAAATGCACCAGGTGCCACGCGTCCTCCGCCGAGATCGTGTCGGCGAAAGAGGGCATCGGCGAGCCGTTCAGGCCGGTGAGGAACGTGCGGTAGAGATCCTTGTCGGTCTTGCCGCACTTCCGGTCCGAGCTGGTGGTGAAGTCGAACGGCCGGATGTGGTAGCCCCAGTCGTCGAAGAGGGTGGGCACCGACTGGCCGTCGCCCTTCCCCGTCTGCCCGTGGCAGTTGAAGCAGGCCTGCGCGTTCCACAGCTGCTGGCCCTTCTTGCGCGAATCCGCGTTGTCGGGCGGCTCGGCCACGTACTGGATGGGGTCGCCGGGACCTTCCTCCTTCCAGCGCGGCGAGAAGGTCTTGATGTACTCGATCAGGTCGTGAAGCTGCGGATCGCCCAGCACCGCCCAGGAGGGCATGTTCGTGTGGTACAGCCCCTCGTGCAGGGTGCGCATCAGGTCGTCGTCCACCGGGAGCGTTCCGCTGGGCGTCGAGCGGCACTTGAAGATGGCGCGGGTGAAGTCGCGCGGGTGGGGATCGAGCCACTGCGCCGAGTAGCCGTTCCCGTCCCCGTGCTCGCCATGGCAGGAGATGCAGAAGCGCTCGTACAGGGCCTTGCCGCGGGCGGCGCGCGCCATGTCGATCGGCTTGGGCGGATTGGGCGGCTTCTCCCCCTGCTGCTGCGCGAACGCGGCTGCCGGGAGCAACGCGGCGAGCAGGATCGGCTTCCATCGGTTCATGGAATCGTCTCCTTTAGAGGGCGAAATCGAGCCCGATCAGGGCTGCCCAGCTGGCGGGGGAAGTGCCGTCTCCGGCATCCTGCGAGTACTTGCTGAGCTCGAGGTGGAGGGCGGCCTCGGTGCGGCTGGTGAGCTCGAAGGTGTGCCGGATCGCCGCGGTCCAGACATTGACGTCCCCTGGCGCGGGGCCGGCGAGGGGATCGACTCCTCCGGTGGGGTGGATCAACTCGTACCTGCCGATCAGGCTGAGGCGCGGGTTGAGGGTCCACACCCCCTCGAGGAATCCGCCGATGAATTTGGCGTCGCTGATCCCACCGTCGATCAGCGCCTGGTCCTCGCTGCCGCCATAGATCACGGCGTCGAGGCTGAGGGGGTTGTAGATGCTGAGGAACGAGAGCTTCGCTTCCCCTCCGTAGCGGTAATGCGTCTTGTGGTTCGAGGCGGTGCCGGGGACGGGCAGCACGTCCGTTCCCTGGGTCGTGGTGAACGTGGTGGTCGCGTGCCAGCCGACGCTGCCGAACGCTCCCAGCTTCACCGCGGCGAGGACCGGGTTGTTCAGGTACACCGTCCCCTCGACGTGGCCCCAGACGACGGGGTTGCTGATCAGGTTGTTGGAGAACAGCGTCGCCCCGTTCTCGTTCAGGAGCGAGAACGAGTACCTGAGCCGGCTCAGCTCGGAGTGGCCGTACAGCTCGATCCCGTTCTGGTTCTCCCCGGGCTCCCAGGTCACGGCGCTGCCCGGGTTGTGGAAATGGTAGACGTTGTACCCCTGCGTGAGGGTGATCGCCCGGTGCTCGTCGACGGGCAGGTCGGGCGCGTGCTTTCCCACCCGCAGGTTGATCCAGGGCGTGCCGCCGATGTCGTGGATCCCGATGAAGGCCGATTCCA
>DASREU010000323.1:0-4982 GCA_035651935.1 Myxococcales bacterium | reverse complement strand
TGGTCCACGGCAATTTCGCCTCCTGGCGCTGGTGGAAGCTGGTGCTGGAAGGCATTCCTCGTGGCTCGCGCGCGGTGGCCGTCGACCTGCGCGGCTGCGGCGATACCGCGGGCGGCGCACCGGGCGTGGACCACGCGAGCTACGGCATCCCCTCGCTTGCCGAGGACCTGGCTGGATTCGTCGATGGGCTCGGCCTGGAAGGGTTTCATCTCGCCGGCCATTCCCTGGGCGGCGCCGTGGCGCTCCAGTACGCGCTCGATCACGAGTCGCTGGTGCACAGCCTCATCCTGGTCGCTCCGCCGCCGCCCGCCGGACTGGCCGCGATGCGCGAGGGAACCTCGTCGTCTGCCCGGCTTCTGCGGACGGTGGATCCCGACCACAGCGCCTCGATGACTGCGCTGCGCTCGAGCTACGGGCTGCACCGTTCGCTGGGAACCAACCGCTTCATGTTGCGCCGGGCGCTCCGCGAGATGATGCCGTCCGCTTCGCTGGACCCTGCTCTGGCCGAGTCGCTGCTGGCCGACGCGGCGCGGATGTCGCCCGATGCGATGGTGGGTTTCCTGAAAGCGCTGCATCGGTGGAACGTCGAGGCCCAGTTGCCCGGCCTGCGCGTCCCGACCGTCATCCTCTGGGGCGCCCACGACGTGCTGGTGCCCCGCGCGGGGCTGGAGAAGATGGCCAGGCTGCTCCCGGGAGGCGAGCTCGTGGTCTGGAACGACACGGGGCACTCGCCGCAGCTGGAGCGGCCCGCCCGGTTCGCGGCGCTGCTGATCCGGTCGGCGCGGGGGTCGCTCGGCAAGCGCTTGCGCCTGTTGCTCCGCAGGGCGATGAAATGGTGCGGCGCAGCATCTTTGCCTTGACGTGCCGTGTCACGAGGTTATGCTGCACTGCACAAACAGAGCGGGCCATGGGGGCTCGCAGGAACCCAGGAGAACATCATGGCCGAGAACAAGATCCAGCAGATTGGCAACGCGGTGGAGAAGGCCGTTTCCGAGCAGGCCTCGCGAGTCGAGACCGCCGTGAGCGAGCTGAGCAAGCTGCAGAGCAAGGGCCTCGAGCAGGCTGCCGCCTTCATCGAGAGCGCGACGCGCACGGCGAAGGAGCAGATCGCGTTCGCCGAGCAGATGGGCGGCGAGTGGCGGAAGCTGATGCTCGCGGCCACGCGAAGCGCCAGCGAGATCTTCGCTCCCAAGGCGTAAGCGCCGGTGGCGCCTTCGCTGCCCGTATCCGGGTGGCGAAGGCTCGTCGGTTTTCAGTCGAGCTGGCCTGGCGACGGGGGGCCGTTCCAGGTCATGGGCTCGCGGACGCTGGGCGCAGGACTGCGCTCGCTCGCGCGCTTCTCCGCTGCGGCCAGGCGCTCCAGTTGCACCTTGGCTTCCACCTTCGAGGCCGGGTCGAACCCGACCGGCAAGAGGGGGCCCGCCCACATCACGTTTCCGGTTCCGCTCATGTTTGGCTCCTGACGACGCGCGGAGTGTGCAGCGGTGATGGCGCGCGTGCTCGTTTCATTTCCGCCTCTGATGATCGTCAGTCTGCGAAGGCCTTCCGAACGTCCTCCGACGAGGTGGGAGCGCTCGGTGTGACCGCAGCGTCCGTCGTCGCTGACGGCGGCTGGGCTTCCAGCGCGACGATCGCGGGGTCGATCCGGAGCACCGCATAGCCGCCGACGGCTCCGGCGCCGAAGCCCGGCGCGAAGATCCGCATCGGCCGATCGATCACGCCGTCGCGGACGGCGTCGCGGATGGCGAGAGGGATGCTCGCCGAGGAGGCGTTCCCGACCCGCTCGATGTTGAAGTAGAGCTGCTCGGCCTTCAGCCCGACGGACGCGGCCATCTTGCTCACCATCGTCTTGTTGGCCTGGTGGGGCACGACCAGGTCGATGCTGTCCAGCAGCCTCCCTGTGCCGTCGGGACCGGGCAGCCGCTCCAGCTCCCCGATCATCTGCTTCAGATATCGCTGGGCGAGGGCCTTCACTTCGGGACCGTAGACGGTGATGTCGTTGTCGAACTCGGGGTTGGGCCAGATGATCGAGTTCACCTCGCTCACCGGTCCGCTGGCGTACGTCTGCAGGACCTCGATGTCCGGCGGCGCGCCCGCGGTCGCGGGGCCGATGACCATCGCGGCCGCCCCGTCGCCGAAGATCATCCGCGAGGTCCGCACGCTGCCGATCTTGTCGGAGAACTTCTCCGCGCAGACCAGCAGCACCGGCCGCTCCACCTCTTGCAGCAGGCGCACCGCTTCGGAGAGGCCGTACGCGAGGCCGGCGCAGGCCGCCACGATGTCGCAGGAGCAGTGGGTCTGGTACATGCCGAGCTGGCCGGAGAGCCAGGTCGCGACCGAGGGGATCAGCCGCGTGCTGGTGCAGGAGCAGAAGAGGACGGCTCCGATCTCCTCGGGCCTTCGACCCGCCTTCTGCAGCGCGGTCGCGGCAGCCTGCAGCGAGATCTCCTCCAGGCGGCGGGCGGTGTAGCGGCGGGTCTCGATGCCGGTCTTCTCGCGGATCTCGTCGGCGGACATCGGCGACCAGTTGAACGCCGTGTTGCGGATGAGGTCGGCGTTGCTGCAGGCGTGCTCGCCGTTCACCGCTGCCAGGGATTCCATGCGCGGCATGACGGTGAAGCGCTTGCGGACCTCGAGCGCCGGGTAGGGCTTCACCGGCTGTCGCGCTTCCGGCGTCGTCGAAGGAGGCGGCCGCGAGGTGCGGCCGGATCTGACCCGGTTGATGAAGTCCATCACCTCGGGGCGGAGGGGGTGGTAGAGCACGACGAAGTCGTCGTCGCCCAGCTCGGAGAGCGGCAGCAGGCGCGATTGCGCCCGATCCCACGGGTGCTGGTTGTGCAGGACCATCGACCAGCGCAAGAGCGCTTCCAGCTCCGGCACGTCGTCGGCGCAATCGACGATCTGCTGGGTGGAGAAGATCGGGAAATCGGGATCGTGCCGCCGGATGAGATACGTGCAGTTGCTGCGATCGCTCAGGGCTTGCTGCACCGTCGGCGGCATCGGCGTCAGGTCGGCCGCGTGGTGGCGGCGGTAGCGGAAGAGACCGAACAGCTCGGCGAAGATCGCATCCTCCGTCCTGGCGTTCCAGCGCGCCGGCAGCCTCCGGTACGCGGTCTCCACCGCCGACACCTTCCGCTCGCCCTCTTCCCAGGGCGTCATCACCGGCACGAAGACGTCGTCGCGTCCGCGCGGCACGTCCCGCCAGCGCGTGGGCTGCTTCACGAACATGGTGATGGCGTAGCGGTTGACCCAGAGCAGGTTGAGGGCCAGATCGCGCAGCAGCTCGTAGCGGCTCGGGTACCCGCTCGACTGCACGCGCTCGAGGATGTCGGACCCGGTCGGCGCCTTGGACTCGTAGTCGCGGGTGATGACCGCCTCGAACTGCTCCAGCGTGCTGAAGACGGAGAAGTCCAGCTCGGGGAAGAAGTTGGAGGGGAAGACCAGGCGTCCCTGGCGATTGACCACGAACGGTTTCATGTTCGCTCCTTGCCGTGTACGCCCCCCGCGAGAAGGCTGGGTCGGCTACATGTACACGCCGCCGTTGACGTTGATCTGCTGCCCGGTGATGTAGTCGCCCTCGGCGCAGAGGAAGGCGACGGCGTTGGCGATCTCCTCGGGCTTGCCGAATCGGCCCATCGGGATCTTCGTCAGGATCTGCTCCCGCACCGGGGCGGCGACCTTGGAGAGCATGTCCGTCTCGGTGAAGCCGGGCGCGAGCGCGTTGACGGTGACGTTGTACTTCGCCATCTCGATGGCCGCGGACTTGGTGAAGGCGATGATGCCGCCCTTGCTGGCGGCGTAGTTCGCCTGGCCGAAGTTTCCCGCCTGGCCGACGTACGAGCTGATGTTGACGATGCGGCCGAACTTCTGATCGCACATCGCCTTCATCGCCGCGCTGGTGCAGTAGTAGACGCTGTTGAGGTTGGTGTCGATCACCTCGTTCCAGTCGTCGTCGGTGAGCTTCTTCAGCGACTTGTCGCGGGTGATGCCGGCGTTGTTGACCAGGATGTCGAGGTGGCCCCACCTGTCGATCACCTTGGCCACCATCGAACGCGCCTCCTCCTTCTTGCTCACGTCGGCGCGGAAGAGCAGGACCGTCCCGCCGCGGGAAGTGATCTCGTCCGCCACCTGCCGGATCTCCGCCTCTCCCGTGCGGTAGTTGAGCGCGACGTGCGCGCCTTCCTCGGCCAGCTTGAACGCGATGGCGCGTCCCAGCCCGCGAGAGGCGCCCGTGACGAGTGCCGTCTTTCCGTTCAATCGTGCGGCCATGGGATCTCCTTTGCAGATCGGCGCCGTGAACGACTCCGGATGCTTTTCCCTTAGACGCAGGTCTCGATTCGATTCACAAGCAAGCGCTCGCGCGAATTCGAAAGATACTTTCGCGTCAGCGGCGCTTCTTCTTCAGGCTCTTCTTCAGCTCCTCGAGCTCGCGGCGCAGCTCCGCCAGCTCGGCGGGCGCTGGAGCGGCCGTGGGCTGCGAAGAGTAGCTCTCGGCGCGCGCGGGCGTCCCCATGCCGAACATCCGCGAGAGTCCGCCGGCGAAGGGCGAAGCGAGAAAGGGATTGAACGGCGACATCGCCTGCGCGCCTTGCTTCGCCTGGAGATAGACCTCGAGCGCCCAGGTCACGTACTGCCCAAGGAACTCGGCCAGCGCGTCGTCTCCCATGCGGATGAGCTGGATGAGGAGCGGGACGGGGAGGAGCCGTGCCGCGCCGCGGCCCTCGATGATGATCTGGGCCAGCGTCGCGGCGGTGAGGTCCTCGCCGCTCTTCGCGTCGACGACCCGCACGTCGGAGCCGCCGCGGACGCTCTCGCCGATCTGTTCGAGCGTGACGTAGCGGCTCCGGGCGGTGTCGTAGAGGCGGCGGTTTCCGTACTTCTTGACCAGCAAGCGGAGCCCTTCGGTGGCGCAGCAAAGACATGTTGCGGCGCACAGCAGCCTTCCACGCCGACTATCGGGCATCCTCCTGGGCCGGGCAAAT
>DASREU010000322.1:0-6924 GCA_035651935.1 Myxococcales bacterium | reverse complement strand
GATCGAGCGGAAGGTGGCATGACGGCTAGAGAGAGGAAAGCGGAAAGGTTTGGTACAGGCTTGGTACAGACGCACTGCGTCTACCTCTGAAAAAATGAGTGGAGGCGGCGGGAATCGAACCCGCGTCCGAAAGCACTCCCCTTTGCGGCAGCTACATGCTTGTCCCGCGATTTGTCGTCATCCGGCGGAACGAGCACGGGCCCCCTGCCCGCCGGACCATCTCCGGATGAATCTCGTCTTCCGCCGCCGGAGCGCCACGAAAGACCAGCCGACTTTTTTGACGGGACTGGCCGGCGCCATCGGCTGGGCTCCGGGGTCCCGCGTGCTTAAGCCGTTTTAGGCGGCCAGCGCGAGCTCAACGTTGTCGTTGGCGTTTGTTGCTTTGCCCGTTTTTTGAAGAGACACAGGCGGTCCCTGCATGCGCCGAAAGGTTCGTTGCCCTCGTCGAAACCGGTTCGCCCCCATGACGATCCGTGTCACACAACATAACCGGGGAGAGCGGCGCGTCAAGGCGTCCGGCCCCACATGCGCCCGCCCGCTCCTACATCTGGCTTTCTTGCGGCGGCTGCTACCATGGCCACCATGGGGCCGCTGGAAGATTCCATCGTCCGGATCGCCGTTCATACCTACGACTGGTACCTGGCGCACCGGAACACGTTCGATCTGCTCGGGCTTTTCCTCTCCGTGCTCGGTACGCTGTTCGCCGTCCTCTCCATCCGGGACGGCAAGAAGCTCACCGATGGGCTGCGCTCCGTCTTCGACCACCTGACCACCAAGGAGATCGGCGCGTTCCCGGCCTACCTCTCAGAGGTCGATCGCATCATCGCCGACGCGCGCGAGTCGGTCTTCATCGCCACCGATTTCCCCGGGCACGGCGCCTGGCGCGACCGCGGGCGCTACGGCAACTACATCAAGGCCATCGAGAGCCGGAAGGCGGAGCGCATCCGCCGCGGACATCCGCTCAGCGTGCAGGTGCTCTGCCTCGACGCCGAGGGACGCGAGCGCGCGCTCGAAGACCGCTATCCCGACTCGAAGTGGAAGGAGTACGTGAAGAAGGGCGGGTTCCAGCGCGCCCGCCGGCTCTACCAGGAGCTGGAGAACTGCAACGTCTCAGAGTCGCGCCCGCAGTTCATCCAGGAGATGGCGGTCCGCCAGACGCGCGCCCTCGAGTCCGACTTGCGCTTCGCCGACCGCTGGGAGTACCGCGGGCTGATGCCCATGTACCTCTGGATCATCGACAGCGAGAAGGCGGTGTTCGCCATCCCCAGCTTCGGCGACGGCACCACGGAGTACGGCTTCTACACCGAGGAAGCGGGCCTGGTGCAGGCGCTCATGTCGGTGTGGGCGCGGTATCTCGAGTCGGCCAAGCAGGTCAGCTCGCAGCCCGTGCTGGTGAAATCCGGCTGATCAGCTTCTCGCTCTCCTCCCAAAGCCGCCCCGCCGTCGCGGGATCGAGCGCCGCGCGCGGAGGCCTCCTCGCGCGCCGGCGCACGAAGTACTTTCCGCTCACCTTCTCGAGCGATGGTTCCGATGCCGCCCAGATCTGCGTCCGCGCGCCCTTCTCCTCGCCGATGAGGAACGGCCGCGCAAGCCGGGTGAGGCTTCCGAACCAGCCCGCGCCCTGCATGCCGAAGCCGCTCGCCACCGCTCCCGGATGCACCGCGTTCGAGGTGACGCCGCTTCCCTCCAGGCGGCGCGCCAGCTCGAAGGCGAAGAGCAGGTTCATCAGCTTGGTGTTGCAGTACTGCCGGATGCCGACGTAGCGCCGCTCCATCTGCAGATCGGAGAAGTCGAGTCGCGCCCCGCGCGACGCCTCGGACGAGACGCTCACGACGCGCGCCGGCGCGCTCGCGCGCAGCACATCAACGAGCGCCGTCGTCACGGTGAAGTACGCGAGGTGATTGAGCGCAAACGTGCGCTCGAATCCCTCGCGGGTGACTTGCCGATCTCCGAACACCGCTCCGGCGTTGTTGACCAGCACGTGCAGCCGCTCATAGCGCCTGCGGAACTCGTCCGCGGCCCGGCGCGCCTCCGCGACGAGCTGCAGATCCGCGCGGATCGTGTCCGCGCCGATCTCTCGCTGGATCGCGTCGAGCTTCGCCGCGTCGCGGCCGACCACCACCACGGTGGCGCCGGCGCGCTTCAGCTCGCGTGCGGTGATCCGGCCGATCCCGGAAGTCCCGCCGGTGATCAGCACCACCTTGCCGTTCATCCGCGGCCCCGGTGGCGCGCCCGATCCATCTCCCGCTTCGCCTCGCGCTCCGCGATGGTGTCCCGCTTGTCGACGCCCGTCTTCCCCTTGCAGACGCCCAGCTCCACCTTCACGATCCCGTCCTTGAAGTACAGGCTGAGCGGGATCAGCGAGTAGCCCGCCTTCTGCTGCTGCTCCTGCAGGCGATCGATCTCACGCCGGTGCAGGAGGAGCTTGCGGGTGCGCTTGGGATCGTGGTTCGAGAGCGGCCCCGCCGGCTTGTACGGCGGGATCTGCGCATTCAGCAGCCAGAGCTGACCGCCCTTGGGCAGCGCGTAGGAATCGGAGAGTTGCGCGCTGTTGTCGCGCAAGCTCTTCACCTCGGTCCCGGTGAGCGCGATGCCGCACTCGAGCTTGCTCTCGACGTGGTACTCGAAGCGGGCCCGGCGGTTGTTCGTGATGACCTTGACGTGCTCCGCACTCATCCCTGTTCGCCCATCGCTCCGTTGTCGATGAGGCGGGTCTTACCGAGGAATGCGGCGAGGAACAATCGCGAAGTGGGGTCGGCCTTGCGCGGGCGCTGCAGCTCGATCGGATCGCGCAGCTCCGCGTAGTCCACACGCAGCCCGCTCCGGGACAGCGTCGACCGGGCGAGCTCTTCCAGTCGCTCCGGCTGCACCTCGCCGCCCGCGAACGCGGCGCGCGTCGCCCCGAGCGCCTTCCAGAGCGCCGTCGCCTGCCCGCGCTCCTCGCGCGAGAGGTAGGCGTTGCGCGAGGAGAGCGCAAGACCGTCGCTCTCGCGGACGATGGGGCGGCCGATCACCTCGACGCCGAGGTTCAGGTCGGCGGTCATCCGGCGGATCACCGCCAGCTGCTGGAAATCCTTCTCCCCGAAGAACGCGAAGTCGGCCCGGCTGAGCGCGAACAGCTTGGCGACGACGGTGCACACTCCCCGGAAGTGCCCGAGGCGCTTCTCCCCTTCCATTGGCGCGGCCAGGAGCCCCGGCTCCACCGCCGTCTGGAACCCCGGCGGATACATCTCCTCCGGCCCGCGGGGCGCGAACACCAGTGTCGCGCCCGCCTCCTCGCACTTGCGCAGATCGCCATCGATGTCGCGCGGGTACCGCGACAGGTCCTCGGAAGGCCCGAACTGGGTCGGATTGACGAAGATGGTGACTGCCACCGTGGGGGCGGACTGCGCCGCGGCCCGGATCAGCGATGCGTGGCCGGCGTGCAGGTACCCCATGGTGGGCACCAGCGCGAGCTCACCGTCGCGGCGCGCCTCCTGGCAGGCGCGCCGGAAGTCGTGCGCGGCGGCGATGACGCCGAGGCTCATTTCACGCTCGAGTAGAGCTGCAACACCGGCGCGCCCTTCTCCGCGGAGAAGCCGTGCTCCGGTCCCGGGAACGTGCCGTGCTTGACCTCGTCGTTGTAGCGCATCACCGCGTCCCGGATCAGCACGCCGAGGTCCAGGTACTTCTTCACGAACCGGGGAGAGAAGTCCGGGTTCATGCCGAGCAGATCGTAGATCACCAGCACCTGGCCGTCGCAGCCCGCGCCGGCGCCGATGCCGATCACCGGGATGCTCAACGACCGCGAGATCTCCGCCGAGAGCTCCGACGGCATCATCTCCAGGATCAGCGAGTAGCAGCCCGCCGCCTCCAGCGCCTTCGCGTCGGCGAGCAGCTTCTGCGCCTTCTCCTCGGACCGGCCCTGGACGACGTAGCCGCCGAGCTTGTGCACCGATTGCGGGGTGAGCCCGATGTGTCCCATCACCGGCACGCCGGCGCGGACGATCCGTTGGACGACGCCGGCATATTCGCCGCCGCCCTCCAGCTTGATCGCCTCGACGCCGCCCTCGGCGACGAGCCGCATGGCGTTCTTCACCGCTTCGTCCTCGCTCGCCTGGTAGCTGCCGAACGGGAGATCGCCCACGAGGTGCGCTCGCAAAACGCCGCGGCGGACCGCCGCGCAGTGGTAGACCATCTGGTCCATGGTCACCGGCAGCGTGGTGTCGTGGCCCTGGAAGACCATCCCCAGGGAGTCGCCGACGAGAAGCACGTCGTTGCCGGCACGGTCGAGCAGGCGGGCGAAGGAGGCGTCGTAGGCCGTGAGCATCGTGATGCGCTCGCCGGCCTGCTTCATCTTGCGGAGCGTATTGATGGTGACCTTCTTCAAGGTTCACCTCCATCTGGCGCGTTGTGACCCCTCGCCGGTGCCCTTCGTCGTGGTAGCCCACCTCCGGAAAGGTTGAGCTCCCGACAGCCCGGCGCGAGGCAGATCGGTACTGCTACCGTAGGATATCATCGCCGCGCGGGAGTGCCAGCGGCAACTACACCCGCCCACCTTCGGCGCGACGGATCGTCGCAGCGGGGCTCACACCTTGGTCCCGAGCGGCTGGTAGTAGTGGGTTCCCGCGCGGATGGACCCGACGGCGCGGATCAGCTCGTCGAAGTCCTTGTCGCTCTCCACGAAGTCGATGTCGCTGGTGTTGATCACCAGCAGCGGCGTCTCGTCGTACCGATGAAAGAAATCGTTGTAGGTCCGCGACAGCTCGGCCAGGTACTCGGAGTCGAACTTGCGCTCGAACTCCCGCCCTCGCTTGCGGATGCGGCCGAGCAGCACGTCGAGCCGCGCCTGCAGGTAGATCACCAGATCCGGCTTCATCACCCGCGGTCCGAGGTGCTCGTAGACCCGCTCGTAGAGCGCCAGCTCGTTGGGATCGAGCGTGATGGAGGCGAAGATCCGATCCTTGGCGAAGAGATAGTCGCTGACCGTCACCTGCGAGAACAGCTCCTGCTGGAAGAGCTCCTGCTGCTGCTTGAAGCGGCTGAGGAGGAAGAAGAGCTGCGTCTGGAACGCGTACTTGTTCCGGTCCTGGTAGAAGCTGGCGAGGAACGGGTTCTCCTCCACGATCTCGAACACCGTCCGGGCGCCGAAGCGCTTCGCCAGCGCGCGCGTCAGGGCCGTCTTCCCGACGCCGATGGGCCCTTCCACCACGATGTAGCGGTGCTTCAGCTCCACGGCGGCGCGCAGATCAGCACAGAACCCTCCCGGTTGCAGCATTGACTTTTCTGCCAAATCCGGTTTGCGCGCGCGCTGCCAAGGCCGCATCCTGAGGCTCGATGAACACCCACCGGATCGACAACCCGTACACCGGCGAGACCATCGCCGAGCGTCCACTGCTCGCTTCCGCGGAGATCGAGGGGCTCGTCGCCCGGGCCTTCCGCGCGCACAAGGCCTGGGCGAAGACGCAGATCGCCGAGCGCGTCGCGCTCTGCGAGCGCTTCTGCCAGCAGTTCGAAAAGGAGGGCGAGCGGATCGCCCGGGAAGTGACGCAGCAGATGGGCAAGCCGCTTGCGCAGGCCCGCGGCGAGGTGAAGACCACCCTGGTCCGCGCGCGCACGATGATGTCGCTGGCGGCCGATGCCTTGCGCGACGAGCCGTTGCCGCCGCTGCCGGGGTTCGACAGGTTCATCCGCCACGAGCCTGTCGGGGTGGTGCTGGACATCAGCGCCTGGAACTACCCGCTGTTGATCACGGTGAACGTGGTGGTGCCCGCCGTGCTCGCGGGGAACGCCGTGATCCTCAAGCACGCGAACCGCACCGCGCTTTGCGGCGACGCCTTCGCCCGGGCCTTCGAGCGCTCCGGCGGCCCCGAAGATCTGGTGACGGCGATCGACGCGACGCACGAGACCTGCGCGCAGATCATCGCGCGGCCCGAGGTCGGTTACGTCAGCTTCACCGGCTCGGTGCGCGGCGGGCACGAGGTGTACCGGGAAGGCGCGAAGAGGTTCATCGACGTCGGCCTGGAGCTCGGAGGCAAGGACCCGGCGTACGTGGCGCCGGATGCGGACCTCGATCACGCGATCGCCAACCTCGTCGACGGCGCGTTCTACAACGCCGGCCAGAGCTGCTGCGGCATCGAGCGCATCTACGTGCACGCCTCGCTGTACGATCGGTTCGTGGAAGGCGCGCTCGCGGAGGTTCGCAAGTACAAGCTGGGGGATCCGCTGGAGGCCTCCACCACCATGGGCCCGATGGCGCAGGCCGACGCGCCCGCCAAGCTGGCCGCGCAAGCGGAGGAAGCGCGGGCGAAGGGCGCCCGCATCCTCAGCGGCGGCAGACCCGTGCACGATGCAGCGGGCCGCGGCCGTTTCTTCGATCCCTGCCTGGTGGCCGACGCGAACCACTCCATGCACGGGCTGATGGTGGAGGAGAGCTTCGGGCCCATCGTCGGCGTGCAGAAGGTGGCCGACGACGACGAGGCGGTGCGGCTGATGAACGACAGCCCTTACGGGCTCACGGCCGCGATCTGGACGCGCGACCAGGAGCGCGCGTTCCGCGTCGGCGCGCAGATCGAGACCGGCACGTTCTTCATGAACCGCTGCGACTACCTCGACCCGCTGCTGCCCTGGACGGGAGTGAAGAACACCGGCAAGGGGATGTCGCTCTCGAAGTACGGCTTTCTGCCGCTGACCCGCCGGAAGTCGTTCCATCTGCGCACCCAGACCTGAACCGGCGGGGCGACAGCGGCATCGCAAGGGCATGCCGCTGGTCCGCATCGCCCTGCGCAAGGGCAAGAGCCCCGAGTTCCGTCGCGCGCTGGCCGACTCGATCCACCGCGCGATGGTGGAGACGATCAAGATTCCCGAGCAGGACAGGTTCCAGATCCTCACCGAGCACGACGATTCGGGACTGATCTACGACCCTTCCTACCTGGGGATCTCCCG
>DASREU010000321.1:0-20241 GCA_035651935.1 Myxococcales bacterium | reverse complement strand
CGAAAGATTCGGAGACACGTACGAAATTCTTTTGCGCGCCCCGGCGCTGAAGACGGGGCGCCCAAGTTGAGTATCGTGTCCCCGAAATCAGCTCGAAGGATGGCGCGTCGAGGATCCGATGCATCGGTGAGCGCAGACCTTCGGGCCGATTGACTTCCCGCGGGCGCGTGGTTCAGTGCGCGTGCGTGCCGCGAGGAGAACGACGCCGGGGCTGCAGGCGGAGCGCGCGGGCACTGGCGCTTGCGATCGTCGGTTGGGTGGGGGGGGCGCAGGCGGCCGGCGTTCCCGATGCATCGCGGCTCAGCGGTGGAGCGGAGATCTACCAGCAGGCGTGTGCGGCGTGCCATGGCACGAACGGCAAGGGTGCGCCGCGGGCGCAGGTCGGGTTCGATCTCCCGCTGCCTGACTTCACCGACTGCAACTTCTACGTGCGGGAAGCGAACAGCGACTGGCTGGCCATCATCCACCAGGGCGGACCGGCGCGCGGCTTCGACCGGATGATGCCCGCATTCGGCGAGGCGCTGACGCCGGAGCAGATCGATCAGGTGGTCTCGCACCTGCGCAGCTTCTGCAAGGAAGACGGCTGGCCGCGCGGCGAGCTCAACCTGCCCCGCGCCATGTTCACCGAGAAGGCGTACCCGGAGGACGAGCTCGTCCTCACCTCCGGCATCGCGCTCAAGGGCGCCGGCGCGATCACGAACGAGCTCGTCTACGAAAAGCGATTCGGCGCGCTGACGCAGATCGAGATCTCGGTGCCGTTCGATTACCAGCACGGCACTCCCGTCGATGCCGGCTGGCAGCTCGGGCTCGGGGATCTCGCGTTCGGCCTCAAGCGGGTGCTGCTGCAGAGCCTGCGGACCGGAACCATCCTGAGCATCTCCGGCGAGCTCGGCCTGGCGACCGGCGACGCGCGCCGCGGCTTCGGTCTCGGCACCCCCACCTTCGCGCCGTACCTCACGTTCGGCCAGATCGTGACCGAGGCGGGCTTTCTCCAGCTTCAGGGAGGAGTCGAGCTGCCCTTCCACACCGACCGCGCAGAACAGGATGCCTTCGGCCGTGCCGCGGCGGGAAGGACGTTCACGGAGGGATTCGGCCGCGCCTGGACGCCGATGCTCGAAGTGGTCGCGACGCGCGCGCTCTCCTCCGGCTCCGACATCGCCTGGGCGCTCGTCCCGCAGTGCCAGGTCACGCTGAGCCGGCGGCATCACGTCATGGCCAGCGCGGCGGTGCGCGCGCCGGTGCACGACCCGGGCGCCTCCACCTCGCTCTACCTCTATCTGCTCTGGGACTTCTTCGACGGCGGCTTCCTGGAGGGCTGGTGAATCGCCGCGGCCGCATCGCCCTGCTCGCCGGCATCGCGCTCGCGCTCGCCGAGGCGCCGGCGCGCGCGGGCGGGCCTCCGTCCACCCTGTTCGCGACCTCCGACCAGTGCTCGGCTTGCCACGACGGCCTGACGACGAAATCCGGCGCCGACGTGTCGATCGCCGTCGAGTGGCGCGCCGGAGTGATGGCGAACTCGTCACGCGACCCGTACTGGCAGGCGGCGGTCTCACGCGAGATCGCCGACCATCCCGAGGTCCGCGACGCCATCGAAGACACCTGCTCAACCTGCCACATGCCGATGTCGCGCTTCGCGGCGCAGGCCAGCGGCGAGAAGGGAGAAATCCTCGCCCATCTGCCCTTCCGCGGCGGCGCGCAGAAGCCCGATCCGCTCGCCGAAGAAGGCGTGTCCTGCAGCCTCTGCCACCAGATCGAGGAGCAACGCTTCGGTCACCCGGAGAGCTTCAATGGCGGCTTCGTCATCGACACGAAGCTTCCGCCGGGCGAGCGGCGCGAGTACGGTCCTTTCGAGGTGCAGCTCGGGTTGGCGCGGATCATGGCGTCCGCCTCGCAGTTCGTCCCCTCCGAGTCGCCCCACGTCCGGCGCTCCGAGCTCTGCGCCACCTGCCACACGCTCTACACCGAGGCCTACCGCGGGAAGACGGTGGTGGGTCGATTCGCCGAGCAGGTGCCGTATCTGGAGTGGCAGCACAGCTCCTATCGGCAGACCGCGAGCTGCCAGTCCTGCCACATGCCCGTCCCCGACTCGACGGCGCCGATCGCCAGCGTTCTCGGGTTCGACCGCGCCGACTTCGCGCAGCATACGTTCTTCGGCGGCAACTTCTTCCTTCTCGGGATGCTGAACCGGTACCGCGACGAGCTCGCCGTGGCGGCGCTGCCGCAGGAGCTCGATCGGACCCACCGCGGCACGGTCGATTTTCTCCAGCACCGGACCGCGGCGGTCCGCCTGAGCAGCCGCGGCGTCGCGAAGGGCAGGCACGAGATCGAAGTGACGGTCGAGAACCTGACCGGACACAAGCTGCCGACGGCGTACCCATCGCGGCGCGCCTGGATCCATTTCACGGCGCGCGACGCCCGCGGGCGCGTCGTCTTCGAATCGGGCCGGCTTCTCGCGGACGGCTCGATCGCCGGGAACCACAACGACGCCGACGGCCGGACCTTCGAGCCTCATTACCTGCGCATCGATCAACCGGAGCAGGTGCAGATCTACGAGCCGATCCTCGCGACCGCCGACGACGCCGTCACCACCGGCCTCCTCAGCGCCACCCATTACGCGAAGGACAACCGCCTCCTGCCGCACGGCTTCGACAAGCAGACCGCCGGGAAGGACTTCGCGGTGTGGGGCGGCGCGGCCGGCGATCCGGACTTCACCGGAGGTGGCGACCAGATCGTCTATGTCGTCCCTGGCGGCGGCGAGCCACCGCTCCAGATCGAGGCCGAGCTCTGGTACCAGCCGATCGGTTTCCGCTGGGCCATGAACCACACCGCCTACCCCCAGCCCGAGTCCCGGCGCTTCGTCTCGTACTACCGATCGATGTCCGCTGCCTCCGCAGTCCGGCTGGCCGCGGGCACGCTCGAGGTGCCCTGACCGGACGCCGCTTCCGGTTACGGGTACTTGCGGAAGAGGTCGCTCAGGTTCGTTGCGTTCGCCGCGTCGCAGAGCAAGGGACCGACGCCGAAGATCTCCTGCAGCGTTCGGACGGTCGAGCTGTGGGAGAATTTGGCGGAGCTCGTGTAGCCGCCGCCTTTTGCCGCGGGCGAGAGCACCACGAGGCCCATGGGATGGTCGCCCTCTTCACTTTCGTCCCAGAGGAGGAAGACCGCGCCGCCGTCGGTGTAAGCGCGGGACCCGCGGATCCGCGGCACCCACTCGGCGAGCCAGCGATCGCCGTTGGCGATCGAGTCGGCCGTAGCGCACCCCGCGACATCGTGCATGTCGTTGCAGAGATCGGGGGTGATGAAGTTGTACCGGGCCACCTTGCCGGTCTCCAGGTAGCCCGCCAGTTCCTGGAGCGGGCGGATGTGAGCGATGCAGTTCGCCGAACGCGGATTGCTCCCTTCCGTCACGTCGTCGAAGAAGACGAACGGGTTGTGCTTCGCGGCATAGCGGCCCTTGCTGACGAGCGGGCATTCGCGCCCGTCGATTCCTTCCTCGTACGCCTTCCAGGAGATCCCGGCCTGCGCGAGCAACGAGACGAAGTGGTCCTTGTTCGCCAGGTGATGGCGGTGCGGATCTTCGTCGTCGCGGATCCCGTAATCCGTTCCCCCTTCGAGCCAGAGATAGTTCGGCTCGCTCGGGTGAAGACCCGAGTTCGAGTAATTGGTCGCGACCGAAGCCTGCGGGAGCAGGACGGAGTTGAGGTACGACGCCGCGCCGTGCCCGCTGACGTCGGACCAGTTCTTGTTCTCCATCAGGATGACGAAGACGGTCTTGATGGCGCGCGGGCTGGGCGACAGCGCCGACACGGTTCCGTCGTGATGCGTGCACGGGTCACGCCACGCGCGCGGGCGCGAGCAGGCAGCGAGCAGAACGGTGACGGAGATCACACGGATCAGCCTCACGATCCAATGCTGCGCAGCGCGGTACGGGTTGGCCTGCCCCTCCCGGCTTTGGTTGTCCGCTGAAGGACATGCAGAGTCGCCGACCGGAGCGGGAATCACGGTTGTGCCGAGGTCAGCGCAAGCCGCAGCGCGCGGGACAAGCCACCGCGCCGGGTTGCAGTCACCCGTTGCAGTCCGAGCCAGCGCGCGAGATCCCCCAACTCCGCCGCGAGCGCCCGTGCGGTCGTCTCCGGCGCCCCATTCTCCGCCCACGCCGATTGCACGAGCAGCGCACCCGCGGCGCGGTCGGCCTTGAGATCGACGCGCGCCACCAGCGCTTCGTCGAGCAGGAACGGCAGGACGTAATACCCGTGCCGGCGCCTGGCTTGCGGCGTGTACATCTCGATGCGGTAGTCGAAGCCGAACAGGCGCGCGGTCCGCCGTCGATCCCAGATCAGCGAGTCGAACGGCGAGAGCAGCGCGCGCGTTTGCACCGCGCGGGCGCGTGGCGAATCCGGATGCAGGTACGCCGGCTCGCGCCATCCCTCGACGCTCGCCGGCACCAGCCGCCCCGACGCGGCCAGCCCTTTGACCAGCGGGCGCGCAACCGGCGGCGAGATCCTGAAGTAGTCCGCAAGGTCGCGTGCGGTCGCGATCCCGAGCGCCCGGGCCGCGATCAGGAGAAGCTCGCGCCGCGCATCGTCCGGCGCCGGAGTCGGCGCCGAGAGCACGCGCTCCGGCAGCACGCGATCGAGCGGGGCGTACACGCGCTCGAACGTATTCGGGGAGCGGACGGCGGTGATCTCGCCGGCCCAGAACAGGTATGCGAGCGCGCGTTTCCGATCGTCCCATCCCCACCACGAGTCGCTCCTGCGCGATCCCGGGCGCGGCTCGAGATCCCGGGCGGTGACGTTGCCGCGCGCATGGACCTCTTCCCGCACCGCCGCGACGTATTCGGGATCGCGGTGGACCATGGCGCGCACGCTGCGCCATGCCTTCTCCCGCGCCTCGGCCATCCGCCAGCGCAGGAGCGGTTGCAGGTCGACGGGCATGAGCGAAGCCTCGTGGCCCCAGTACTCGAAGATCTCCCCGCGCCTGCACAAGTCGGGCAGCGCGTTGCGGGGGTGCGGTCCAAGCCGGGCCCACACCGGCAACTCCTGGCTGCGGACGAGGACGTTGACCGAATCGACCTGGATCAGCGCGATCTGATCGAACAACCCGCGCACCTTGCGCAGCGTCGCCCCGGCCCGCCGCCGTCCGAAGCCTTGCGCAAGCAATGCGATGCGGCGCGCCTCCCGCAGCGAGAGCGTTCGTGCGGTCACGCCGCGAACGCTACATCGAGTCGTGCACGCCGAATCGCATTTTCGCGGGCAGTCAGGGACGGAACGCGTCCGCCGGCGCCGAGTCGAGCAGCTCGATCTTCTCCAGCCGTGTTTCCCCGGTCTTCTGCCCGGAGGCGAAGTTCACCTCGTGAAAGGCGAAGAGCGCGCCGTGGACGGTGCGGAAGTCGGAGTAGTCGGTGGCGAAGCGGACCTGTCCGCCGCCCATCGGCATCGCTCCTTCGGAGCGCACGATGCGGGCGGTCTTCGGATCCACCGTGATCGCCAGGTTCAGGTTCCCCGGCGTGGGAATGCCGATGGCGCGGAAGATCTTGCCGTCGCGCTTGACCTCGCCGAGGTCGACGAGGAGCTCGCGGTTCCGCAGCAGAATGTCGGGCACGTCGAGCCGCGCCGCCTGCAGCACCATCGCATCGCGGGGAGGGCCGTCGACGGGTTCGCCGTTGCGCCAGCCTTGTCGTCCATCGAGGACGCGCACCTCGCCGTCGCCGCCCGGGTAGAGGATCTCGATGCGAAGACGATCCGGCGCCGCGAACACGCGGACCGTCCTTGCGACTCCACGCGACGACTCCAGCGTGCCGGTCTCGCGAACTGCGTGGATGCGCGTGTTGCCGCCGTAGACCCGGGCGATTCTGGAGACGAGCGTTTGGAGGGTCCCGGATCCGTTCGCAGCGAGGGCGAACAGTGCGAGGTGCGCGATGGGGAGCATTGCAGCACTCTATCTTCGCTGGGCACGCCGGTGTGGCTCCGGATGGCGCGCATCAGGAAACCCCCGGCGCGGCCCAGCTGTGGGGGGCAGGCCGAGCTCCCGCTGCAAAGGTCGTGCGCCCTGATTTGAGCGCGCGGGTTCGCATCTGTTAGCGTCGTGCGCCGATGACCGACGCCACGGACGCCGCCCCATCCAAGAACTTCGGCTTCGTCACCCTCTTCCTCATCGAGATGTGGGAGCGGTTCGGCTACTACGGCATGACCGCGGTCGTCGTGCTGTTCATGGTCCAGCGGCTCTCCTACAGCGATGACCGCGCCAACCTGACCTTCGGCGCGTTCACCGCGCTGGCCTATGCGATCCCCGCGGCGGGCGGATACGTCGGCGACAAGCTGCTCGGCAGCAAGCGGACGATGGTGCTCGGAGCGCTGGTGCTGGCCGGTGGATACTGCCTGCTCGCCATCCCCGATCGCCCGGAGCTGCTCTTTCCCGCGCTCGCGCTGATCGCCGTCGGCGGCGGGACGTTCAAGGCGAACCCGGCGAATCTGATCTCGCGGCTCTACGAAGGAGACACCGCACGGATCGACAGCGCCTTCACCATGTACTACATGGCCGTCAACGTCGGTGCGACGGCCTCGCAGATCGCCACTCCGCTGATCGCGATCGCCTTCGGCTGGCACGTCGCCTTCGCGGTGTGCGCGGCCGGCCTCGTGCTCGGGCTGCTCAATTATCTCTTCATGCGCCGCTATCTCGCGCGGGTGGGCTCGAAGCCCGATTCCGAACCGCTCAGCATCGCCCGGCTCGGGCTGGTCGTGCTCGGGATCGCGCTCACCACCGTCTGCGTCACGTTCATCATCCAGAGCCGGGAAGTCGCGCGCGCGATCGTCGCGCTGGCGTTCGTCGTCATGGTCGTGATCTTCGCCCTGATGATGAAGCGGGGCACCGACCGCGAGCGCAAGGGCCTGTGGGCGGTGATCATCCTGATCGCCGAGGCGATGCTGTTCTTCATCTTCTACCAGCAGATGTCGACGTCGCTGACGCTCTTCTCCCTGCGCAACGTCGACCTCGATCTCTTCGGGTACCACGTGCCCGCGGGCCAGGTGCAGGCGCTCAACCCCATCTGGATCTTCATCCTCAGCCCGCCCCTCGCGTCGCTCTACAACCGCCTGGGAAAGAAGGGAGGCGACTTCCACATCTCGACGAAGTTCGCGATGGGCTTCGCGGTGCTGAGCCTCGGGTTTCTGCTGTACGGGTTCAGCGGCGCCTTCGCCCACGGCGGGAAGGTGTCGTTCCTCTGGATGGTCGCAGGGTACGCCTTTCAGTCGCTCGGCGAGCTCTTGATCAGCGGCCTCGGGCTCGCGGTGATGGCCCGGTACGTCGGACCCTCGCTGCGGGGATTCCTCATGGGCGTCTACTTCCTCTCCACCGGCCTCTCGCAGTACCTGGGCAGCTTCGTCGCCACGTACGCGAGCGTGCCCGAGGGGGTGACGAGCCCGATCCGAAGCCTGCCCCTGTACACCAACCTGTTCATCAAGCTCGGATTCGTGGCCGTGATCGGCACGGTCGTCGCGGCCGCGCTCATTCCGCTCGTGAAGCGACTGCCGGAAGCGGGCGTCGAGGAGCAGGCCGGCTGATCGCGTCAGCCGCTCGACGCAGCCACCCGCTCGGGCATCGGCACTTCGGAGTTACGGCGATCGGCGCGATGCGAACATCGCCTTGAGGTCCTGCAGCCAACTTCGACATGGCTGCCCCATTCCGCTCAACCAACCCGGCCCCCGCCCTGCACCTTCGGGAGCCTACCGAATTCTCTCGCGGCCCGCTCGGTGGAGCCGCCGCGCAGTGCCGTGGTCGTGATGGCGCAGAGACGCGCCGTGCGGCGCGGAATGTCTGCCCAACCAGGTCCGCAGATCTTCGTGGCCCCGCGAAGTTGAAAGGGCCGACATCGCCGAAGGCGTCGTCGAACCCGCCGAGCGCCTGGCCTCGAATGTCAGACCCCCTTGCTACGCTGCAAGAATGAAGAAGGCGCAACAGGATCTTCCCTTTCCGCAGCGGGGCGGAGCAAGAAAGGGATCGGGACGCAAGCGGAAAGCGCCACGTCCGCAGGTGCCCCACCGCCCGAGGCTCGAGTTCCGCAACGCCGCCGTCCATGTCACCCTCCGGGTCTGCGAAGAGGTCTGGAACCTGCGTACGCACCGGTGCTTCAATGCGATCCGCCGCGGCTTCGAGCGCGGGTGCGGCAAGTTCGGTGTCCGCGTGATCCACTTCACGGTCCAGGGCAACCACATCCACCTCATCGTCGAGGCCGCCGACGCCGATTCCCTGGCGCGTGCGATGAAGGGGCTGCAAGTGAGCATGGCACGCGCGCTGAACAAGGTGATGAAGCGGCGCGGCCGCGTGTTCGCCGACCGCTACCACGCCCACGTCCTCTCCTCTCCCGTCGAGGCCGCGAACGCCATCCGCTACGTCCTCGACAACTGGAAGCACCACGCATGCCGCGACGGTCGCCCCGTCCCGATCGGGATCGACCCGTGGTGCTCCGCGGCATGGTCGCGCCACACTCCGTCCCTGGTCCGCGAACCGGAGTGGTGGATGCTCAAGGTCGGCGTCGGCAAGTTCGGACGACTCGCGCACGCCGCGAGCGACATCGTGCCCCGCAGCAACCCGCCTCATGTCCCGGCGCGCTTCGCGGCGGTTTGAAACATCGCGATCCCGAGGCACCTTTGGTGACGCCCGCTGCCGGGCTCGGAATGTGCGCACTGCGTACCGTTTCGGTTCCGACCGCTCGCCGCTCTCTGGCGCGGCTCCCCTTGACTTCGATCGTGGACGCCGCATACCGCCCGCCGCGCCGAAGGTGTTCAAACCACCGCGACTCCGGAAGGAGAATTCCATGGGCGATTCGAAAATCACACGGCGCAACGCACTTCGCGGCCTCGGCGCCGGCGCGCTCGCCGCCGCCGGCAGCTCGCTCATTTCACCTGCGGCCGCGGCCGAGCCGGAGGAGCGATCCGAATGCAAACCTTCCCGGCGCAAGGGCCGCATCCTCATGGACGGTCACGTCCACGTGACCAACAAGACGTTCTGGCTCGGCATCGACACCTGGGAGCCCTCGCCGCCCGGAACCGGCTGGGATTACCTGCGGGCGCGCGAAGCGGGCGTCAACGTCATCATCGAGAACTTCGGCACGTACGGATACTGGTCCTACAACATCACTCCGAAGCAGATGCTGCGGATGTTCGATACGTTCCACCGCTTCGCCGAGAAGCATTCGGACAAGATGGCCGTCGCCCTCTCGGTGCAGCAGGCGCGGGAAATCGCCGAGAGCGGCAGGATGGCCGTCTTCCTCAGCTGCGAATCGGGCTGGGACATGGAAGGCGATCTCCAGGTGCTGCGCTCGTTCTATCGCCTCGGCCTCCGCGCGGTTCAGTTCTCCTCGCAGGTTGCCTTCAACGCGATGGCGGACGCAGGGGGCGGAACGCATTGGGGCGGCATCAGCGACCAAGGGCGCGCGGTGATCGAGGAGATGAACGCCCTCGGCGTCCTCATCGACATCACGCACGCTTCTGCCGACGCCATGCGCCAGATCATCGACGCGAGCAAGATGCCGATCGTGGCCAGCCACGTCGCTGCCGCTGCGGTGTCGGGCGCAGGCGGGATCTCCGATGACACGATCATCAGGTTGGCGGCGAAGGGCGGTCTGATGGGCGTTCACGGCGGATCGAGCTCGGTCGGCGTCCGTTACAAGCAGTGGGCAGCGGCAAATCCCGCGCGCGCCGCCGCGCTGTCGAAGGCGATCAACGACATGGTGCAATACCGGCCGTCGTTCTCGCGCAGTCCGGACGAGTCCAACTGGGGCGACTTCATCGCCCGGTTCGACCAGGAGTCGCGCGATCGCACGGCGGCCGTGTTCGTGCCCTACGTCGATCCACCGGACGCCGCGGCCGCCGTCCCGACCCCCGACGAGTGGGCGCAGCAGGTGGATCACGTGATCCGCCTGGTGGGCCCGGAGCACGTCGGCATCGGCCTCGACATGTTTGGCGGCCGCAGCGGTGTCCCGGCGAACGCCAGCGGCTATCCTTTGCTGGTAGACGCGATTGGCCGAATCACGACTCGCAAGAACGTCGAGCTGATCACCGGAGAGAACTGGCTTCGCGTTCTCGAGCAGGTGCAGGGAGCGCGGTGCAACGACGGGCGGGAGAACGAGCGCGATGACCGCCACAGGCAGGGACTGAGGGAGCTGAAGCCTGCCGTCGCGCCGGATGCGCATGCGTCGGCCGCTGCACCGCATGCGTGCGGGTGCTGCTGAGGGAGAGTCGCATTCTGTCTGCGGGCACCGAAGCGCTCGCTCTCGAGAAACGCGCGCACCTGCTCATGTTGATGCAGGCGAGGTGGAGCGGACAGCCGGACGCATTCGATCCTGCAGGTGGACTAGAGTGTGTCGCGTTCGGAATGTCAGACGCCACAGCGCGTCGTGGAGGCGCACCTGATGAACCGCATCGTCCTGGCCGGCAGCGTCCTGCTCGCGACGGCTTGCGCCGCGTCGACGCCGTACCAGCCGCTCAGCTACAAGGGAGGATTCAGCGATACGCAGCTCGAGAAGAGCGTCTTCGAGGTGCGGTTCGCCGGCAACGAGACGACTACGCCCGCGCGCGCCACGGACCTCGCTCTGCTCCGGTCGGCGGAAGTCGCGCTGGAGCACGGATACAACTACTTCATCATCGCGGAACAGCAGGCGGGGGCGTCGAATCAGACCGCCGCGACCGGCCTGGCCTCGACCAAGGCCGCCAGCGCATCGGTCGTGAACCGGATCGTTTGCTATCAGGAACGGCCCGAGGCTGCGGGCGCGGTCTACGATGCTCGCTTCGTGCGCCTCTCAATCCGGCGCAAGTACGAGCTTGGTCCGTAGACTCCGCGCTTCCTTCATCCTTCCCGCAGATCGCGCGGTTCGGCGCTCACTTCGCCGTGGGGCAATCCCGGTCGCCGCGCGCCAGGCACGCGCGGCGGCGCAGCTCGCTCGCCTTCGCCCGGTCGACTCCTACGCCGTTGCCGTTGAGGTGGCTGTCGGCGAGGTGCTCGCATCCCGCGGCCAGTCCCAGATCGCACGCCTTCGCGAACATCGCGTTGGCGCGCTCCCAGGCCTCGGTGGCCGCGTACTTTTCGCCCAGGTGGTCACATCCTCCGCCGTTGCCGAGCTCGCAGCCGCGAATCCAGAACGCCTCGGCGCGGGGCCAGTCGACGGCCTCGAAGTACGCGCCCAGGTTGTCGCAGGCGAGATCGTCGCCCAGCTTGCAGCCGCGCTCGTAATACCCGGTGGCGCGGGCCCGATCGGGCTTCACGCCCTTGCCCGTCTCGAACAGGTACCCGAGCTCGTTGCAGGAGTACGCGTCGCCATGGCTGCACTCGTTCTCGTACGTGGAGACGGCGGCGCTCCAGTTCGCCGCGCCGCCAAACTCCCCGCGGTAGGCGATCGCGAGGTTCTGGCAGCCGCCGCGGTCGCCGTTCGCGCAGCTCTTCTCGAATGCCGACCGCGCCTGGTCGAGGTCCACCTCCACGCCGATGCCGTGCACGTAGGCGACTCCCAGCGCGTTGCAGGCGCGTCCCTGGCGGACCAGGCAGCCCTCCTTTGCCCCCTGCGCGAAGTCCTCGCGGAAGCTGCGGAGCAGCTTGCAGCTCAAGGCGTCCTTCAGCTCGCAGCCCTTGCTGTAGAGGCGGAAGGCCTTCACCGCGTCGCCCGGCACCACCTTTCCGTCCGCGTAGACGTTCGCGAGATTGGTGCAGGAGCCCCCGTCTTCCAGCGTGCACGCCTTCTCGTAGAGCGCGATCGCCTTCGCGTCGTCGCGGGGAACTCCAGTCCCGCGCTGGTACAGAAGCGCGAGGTCGCGACAGCCGATCGCGGTCTCCAGATCGCAGGCCTTGCGGTAGAACGCGGCCGCCTGCGCGAGGTCGGACTTCACGCCCTTCCCGTTCTCCGTGTGGAAGCCGATGCTCGTGCAGGCCCCGCCGTGGCCGAGATCGCAGGCCTGGGCGAAGAGGGAATTCGCCTTCGATTGATCCTTGGAGGCGCCGAGCGATCCGCTTTCGTATCTCAGCGCGAGGAGGTTGCAGGCATCCGCGCTCTTCAGTCGGCAGCTCTTCTCCAGGAGCACGTTCGCTCGCGCGAGATCGCGCGGCAATCCCAGTCCCATCTCGTAGACGGCTGCCAGGTTCTTGCAGCCGAGTGCCGAGCCGAGCAGGCACCCTTGCTCGTGCAGCTTGTTTGCTCTCGCCTGATCGGGCTGGACGCCGGTGCCGTTCACGTAGCTTGCGCCCAGATCACTGCACCCCCATCCGTCGCCCAGCTTGCATCCCTGCTCGAACTGCTCGTTCGCCAGCGCGTCGCTGCGAGGGACTCCCCGGCCGCGCAGGTAGTTCATGCCCAGCGACGTGCATCCCTCGCCGTCGCCGAGCTCGCAGGTCCGCCGCAACAGCGCGTTCGCCTTGCGGTCGTCCTCGGCGACGCCCGAGCCGGGGCGAAGCATCTTCGCCATCTCGAAGCAGGCGCTCCCGTACTTCAGATCGCAGGCTTTCTCGAAGTACGTGCCCGCGTTCGCCTGATCGACGAGGGTGCCGATTCCGTCGCGAAAGCTGATCGCCAGGTTGTAGCAGCCGACGCGGCCATCGAGCGTGCACGCCTTCTCGAACAGCGCTTTCGCCTGGGCCGGGTCCTTGGCGGATCCGACGCCGCGCCAGAGCTCGTAACCCAGCTCGGAGCAGCCGTCGGCGTCGGACAGCTCGCAGGCGCGCGCGAATTTCCGGTTCGCCTCGGCCACGTCCCGCGCTCCCCAGCGGCCCTCGAGGAGACCGCGGCCGAGCAGGAAGCACGCCGGGCCGTCGCCCAGATCGCAGCCGCGCTCGTACAGAGGGCGCGCGGGGCCCAGGCTCCGGTCGTACTCCTTGATCTGGCCGAGCGAGGTGCAGAGCTTGCCGACGCCCAGCCCGCAGGCCTTTTCGAAGTGCTGGATGGCCGCGTCCAGCTGCGTCTCGCCGCCCAGGCCCAGGGCCTCGAGGGCGCCGCCGTGGAGGCACCCGTCCGAGCTGCCCAGGTCGCAGGCGCGGCGAAAGAGGACGCGGGCGATGGACCAGCGCTGCGGCGCGCCTTCGCCGGCGGCGTAGGAGCGGGCCAGGGCGGAGCAGGACTCGGCGGTGCCGCAGGGAGGGATCTCGTCCTCCCCCGGAGGCTGGAAGACGCGGTGCGCGTCGACCTTGGCGAGGGCCGGGAGCGAGAGGAGAGCGACGAGGACGGGAAGCTTCATGGCGGGCGGTCCGGAGAAGGTACCAGAGCAGGTCGAGGCACCGAAACGCGGGATGTAAAAGGGCGCGATTGAAGGTTCGTAGAGGTGGCGTCGGGCCGTGCACAGACCGTGGCCCTCCACGCGATTAACGTCTACCTCACCGAGCTCGACCAGGGCGTACCGGAGGAAGGTTCGCGTCTTCCACGTCTTCCCTGTACACCCCCTCGGGTTTCGTCTCTCGCCGAGCGGAAAGATTTCGTTCGATGAACCCAGCGACATGAGCGGGTTGATCGAGCACATGAACCGGCACATCGCCGAGCACGGAATTCCGGTTGAGGTGCGGGTCGGCACGACTTGGAGCGACCCGGCGAGTGGGAGCACTCGAAACCGAATCGATCCGACCGCGTGAGGCCTCTCGCTTGTTCAAGTCTCGAGGACGCCTGGTCGTGATCGTCTTCGATGAAGCCGGTTGTATTTTTTAGATCGATAATCCGACGTCGCCCTCGAGAACCTGCTGTGCGAGCTTCGGCCGCTCGCCTGCCGCCCAAAGCCTGGCACTATGCACGACGCGGTAGCGGAGTGGGCCACCGTCGGGGCGCTCGCTACGGGCGATCGGCCGCGGAATGCAGACGAATTCAGTTCGCATCTCATGACCGGTGAGCCGAACTGTTGCATAGCCATGGCCGCCGAGATCGACGAACTCGAGATGCGGGGCAAGGCTGGGGTTCGAGAGGGCTCGCGCGCGCTTCAAATCGAAGCTCTTGGCATATTCCAGGCAGGATCGCACGCCGTGCTTCAGCAGCATGTTGTAGGTCCAGTCGGGCCCGGCCGCGCCGGGGCGGTCGACGAGGAACAGAGGCCGCAGCGGATGATCCTTCTGGAACCTATGTTCGTAGGCCTCCATGGTGCCGGGGCTCGTGAGAGAGGCGCCGACGAAACTCAGGCCGACCGGGTGAAACTTGCCCGGCGGCAATTCCGACGTCGCGTAGCCGGCCCAGAAGCTGTGCCGGTCGCCCGAGACGATGGCGAAGCCGGTAATCCCCGTGTCGCGCACCAGGTCATAGATCTCGGCGCGCTCCCGATAAGCGGTTCCATAGTCGCCGCTGCTCATCGAGGCATAGGTCGTCTTCGGCCATGATTCCTTGGTCAGTCCGGCGGGCAGATTCTGCGGGTCGCACCGCCAATCAGGCACGGCTTCGGAATTGCCCCAGATCTTCCACGTCGCCTTCGATTTGCGAAGCCGGTCCTTGAACCAGGCCTTCTGCTCCGCGCCGAGGATCGTTTGCGGCGGCGCATCCTTTCGCGGATTAGGGACGTGCGCGTCATTGAATGAGATTTCGGCCGGCGGCTTGCCATCGTTGAAGGCGCGGCCGCCGTCGAGGATCTGCGCTGCATCCTCGGGGAACATCCCGTAGAACTCCGGACCGAAGCCGGCGACCGACGGGTCACTGAACGGGTCGGCGCTGCGGTAACTGTGCTGATCGGTAATGATGAGGTCGAGGTGCTTGCCGTAGCGATACGAGCGGTAGCCGATCAGGCTGTTGATGGCCGCGAGGTTGTTGGGCTCGTCGCCGAGGCCGTTCTCGTCCCACTTCTCGATGGCGACGTCCGTCACCGCGGGCGCATCGAACTTCTCGAGAGAGGGTCCGCTCACCTTCCTGCATCGCGACGGCAGATATTCCCACCAGGCCTGATTTGCAGCGACCTTGATGCTTTGACCCGGCCGGGGCGGACCGCCGGCCTGCTGAATGCTCTGCCAGCCCTGCCACGAGAATTCGTGATTGTCCCACATGGCGACGAACGGCCATCGCGCGCGGGCGTCCTGCAGATCGGGATCGGCGAGGTAGCCTTTGTAGACGGCGCGATAGCCTTCCAGCGTCAGCGGATAGTGGAAGTTGCCGATCTTCCCGCCGTCGGGAATGCGCGCGACCTCGTAGATCGTGCGGTCGTAACGCGTTTTCGCTTCCTCGGGATACTCGACGACTTCGTAGATGAAATCGCCGAGGTGGAGGACGAATCCGAGCTGGTCTTTGGGCGCGGCGCGCTCGTCCTCGAAGATCATCCGGCGAAACGCGTTGAGCTTGCCTTCGTTGACGTCCTGGCAGCTGACGAAGGCGAAATTGACGGCGCGCGGGTCGCCGTCGAGCGGCGCAGTGATCGTGCGCCCGATGCGGCTGCCGTTCCCTTCGGCGTCCGTGAAGCGGTACCAATAGGTCCGGGCGGGCTTGAGGCCACCGACGAGCACCCGCGTGGTCCAGTCGGCAGCGGCCGCGACAGGCGCGCGGGCCTGCGCGACGACTCGCCGGAAGGCTTCATCTTCGGCGACTTCTACCGTCAATACGTGCCGTTGACCGTCCTCGAACGGGCGCCGGGTCCACAGGATCACACTCTTCGGATCGGGATCGCCCGAGGCCACCCCTTCGGGATAAAGATCCCGGCGTTCACGCCACCGAAGGCGCGACGCGCGCGCTCGACCGCCCCACGCCAGCGACGCGCCCAGCGCAGCTGCAATCCCCATGAAGTCGCGGCGGCTCAACGTCATGTCCTACCCTCCTCGCAATCGGTCCGAGTTTATTTCATCTCGACGTTCATGGCCGACCTCCCGTTCGCGGCGCTCCCGAAAATGTGCCGTCCCGCTCTGCCCATGCTGCCACGCCAGGACGCTGCGCAGAGCGGGGCGGGGACGATATCTGTCCCGTCTGTTTCTGGGAGGACGCTCAACGCCGTCCTGCAGCGCGCCCTCGGCCGCGCAGGCATCGTCGAAGGCTACGAGCACGCTGCCGCAAGCCAGGGTGCGGGCATGTCGAGCTCGCATTCAGATTCATTCGGCGGATCAGGCCGAGGCACCTGTCCAAGGTCGCGCAGCTTCTTGGCGTTCGCAGCGGCCGCGCACTGCACGTGGCACGGCGCGCGTTGACAACGATCCTCGCCAGGGCATATGCGACCCCCAGCTTGGCCTTGGGGGATGCGGACAGGGCGAAGACCACACCTCGGACAGCCTGCTCCCGTCGCCGCACCAGCCGCCGCGCGCCAGGTTGCGCGGAAAAGGGGCGAGTCCATGAAGTGCATCATCCTCACCGCGGCCGCGCTGCTCACAGCGGCGGCCTTGCCATCTTCTGCGAAGACCGTTCGCATCCCCATCACGCGCATCGATACCGTCCCCGTGCCCTGCGCCGACGAGCCGCTGCGCACCTGCCACAACCGCTGGCATCCGGCGATCCCCGCGGCGGCGTCGGCGGACCCGGGCGACACCGTCGTCTTCGAGACGCGCGATGCGTTCGACAACCCGTTCAATCGCCTCTCCACGCCGGCGACCGTCGCCGGGGCGAACCTGAACCTGATCCACCCGCTCACCGGCCCGCTGCACGTGAACCGCGCGCGCCGCGGCGACGTGCTGGCGGTGACGATGATCGACGTCCAGCCCGGACCCGACCGCTTCGGCTACACGGTGGCGGTCCCCGGCTTCGGCTTCTTGCGCGACGTCTTCACCGACCCGGCGATCGTGCACTGGGAGCTGGGGGCGATCGGCGGCGCGGCCGCGACCTACGCGACGTCGAAGGATCTGCCGGGAGTGCGGCTCCCGCTGCACGGGTTCGCCGGCACCATCGGCGTCGAGCTCGGCCTACTGGAGATCGAGGCGGCCTACTCGCGCGAGGAGCAGCTGCGGCTGAAGCAGGGCTTCGTGCTCCCGCCGGAGCCGGCGGACGCCGTTCCCTCGCAGCTGTGCGGCCCCAACGGCACGGTGAGGGATCGCTGCCTGCGTACCATCCCGCCGCGCGAGAACGGCGGGAACACGGACGTGAAGCAGATGGTGAAGGGCACGACGCTGCTCTTCCCCTGCTTCATCGACGGCTGCGGCCTGTCGGTGGGCGACGTCCACTGGGCACAGGGCGACGGCGAGGTATCCGGCACCGCGATCGAGATGAACGCGATCGTGACGGTCAAGGTGGAGGTGCGCAAGAGCATGGCGGCGAAGATCGGCAACTGGCCGATGCTCGAGAGCACCGTCGCCGGCGTCCTGGGCAGCCTGGAACCGGAGCAGTTCATCGCCACCATGGGAATCCCGGTCAAGCCGGAAGGCGTGGTGATGGCGCCCGAGATGTGGATCGACCTGAACTCGAACGGCCTCTTGAGCCCTCTCCGGAACGAGTCGGAGGATGTGACGCTCGCCGCCCGCGACGCGTTGCTGAAGATGATCGGGATCATCACCGGACCGACGTCTCCTTCTTCGTGCAAGCTGAATGCGGTGCAGGCGTACCTGCTCTGCAGCGTCGCCTGCGACCTGAGGATCAGCAACCTCGTCGACGTGCCGAACTACGTGGTCTCCAACTTCCTCCAGCTCGACGTCTTCGACCACGGCGGCAAGTGTGAGAGGTAGGCTGCCGGTCCTCGCCCTCCTGGGAGTGGCCGCGGTCCTGTTGCCCGGCCATTCCCCGTACAAGCAGTGGTACGCGTACCGGGCGAAGCACCTGGTCGTCGTCGTGGACGAGGGGCGCCCCGGCGCCTTCGAAGCCGCCGTTGCGGTCGCGTCTGCCGTGGCGGCGCGCTGGCCGGAGAGCAAGGCGGTTCCGGCGTTGGCGCGGACCCCGCGCGACGTGGTCAGCCTCCTCGTCACCGGGCAGCTCCAGGTCGGCCTTCTCTCCTCCGCGGACGCCGCCGACGCCGCGGCAGGGCGGGGGAAGTTCGCCGGGACGGCGAAGGTGCCGTTGCGCGCGGTCGCCATCGTCGGAAGTGACGTGCTGGTCGTCCTCGAGAGCTACGCGCCCGAGAGGGCTGCGCTGATCGCGCGGGCGGTGGTGGAGTCCGGCGCAGCCGGGAAAGCATCGTCAAGCTCGCCGATTCCGTTCCATCGCGGCGCTCTGGAGTTCTACGGACGAAGGTCTGGAGATTGAGATCGTGGCGCAGCGCGCCGTCGCTTGTCGCGGCGACTGACAAATGCAGTTTCATCGAACCTGGGCTCTCGCCGTCAGTGCGTTGGAGTCGCGTGAAGACCGGACTCAAACCGGGGAGCAGGTCACACCACCTCCGGCTAGAGGTCGGAATTTTGCGGATTCTGCGGACTATTTCCTAATAAGGCGTTTTTCTCTTTCTCTTTCTCTCTCTCTCTCTTCACACGCAAAGAGAGGGGAGGTCGGAAAGGTACGCACAATCCGCAAAATTCCGACCAACGTCCGGCGCTCGCAATAGGCAGCGCGGGGCGCGGCAGCGGAGGGACGGAAGGGCTGTTGACCCTCTCCGGGCCCAGGTCGTGGAGGGCTGAGGAAAGGAGAGGTCCGGCCGATCTCGTCCGCTTCCATCGAGCCTCGATCCGCGCCCGCCGAACGCATGCACACTCCGAGCAGCCGGCCTGTAGTGGTGCGCCTGTCCGCTCCGGTGAGCCAGCCTTCTCCCATGCGCGCGGCCGGCTGGCTGCAAGCTGAGGCTCATAACGCGACGCGTCCTCACCATTCGCCCGCGAGGCCTCCGTTGACCCTCCAGCGACGCCGGCATGCCGGTGGCCCTCCAGTGTCCGCGCCTTGGCGAGCGACCTGATCCTGCAGGGCGGGAAGCGGTCGACGCGCCGGGAACGACCATTCTCATAACGTCGTCGCATCCGCCCGCGTGTTGCGGCCGCATCGGTGGCCCGACTCGTCCGAACGACGTCCGGCGCGCGCCGCGGTGGCGGAAGACCGACCTACTGTTTGCCCTGCGCGCTTCCCAAGAACAGATTGTCGCCGACGTCAGTGCATGGCAGCGTGAGGTTGACGACGCCTCCCGGCTCGTCCAGCCAAGTACGCCACTACGACCGCCACACCTTCCAACCTTCCACCGTGCTCGTCCGCAAACACGATACGGCGCGACAGCGCTTCGGCGCTGCCAACAATCTCCTCGTGGCGGCTCTTGATCGTCCTGATCGCCGTGACAGGTGCGGACGCGATCGGTCTATGTCCGCCGCTTACCTCTAGCGCGGACCAGCCGACTCGAAGAACGCACCCCGCGCCGCACCCCGATGCTGTTTTTCGCCGAACGAAGAAGCCCGGCTCTCGCCAGATTTCCCTCGAGAGCCGGGCCACTTTGTTGGTCGGGGCGACTGGATTTGAACCAGCGACCACTTGCACCCCAAGCAAGTGCGCTACCAGGCTGCGCTACGCCCCGGAAAATGCGGGTCCTGCGGGGGGCAGCGTCGTAACATCCGCCCCCGCACGCGTCAATCCGAGAAGGGAAGCTAGGGCGCCTTGTTGAGCGCGTTCTTCAGCACTTGCGAGGGCCGGAACGTGAGCACGCGGCGGGCGGAGATCTCGATCTCCTGTCCCGTCTGCGGATTGCGGCCGACGCGCGACTTCTTCTCGCGGACGACGAAGTTCCCGAACCCGGAAAGCTTGATCTTTTCGCCGCGCTCGAGCGTGTCCTTCAGCGTGTCGAAGACCATCTCGACGATCTCGGCCGATTCCTTCTTGGAGAACCCGACCTTGCTGCACACGCTGTCGATGACGTCAGCCTTTGTCATGTGAAAACGATACACGGACAGCGCCAACTCGGTCAAACCCCGAAGGAATCAGCGCTATCCAGGCCGTCTCGACGCACTGCGTCGACAGGCGCAGGATCGGAGAAGCAGGCGCCTGGGCGCTTCTGGTAGCTTGCGCCGCCATGCTGGAGTTCTGGTTCGACTTCGCCTCCACGTACAGCTACGTGGCCGCCATGCGCGTGGAACGAGAGTGCGCGCGCGCGGGTGTGGAACTCGCCTACAAGCCGTTCCTGCTCGGGCCCATCTTCACGGAACTTCTCGGGATCAAGGACTCGCCGTTCAACGTCCAGCCCGTGCGCGGCCGCTACATGTGGCGCGATCTGGAGCGCCTTTGTGAGAAGCATGGCCTTCCCTGGCGGCGCCCGTCCGTGTTCCCGCGCAACAGCCTGCTCGCAGCGCGCGTCGCCGGCCGCTCCGGCGCGGCGATCGGTCCGCTCACCCGCGCGATCTTCCACGCCAACTTCGCCGAGGACCGCGACATCGCCGATCCAGGCGTCCTGCAAGGGTTGATCGACGCTGCAGGCGCAGACGGCGCGCAACTCC
>DASREU010000320.1:0-3965 GCA_035651935.1 Myxococcales bacterium | reverse complement strand
CGTACGAGGGCGCGTTCTTCACGAACAAAGAGGTGTTCACCGTCCGCGCCATCTCGTGGAGGTTGTCGATGCTCCGCGAGTGCATCACGGCGGTGTGGAAGAATCCGTGCTCCGCTTTCACCGCCTCCGCGATGGCGGCGTGCACGTCCGGCACGCGGACCATCGGGAGCACCGGCATGAGCAGCTCGAGCTGCACGAACGGGTGCGAGGCTTCGACCTCGGCGAGCAGCAGCGGCGGATCGCCGTCCACGCGGATCCCGGCAGCCTCCGCGATCCGGCGCGCGTCCTTGCCGATCAGCTCGCGGTTCACCTGCCCGTTGCGTCCGACGACGGCCTTCTCCAGCCGTCCGAGCGCGGCGCCGTCCACCTCGAAGGCACCGTTGCGCAACATCTCGCGCTTGAGGGCGTCGGCGATGGAGCCGACCGCGAAGAGCTCCTTCTCGACGATGCAGATGATGTTGTTGTCCATCGCCGCGCCGAGGACCACGTCGCGGCCCGCCTGGGCCAGATCGGCGGTCTCGTCCACCACCACCGGCGGATTTCCCGGCCCGGCGCAGACGGCGCGCTTGCCGCAGCGCATCGCCTCCTTGACCACCGCGCCGCCGCCGGTCACCACCACCATCTGGATGCCCGGATGCTTCATCAGGGCCTGCGCGCTGGCGATCGTCGGCTCGGCGACGCAGGTGACGACGTTCGCAGGACCGCCGTTCGCCACGATCGCTTCGTTCATCCAGCCGATCACCGCGCGGGAGATCTCTTTCGCCGCCGGGTGGACGTTGAAGACGACGGTGTTCCCTGCCGCGATCATCCCGATCGCGTTGTTGATGATCGTCTCGGTCGGGTTGGTGGACGGCGTGACCGAGAGCAGCGTCCCGAACGGCGCCCGCTCGTGCAAGGTGAGCCCGTCGTCGCCGCTGAACGCCTGCGTCTCCAGGATCTCCAGCCCGGGCGTCTTCTCGATGGCCACGCGGTTCTTGACGATCTTGTGCCCGACGCGGCCGAGCCCGGTCTCGGCGACGGCCTTGCGCGCGATCTCCTCGACGCGCGCGAGGCAAGCCCTGCGCACCGCGCCGATGCAGGCCCCGCGGGTCTCGAGTGAGGTCTCCCGCCATCTGCCGTACGCCGCGTTCGCGGCCGCCACGGCGCGATCCGGTTCTTCGAACACGCCGGGCGTCGCGCCGCGCAGCGCAGCCGGCGCTGCGGGCCGGGCCTCCGCGGCGCGGAGCTTCTCCACCACCTTGTCGACGAGCCGCTCGATCTGGTCGGGAGGCAGCATCTACTTTGTGTACGTCTGGCGGCCTTCGTGCTCGATCGAGTCCACGATGGCCATGATGGTGGCGTCGACCGGCCGATCCTTCGTCACCTGCGTCTGCCGCGCCGACGAGCCGCTGGCGTAGAGCACCACCTCGCCCACGCCGGCGCCGACCGCGTCGATGGCGACCACCAGCGACCCGGTGGCCTTTCCGTCCACGTCGGCGCCGCGCACCAGGAGCAGCTTGAGCCCCGAAAGCTCCTGCTCCTTGTTGCTCGAGACCACCGTGCCGACCACGCGGCCGATCAGCATCGCTTCTCCGTGCTAGCCCCGCTTCGCGCCGGCGGGGCCGCTGCCGGCGCCGAGCTCGCGGCGCGCCTCGTCGCTGCGGCCGAGCGGCAGCGCCAGGTCGATGTTCGCGTGGGGCCTGGGGATCACGTGCACGCTGACCAGCTGGCCCACGCGCTCCGCGCCTCGCGCGCCGGCCTCGGTGGCCGCCTTCACCGCCGCCACGTCTCCGCGGACGATCGCGGTGACGTAGCCGCCGCCGATCTTCTCGTACCCGACCAGCTCGACCTTCGCCGCCTTGACCATCGCGTCGGCGGCTTCGACCATCCCCACGAACCCCTTGGTCTCGATCATCCCCAGCGCGTCTGACATGCACTCTCCCGCTCGGAAGCGTTGAGCGGCGATAGCACGCCGGGACGAACGGAGGCAATGGAGCGGACGCCGCCGCTACATGCGGTAGCCCACCACCACCTGCGTGGTGAAGGCGAAGTCGGTGGGGCTCCCGGAGTACGAGTAGAACTGCGGGCCGAACCTCCCGTTCAGCCCGACGAGGAGGTTCTTGTCGACGAAGTACTCCACTCCCAGCCCGAACTGCGGCCCGACCTCGAAGAACGCCGTGTGGGTCCAGTTCACCGCCATCGTCAGCCCGGCAAAGGCGCCGAGGCGCAGCTCCGGCGTCGCCTGGATGCCCAGGACCCCGCCGACGGGGAAGCGGGTCATGAAGTCGCTCTGGCTGTTGTGGGTGTAGAGCCGCAACCCCGGCTCGATCTGGAGGAGGAGCGAGACCTTTCCGCTCCGGCTCACCACCAGCCGGAAGGGCAGGTCGGCGCCCGCGCCGAACGCGGTGTTCGTGGTGTTCTCGAAGGCGTACAGCAGGTCCACCTTGATCCCGAGGTCGCTCCGGTCGGACGTTCCGTGCAGATACGAGAAGCTGGCCCCGGGCCAGCCCAGCTCCAGGGCGATGGCGTCCCGTTCGGGGCTGACGGTCTCCCCCGTGTCCACCGACCAGTGGCCCGGCGCGCCGGGGCCCGCGTTGGGAAGATCGGCGGCGGCGGCGAATGCGGTGAACAGCGTTCCGGCAGCGAACAGCGCGCAGGTGCGCGTCATGCGATCCCTCCAGGTAGAAAAGAGCGCGCGCACTCTAACCATCAGGACCTGGCGTCGCTACGGACTTCCTTGCCGCCGATCGCCTGCAGCGCAGCCGTTGCGGCGGCGGCGGCGCTGTCGATCTGGGCCTCGTCCCCCGCCATGTAGAGCCGTCCGAAGGCGCCGAAGGGGGTGACGTCGATCAGGCGCACGTCCGCCGCTTTCTCCGCCTCGTTGGCGGCGAGCACCGCGTACGCGGCGGGCTCCGTCTCGAGAATGAACAGCGACTGCCCGGGCTGGATCATCGAACCGAAGCGGATCTTGTCGATGATCATCGCGTGCATCGGCTCGATGGCCCGGATGATGGTGTTCGACACCACCTTCGGCTTTGCCCGGTCCTCCTCCTTCGCGCCGAGGTGCCGCAGGACGGCGTCGCCGGCGGAGCGCACCTCTCCCTTGTCCTCGTGGTGAACCTCCAGCATCCCGAACGCGCGCTCTACGACCAGGGTCGCGGGGTGCACGGAGGTGCTCTTCAGCGCGGCGTCGATCACCTGGTGGATCGCCATCCCCGGCGCGATCTCGATGAACAGCGAGGCCACGTAAGGGACCGGGAAATATCCCCGGCAGGTGGTGCAGATGTGCGCCGCGAGCTGCGGCTGCAGCGAGTCGAGGAACACGTAGGCGCGGAGCTGGTTCTGGGACATGGGCGCGGCCCCGGTTAGCACGTCGGGATCGGGCGGGCAATCGGCGCTGGTGCGCCCCGGCGATCACCGGCTACAGTGCGCAGCTCCATGGCCGCCCTTCGCTCCACTGCGCGCACCGACATCGGCCGCAAGCGCAGGCACAACGAGGACTCCTTCCTCGCCGACGACGCGCTCGGCCTCTACATCGTCGCCGACGGGATGGGCGGACACGCCGCGGGCGAGGTGGCGAGCGCGCAGGCGATCAAGTCCATCCACGAGGCGCTGATCGAGGGCAAGCCATTGCTGGAGTCCTTCGCCCGCACGCCTACCGTCGAGGCCCGCGAGCAGGTGGCGCAGCTGATGGAGAAGGCCATCCTCAAGGCCAGCGCCGACATCTACGCGACCGCCGGGACCGATCTGGGAAAGCGGGGGATGGGGACCACGGTGGTGGCGCTCCTCGTCACCGGGAAGAAAGCGGTGGTCGGGCACGTCGGCGACAGCCGGGTGTACCTGCACCGCAACGGGCGCGCCCACCAGCTCACCGAGGATCACACCTTCGTGCAAGAGCAGATCAAGCGGGGCCTGATCACCCGCGAGCAGGCGGCGAGCGCGGGCGAGAACCGCAACGTGATCACCCGGGCGGTCGGCATCCAGCC
>DASREU010000319.1:0-3168 GCA_035651935.1 Myxococcales bacterium | reverse complement strand
CTATTCAAAGGGCAACGAAGACCCGCTGGCGCGGCGTGAGCATTTACCCCCGGCCCAAGAAGCCAACAGGATGCGCGGGGCGCGCGCTGGCACGAGCGCGGGGCCCTTACGCGCGATTCCTGTGGGCAGCTGGGTTGTCGGATGCGGTCGGGCAATACGCTTCATGGCCATTACTCTATCAACCTGCAACCACGCGGCTCAATCTGGTACTCATTTCGGGTATTGAACCGAGCCCTTCCTGCATACCGACAGTGCCGAAGTCAACGTGCCCGGTTGTAGATCGTAGGGGTTGTCACGTATCCTGCGCATCTTCAAGGGACGGCGCCGGATGGTTCAGAAGCCCCTCGCCCCAGTCGCGCAGGCGCTGCCCGGGATCGCCACCGCTCTTCGCGCCCGGGCAAGAGTCGTTTGCGGAGTGACGGCGTTGGTGTCCGTCTTCAATCTGGCGGCGCCGGTCGTCATCCTCTCCGTTGCGCGCAGGCCCCCGGACTTCATCACCTTCAATCCCTGGCTCCCGCGCCTTCGCGCGAGGTCGTGAACGCTCTCCTTCATCCTCTAGGGCGGCAGCCCTCGAAGGGCTGGATCGAATCACCACTCGGAACCGACGCGGGGACCCGTTCGCAGAAGTCGAGCACCTTCGGGTCAAGCAACCCGTTCTCGACGAAGTCGACCAGGTTTTCGAATTCTTCCTTGTTCAACCGGGTCGGCTGCGCCACCAAGGGGTCGAGGCCCGCGTCGAGGATCCCCTGATAGGGACCGACATGAAGGTCCGGCGGGAGGTCATTGGCGCCGGGATCATAAGTCGTCAGCGACGAAACCACGTCGAGGTGATGACGGATGACGTCGCCGATGGTGTTGAAGGCACCGTTGTGTCCAAAGCCCACGGCCACCTTGAGGTTGCGGAGCGGCGCGGTGCGGAACATATACCGCATCGCCGGATTGTCTTCGGTCTGCTCGAAACCGAAATCCTCGTTCTCACCCGGACCGTCGAAGATCGTGGTGCCGCAGGAAGTTGTCCCGGGGGCGCAAACGCCGAAGCCCGGGAAGACCTGGGGGACTCCGATGCGATGGGGCTTGAAGTCACTGAACATCTCGTTCGCCGAGCCGCCGACCTGGTGGCAGGAGTAGCAGTTGACCTTGCTGAAGAACAGCAACGCGCCCTTCTTCTGCTCATGCGTCATGGCATCGGTATCGCCGCGGGCGAAGTGGTCGATCGGCGCGTCGGCAGCGGTCAGCGAGTCCTGGAACTCCGAAACCGCCAGCCGGCGCATGTGGATGGTGATACCGCCCGGCGGAAGCGGGACGCCGCCATTGAACACCTCGCTGAACAAACGGACATGGGCGGCGGCGGAGATCCGGAAGCGCGGCGTGACTCTTGGGAAGGAAGATGCCCAGCACGCCATCGCGGCTCTTCGCCGTGACGTTTCCCCTCTCCACTGTTGGGCTGCCGGCAACCGCGACACTGCGCTCGTCGCGCACTACCTGCGCTGCGCTCGGAGCGTTAGCTTGGCGCTGTGAGCGCGCCGCGCACCAGCCTCCAGACGGTTCTCGCCTACCACGAGCGCACCAAGCACTTCCCTGGCCGCTACGCGCAGGCGCTCGGCTACCTCGACTGGGCCACGCAGCCCAGCCCCTTCCGCCGCTTCCAGGGCGCGCCGCTCCTGCCGCTCGACCTGGTGCCGGTGGGCGACGAGCCGCGGTACGAGCCCGCCTTCTTCCTCGGCGGCGTTCCGGCGGCGCTGCTCGAACGCCGCTCGGTCTCGCAGCTCCTGCACGACTCGCTTGCGCTCTCGGCATGGAAGGAGGCTGGCGGCGCGCGCTGGTCGCTGCGGGTGAACCCCTCGAGCGGCAATCTGCACCCGACGGAGGGGTATCTGGTGGCAGGCCCGGTCGCCGGGCTGCACCGGCACCCCGCCGTGTACCATTATGCGCCGCGCGAGCACGCGCTCGAGTTGCGCGCCGAGCTGAGCGAGCCCGCCTGGGCGCAGCTCTCCGCACAGTTGCCGCCGGCCACGCTGCTGGTCGGGCTCACCTCCGTCCACTGGCGTGAGTCGTGGAAGTACGGCGAGCGCGCATTCCGCTACTGCCAGCACGACGCCGGTCACGCCCTCGGGGCGTTGGCCGTGGCAGCCGCCGGGCTGGGGTGGGAAGCGCGCCTCTGCGAGGGCGTCTCCGACCGGGATCTGGCTGCGCTGCTCGGCGTGCGGGGGCAGCGGGGCGCAGAGGCGGAGCACCCTGAGTGCTTGCTGCTGGTCACCCCGCAGAGGCACGGATTGCGACTGGAGGAGAGACGGGCCCTTGCGATGCGATCGCCCCTCTTCGCGGAGCTCGCCTCCGTCAGGTGGAACGGCGTGCCGAACCGGTTGAGCAAGAACCACCATTCCTGGCCGGTCAGCGACGAGGTGGCGCTCGTCACCGAGAAGACGGAATCATCCGACGGCGTTCGCCGGGAGCTATTCCACTTCGACAACGTTTCGCTGGTCGCCGGCGACGCGCCTCTTTCCTTGCGCTTGATCATCCAGCAGCGCCGGAGCGCGGTGGCGCTCGACGGCCGCACCGGCATCACTCGCGATGCGTTCTACCAGATCCTCCTCAAGGTGATGCCCGGCGCGAGCCAGGTGCCGTTCACCGCCTTGCCGTGGCGGCCCCGCATCGACCTTCTCCTCTTCGTTCACAGGGTCGAAGGAGTGGAGCCAGGCCTCTACGCCCTCGTGCGCGACTCCGCCCGCGGGCCTGCGCTCCGCGCCGCGCTGGATTCGAGGTTCGGTTGGGTGCGGCCTCCCGGCTGCCCGGCCTCGCTGCAGCTTTTCCTTCTCGAAGCGGGCGATGCGCGCGAGCTCGCCCGGCGGACCAGCTGCGACCAGGAGATCGCGGCCGACGGTGCGTTCGCGGCGGCAATGCTGGCGGAGTTCCGCGCCCCGCTTGAGCAGCTCGGCCCGTGGTTCTATCGCCGCCTCCACTGGGAGACCGGCGTGATCGGCCAGGTGCTCTACCTGGAGGCGGAGGCGTCCGGCATCCGCGCCACCGGAATCGGCTGCTTCTTCGACGATGCCACCCACCTCGCCTTCGGACTCGCGGGCGACCGCTTCCAGGTGCTGTACCACTTCACGATGGGTGGGGCGGTCAACGATCCGCGGCTGCAGACCGTCCCGCCTTACGCGTCCCCCT
>DASREU010000318.1:0-4981 GCA_035651935.1 Myxococcales bacterium | reverse complement strand
GGAAGTGGAGCTTCCGGGCGCCGACTTCGCGGCCGTCCGCGGGCCCGCGGCGATGATGATGCTCGGCGCCACGACGGCGTCCGCGCGCGTCCCGGATTGCTCGCTGCGCCGCAGGCCGTCGGGAGCGCTGATCGCGCGGACGCTCCCTTGCGTGTCGCTTCTCGGACATTACGCGGCGATGGACCGCTCACGGCAGTTCCTGCTGGCCGCGGGCGCCGAGGCGCTCCTGCCCGCGCCCGTCCTGGTCGACCCGGCAGCGGAACCCGGGCTCCGGTACGACGGCGCCACGGACACGTTCCAGCTCGGCGAAGGTCCGGCGGGTGCGCGGGTGCCGCTCGCGCTCAATCCGGGGGCGGTGACGCGGGAGATGGCGCGGCGGCAGCTTCGCGCCGTGACCGCCGCGCACGCCGAGGAAGGCGAAGGCGTGGCGCTGTTCCTCGGCGCGGCGGCCGCCGCCGACCCCGGCTACCTCGCCTCGTCGGAACCCGGCGGCGATCCCATCGGGCGTCTCGACCTCTCCCGGCCTCTGCCTCCCGACGCCTCCGCCTCCGCGGTGCTCGCGAGCGCGCTCTGGGCGTGGGCCGACGCCAGCGGCGACCTCACCGGCGCGGCGCGGGCCGCTCTCGCGGCCGCCCGGGCGCTCACGCCGGGCCCCTCCGATCCCGCCGCCCTCCTCTCCCTCGTCGCGGCGCAGCTCGACGGCGCCGAGCGCGACCAGGCCTGTGCCGTGTTCCGGGCCCGCCTGCACGGTGCGGGCATCACCTCCTGCCCTTGAACCGAAGCCGATGGCCGAGAACGCGCCCGTCGAGATGCCGCCGCACCTGGTGCAATTCCTCCTCGGAGGGCAGGCGCTGGTGGTCGCCACGGTCTCCGACGACGGCTCGCCGCTCACCACCCTGATGACCTGGGCGGTGGCGCGCGATCCGCAGACGCTCACCCTCGCCGTCGACACGCGCAGCCGCTCGATGAGCAACATCCGCGCGCGACCGAGGGTGGCGATCGAGGTCCTGGGCGACGACATCTGCTACGGCTTGCGGGGCACCGCGCTGGTGGAGAAGGAGATGATGCAGTCGGCGCCGTTTCCTTGCGCGCTGGTGGCGGTCCGCCTCGACGAGGTGCGCGATCACGCGGCCGCGGGCATCCGGTTCAAGGGGCCGAGCTACAGCTTCCATCCCGGCAAGGAACACCGCAGAGGCGTCGAGGAGAGCGTCTACGCGGAGCTGAAAGGTCCGACGCCTACCATTTGAGCAGGCGCCCGTCGCGCTTTCGCTCGATCCGCGCGCGAATCTTCGCTAGTCTCGCCGCCCTTCCCGGAGCGGAGAATGGTCGGTCTCGCGTTCATCGTCGCCGTGGTGTCTGCCGTGCTCGCGGTGGTGTTCTTCCTCCAGGGCCAGTCCGCCGCGAAAGCGGTGATCAGCCTGCGGGAGGACGCCGAGGCGGCGCGCAAGGAGACGGAGGCGGTCCGCGGGGAGCTGCGCCGCGCGCAGGAGGAGATGAAGACGCGCGCCGCCCAGCTGGCCGAGACGCGCGAGAAGCTGGCGGAGACGCGGCGCAAGGCCCAGGAGGGCCGCTCGGGCAAGGTGGCTCCGCGCGGCGCCCGCGAGGCGGAGCTCGAGGAGGATCTGGCGCACGCCCGCAGGCTCACCGAGGAGGCGCACGCCTCCGAATCGCAAGCCCGCCGCGACCTTCTCGCCGCGAGGTCTGCGGAAGCGCAGTTCCGGGCCGAGCTGGAGAAGGCGCAGGCCCGGATCCGCGAGCTCGCCGAGCGGCCGGCGCCGGCCGCGGCCCCGGTCGCTCCGCCGCCGCAGCTCGATCCGATGCGCGAGCAGCTCGAAGCCGCGAAGAGCGAGCTGGATCGGCAGGTCGCCGCGGCGGAACGCCATGCCCGCGACGCGAAGCGCCGCGAGCAGGAGCTGCGCGACGAGGTGCGCAAGCACAAGGGCAGGGCGGAGACGAACAACCGCGTCTACCTGATCACCAAGGGCGAGCTGGAGATCGTCAAGGAGAGGTTGGCCCAGGCGGAGCGCAAGCTGTGGCAGGCCGGAATCCCGCTCGCGCCGCCGCCGCAGAAAGACAGGCCGAAGGCCACCGGGCCGGCGGCCGCCGATCGCGTGCAGGAGGAATCGGCTGCGGAAGGCGCGTCTCCGCTGGAGGGCGCCTCGCGGGAAGCCGCGGAGGCGGGAGAACCGATCGGCGCGGACGAAGCCGACACCGTCGTCGCGGCGGAAGGCGGCGGGGTGCCGCCGATCCGGCGACGCTCCGAGAACGGCGCAGAGAAGAAGCCGGTCTAGGGAAGGACCTTTTCCAGAAGCGAGAGCAATTGCGGCGCTTCGAAGGGCTTGCTCAGATATCCGGCGGCGCCGGTGCGGCTGGCGATCTGCTGGAGATCCTCCTTGGCGGAGATCAGCACCACCGGGACGCGCTTGCTCGCGGGCAACCCGCTCATTCCCCGGAGAAAGCCCTCGCCGTCGAGATGAGGCATGCGGAGGTCGAGCAGGATCACTTCGGGGCGGAACTCCGGCAGGACGCGGACCGCCTCCACCGCGTCGCGCGCGACCGAGACTTCGTACCCCTCCATTCCGAGGAGGTCGGCGACGCCGTCCCTGAATCCTTCCTCGTCGTCCACGATCAGGACGCGACGGCCACTCATCAGATCTTGCCTCTTCACGCTGATCTTTCGCTGAGGTAGGACATGCGACCACAGGGCGCAAGCTTTGTCCATGCGTGTGTGCGCGGACGTGCGCTCCTTGACTTGAATCGTGCAGTTCGTTAGATCGCCACGGCTTTTCTGGCGTCGAGCCGAAGTGGTGGAATTGGCAGACACGCCAGATTCAGGGTCTGGTGGGGGCAACCCCGTGGAGGTTCGAGTCCTCTCTTCGGCACCACCGACGCCCCGGCGGCGGATCCCTGAGCGCTCCGATCCGCGCCCGTCACCGGACGGCAGAGCCTCGGCCAAGTGGCCGGGGCTTTTCTGTTTTTGCCGGTCGCCCAGCAGATGATCACCCCTCTCGACGAGGCGCTGGCGGCCGTCCGCGCCAAGGCGCGTCCGCTTCCCGCGGAAGACGTGCCGCTCGCCGACGCGGCTGGCCGCGTCCTGGCCGAAGCGGTGCGGGCGCGGCGCGACCAGCCCGCGACGGACATCTCGATGATGGACGGTTATGCGCTGCGCGCGGCGGACGCGGGTGCCCCGCTGCGCGTCGGCGGCGAGATCGCCGCTGGCGATGCCCCCTGGACACGCACGCTCCAGCCCGGCGAGGCGGCGCGCATCTTCACCGGGGCGCCTCTGCCGCCCGGCGCGGACTGCGTGGTGATGCAGGAACAGGCCGTCCGCGAGAGATCGTCGGTGCGCGTGCAGCAGCCGCCGAAGCCGGGGCAGCACATCCGGAGCCGGGGCGAGGAGCTGACCGCCGGCGTCGAAGCGCTCCCGAGGGGCCGCGTGCTCGACGCATCCGATCTCGCGCTGGCCGCGGCGTGCGGGGCGGCCTCGGTACGCGCCCACCGGCGCCCGCGCGTCGCGGTGCTCTGCACCGGCAGCGAGCTGGTGCCGGTCGGCGAGGAGCCGCCGCCGGGAAAGATCGTGGAGACGAACAGCCTGACGCTTTCGGCGCTCTGCCGCGACGCCGGAGCGGAGGTCTCCCGGCTGGGGATCGCCGAAGACGCGGTGGAACGGATCGCCGAAAAGCTGCGCGATGCGCCAGCGGACATCCTCGTGACCACGGGCGGCGCTTCCGTCGGCGATCACGATCACGCGCAGGACGCGCTCGAGCGGCTCGGGGGGAAGCTGATCTTCCACACCGTCGCCATCCGTCCGGGAAAGCCGGTGCTCTTCGGAACCGCTTCCGGAGGGCGGCTGGTCTTCGGGCTCCCGGGGAACCCGGCCGCGGCGACGCTCGGATTCGAGCTGTTCGTGCGCCTCGCAATCCGGCTGCTCTTTGGCGATCCCCATCCAGGCCGGCCGCAGGCGCGCGCCCGCCTGCGCGGATCCCTCTCCCGCGTGAAGGGCCTGACCTTCTTTCCCCGCGGCCGCGCCACCACCGAAGGCTCCCAGCTCGTCTTCTCGCCGGCGGCCCAGCAGAGCAGCATGCAGATCGCCTCCTGGTCCGGCGCCAACGCCGTCGCCATCATCCCTCCCGGCGAAGGCCGCCTCGACGACGGCACCGAAATCGACCTCCTCCTCACCGCCCCCCTCGCCTAAGCGGCTAAGCGGGGACACGATACACGTTCTTTTTTTTGCGCGACCCGTCTTCAGTGGCGGCGGTCGCGCAAAAAAAAGAACGTGTATCGTGTCCCCGCTTTTCAGCGGGCGGTTGCGCGGCGCTTGCGTTGGAGTCTGGGGGCGGGCCGCTTCGGGGCCACGGCGGCGTAGCTCTCGTCGATCCATTGCTTGAGGAGATCGAGGGGGACGTCGTCCTTCGGGGTGAAGTGGGCGCTCACCCAGCCGGCCTTGCCCAGGCCGTAGCCGGTGGGCTCGGCGAAGGAGAACATGGTGATGGCCGCCTCGCCGGAGTCGGGCAGCTTGCAGGAGAGCCCGTAGCCGGAGTCGGCGTGGCCGAGGAAGACGAAGACCTTCTTCGCCACCTTGTAGACCGTCTCGCCCCACGGGTGATCTTCCCAGGCGCCGGGCTTCGCGGCGGCGTGCTTCTTCAGGGACTTCCAGGCGGCGGACGGCCTCATTCGCGCTCGTCGAGCCAGGCCATCTGGATCGCCTCCAGGATCTTCTCGTTCGACTTCTGCGGATCGTCGGAGAAGCCCGGCAGCTCGCGGACCCACTGGTGGAGATCGGTGAACCGCACCGAGAGCGGATCGATGTCCGGGAACTTCTCGTGCAGCGCGATCCCGATGTCCAGCACGTCGTGCCAGGTCAGCTTCTGCGCCATGGGGTCACTTCGGCGGCCAGGTGCCCGCCGCCTCCGCCTCGTGCCGCTCCTTGGGGTGCTCGTCGTACCAGGTCCGCTCCGACTCCTCGGTGATCTGGTACGTG
>DASREU010000317.1:0-5503 GCA_035651935.1 Myxococcales bacterium | reverse complement strand
GAACTCGACGAAGGCACAGTTGGCGTGCGTGCAAAGCGGGTTGAGGGCAGCGTACTGACCGGCCGCCAGGGCAATGACCAGCAAGGCGTTCACCTCGCCGTTCGGTGTGCCCTCCTCGACTCCGCCCGGCTGCTTGAGCTTGGGGTACTGGGACAAGCTCAGTACTACCTCTCCGCCGACGGGCGCGGGCAGGATCTCTCCCGGCGCATGCAGGTCGACGACCAGCTTGCTGGTGTCTGCATTGAAGGTCGCCTTGTACGTCAGCAAGGGTTGCTGGGCTGGGGCACGCGTCACCTGCCCGGAGAGGTCGAACTCCGAGCCGTGGCAGGGGCAGACGATGACGCCGTGATCGAATCCCAGGGGACATCCCTGGTGAGTGCACGTGCTCGAGGTGCAGAAGAACGAGCCGTCCTGCGCGTGGACGATCAGAAGCGGGAGCGCGAACCCTTCGACGCGCGCGGTGATCGCCCCTCCCGGCCTGGCCAGGTCCGGGTACGTGTCCACCGCGATCACCAGCAGTCCGTTCGGGGCCGCCGGAAAATCCGCGTAAGGAGCGGGCGGAGGAAGGGGGGAACACCCCGACACGCCTTCGTCCACCATCGCCGCGAGACCCACCGCGGCCAGCTGCTTGAGGAAGAGACGGCGGCGGGGGCACTGCAGACCCGGCGACGCGGGTCCAGGCTTAGTTGTTGGGCGCATTGCACACCAACCAGGTCAGGACCAGCTCGCGGTTTCGCACCGAGAATCCCTCGACGGCGCCGGGCGGCGGCATCCTGCAGGAATAGAGTTGACTCAAGAAGGCCGTCCGCTGGGAGAAGGCATCCGTGTAGCTGAGGAAACGACGGTCCGGCGCGGTGCCGGTGGCGCTGTGGCATGTCCCGCATTGACCTTGCATGAGCGGCTGGATGTCGCGACTGAAGCTCGGGACCGCGCTGGGACACGCGGGCGGCAAGTCGTTCGGACACGCCGCGCTGGCGTCCACGGTCGCGGGGCTCCAGCCTCCGCAGGCGGAGAGCGCGAGCAGGCCGGCGACGGTGGCCAGACGCAGAAGCAGATCGGTGCGACTCATGACAGGTCCAGGCTCTCCTTCCGCGGCTCTCGCGCAAGAGCCAGAAGCCGAATCATACGTCTTGTCGGCGCTCGCCGAAACCGGACGCTGCACGGGATGTCGCTTCGGAGCGAGATCCGGGGACACCCTACGACGAGTTACGTATGGTGTCCCCGGATCTCCCCCGGATCTCCTGGCGCGCGCGTTCGTTTCTCTCCAGGATATGGAGCCACGTCATGAAGGAACTGCTGACCAGCGTGATCCTGCTGGGGGCCGCGCAGGGTGTGGTGCTGGCTGCGGTGCTTTTCGCGCGCGAGAACAACCGCCTCGCGAACCGCATCCTCTCGGGCCTGGTGGGCAGCGTCTCGCTCATGCTGTTGCTCGGCGTCCTGGAAAAGCAGTGGGGATTCTCGTCCCAGCCGCTGCTGCTCGGGCTGCAGGCTCCGCTGCCGTTCCTCTTCGCGCCCCTCCTCTACCTGTACGTCACCGCACTGACACGCCCGGTGGCGCGAGCCGAGCGCCGGTGGCTGGCGCACGCCCTTCCCTTCGCGGCGTTCGTCCTGTACTGGCTGCCGGCCTTCTATCTCAAGAGCGGGGCGGAGAAGATTGCGCTCGCTCTCGATTACAATGCCGGACGCGTCGCCGCGCCACTGCCGATGCGCCTCTTCGAGCTTCTCCAGCTCGCGCAGGCGATCGTCTATCTGGCGGCGAGCTGGGTCGCTCTCCGCCGGCACGCAAGGCGGATGGAGGGCTTTTTCGGCGACGTGGCGCGCATCGACTTACGCTGGCTGATGGTGATGGTGCTGGCGAACGGCGCCGTCTGGAGCATCGTGATCCTCAGCGGGATCCTGCGCATCGCGGGCTTCGCGCCGATCGCGTTGCGAACCTTTTCGCACGCCATCCAGGTGGGCTCCGTGCTGGTCATCTTTCTCACCGGCTACATCTCTCTCTGGCAGCCGGACTTGTTCGAGAAGGCCACCGCCGCGAAGGCCGCCGAGCCGCCCCGGCGCCCGCTTCCGAAATACCAGCGCAACCGCCTCGACGAGGAAGAGGCGGCCGCGCTCGCGCGCAAGGTCACGTCGCTGATGGAGGAGGACGAGCTCTATCGGGACGCCGCGCTCACCCTGGAAGCGCTCGCGACCGCCGTCGGCGCCTCTCCACACATGCTCAGCCAGGTGTTGAACCTGCACCTGCGCAAGAGCTTCTTCGTGCTGGTGAACTCGTACCGGGCCGAGGAGCTGATGGCGGCTCTCACCGACCCGGCCCGGAGGAGCCGCGGCGTGCTCGAGTTGGCGCTCGAGGCAGGATTCAACTCCAAGTCCACCGTCAACAGCTTCTTCAAGCGCTACACCGGCATGACCCCCAGCGAGTTCCGCCGGAGCCAGAGCCGGGAAAAGTCTCCACAGATTTCAACGGGCTAAGAAAGCCGGACGCCCGCCCCAGGTCCGTGTTCATGGGGAATGTCGCCCCTCCCGCTGCCGACGCGTACGAGCGAGCAGAAAGGGAGGTCGCCGATGAAGATCTGCATCCTGCTTTCCGCCGCGCTCGTGCTCTCGGGGTGTCTCGACCCGGGGAAGCCGGGCAACCTGGTTCCCATGACGGTCGCCGAGGATCCGTCGCTGCCGCGGATCGAGGTCGCGGGAGCGCTGTTCCATGCCGAGGCTTTCGGAGATCCCGCCGCGCCTTTGGTGATCGTGCTGCACGGCGGTCCGGGCTCCGATTACCGCAACCTCTTGCCGCTGCAGGCCCTGGCCGCAGACGGGTACCGGGTGGTCTTCTGGGATCAACGCGGCGCCGGGCTCTCGCAGCGCTTCGACCGGGGCTACTACACGCTGGACGGGTACCTCGAGGATCTGCGGCTCGTGGTCGAGCATTACACGGTCAGGCCGGAACAGCCGCTGGTCTTCATCGGCCACTCCTGGGGCGCGATGTACCTGACCTGGTTCATCAACGAGTACGGCGACTACGGCGGACGGGTGCGCGGGGCCATCCTCAGCGAGCCAGGCGCCTTCAACAAGAAGCAGCTCGACGATTTCATGAGCAAGCTGGTCGGCTCCTTCTCCTTGACCGGCGAGCAGCTCAACGACCTCTTCTGGGCCGGCCAGTTCATGTCTCCGGAAGACCAGGCGCGCGCCGACTATCTGCGCATGCAGATCGTCGTCGGCGGCATACCGTCGGAGCACGACGATCCCGGCAATCCCGCGCCGTCGTGGCGGAGCGGAGCGGTCGTGAACGCGGCGCTCCTCAAGCTGGCGGACGACGGGTTCGACTGGACCACGAATCTCGGGTCGTTCACGCGCAAGGTCCTCTTCCTCCATGGCGATCTGAACACGGTGCAGACTCCGGAACACCAGCAGGGGCTCGCCGCCAGTTATCCGGTGCATGAGATCGTCACGATGCGGAACGTCGGACACCAGATGATCTGGGAGCGTCCCGGCGAGTACCTCGCGCACGCGCGGGACTACTTCGACTCGATCGGCTTCGCCGGAGGCACGCGATGAACCCGCGCAACGCCATCGCCATCGCCGCCGTCGCCGTGCTGCTGCTGGTTGCGCCCCGCGCTCACGCACAGGAAGTGAATCTGGCCAACCTCGACGCGGAGACCGCAAACCGGGTCCACTTCCGCACCGGAGCCGAGTACGGGCTCGTCGCCGGCGCCGGCTACTCCCGCGCGGTTCCGCTCGCGGATCGGACCGTGTTGTTCGGCGCCGACCTGACCATGCCTTGGGCGGTGATGGACGCGAGCGACTGGCGGCTGCGGCTGAGCGCGCTGGTCCCGATCGCCGGCGCCGGCCGCTGGAAGCTCGCAACCAGCATCGCTCCCACCCTGCGTGCGACCAGCAACGACGCCGGACGCCTCACCGGCGCCGGCATGGACGTCGGCGCACTGGCCGGCTACTACGCGCCGCGGTGGTTCGCCGCCGGCGAGCTCGGCTTCGACTGGGAGATCGCCACCTATGTCGCGCACAGCGATCTCTATCGCCGCACGGTCTTCGCCGGCGCGCGCGACGGCTGGTACGGCGCTCCCGGAGGCAACCTCCGCCTCGGCCTGCAGGGAGGCCTCTCGTTCTCGCGCTTCGATCTGGTGCTGCGCGCAGGCAAGCTGCGAGACATTCGTGGACAGGGGCCCGCACTTCCCCTCTACGCCACCCTCGCTGTCGACACGCGCTTCTGAGCAGGAGCGCGCGCAGGTCCGGGCGGCACTGGTCGGCGATCTCAACCCTTCTTCATCGACTTCCAGTGCCGCAGCCGGTCGGCGATCAACTCCGCGCGTTGCCGGTCGTCGGGCCCGTCCAGAGTGCTCAGGTCCTCTGGATCGGCGCGCAGGTAGATGCCGGACGTCCGGGCGTTCACGACCGGGTCCCTGTCCGAGTGGGTGGTGAAGTATCCGGCCGCGCGATCGGCCGATTCCATCCGGATCTCGCCCGTCCCTTCCAGCTGCGGAGCGTTCGGGTCCAGCGGCCGTTCTCCCTTCCAGTAGTAGAAGACGCCCGAAGGATCCTTCTTCTCCTTCGCCGCTTCGCTCCAGTATCTCGCTGACTGGCTGCCGTCCTCCTGCCACGAGCGGCCGGCCACCTCCAGCGCGCCGTCGCGGGCCCGCGAGATCCGCAAGAGGCTCACCGCGGACGGTTCCGGCGGGCCTCGTTCGGTCAGCGAGAACTGCCACCAGCAGCCCTCGATCCGCGCGATCCGGCCCTCGCTCTCGATCGCCTTTCGAAGCTTCTGGTTGACCGCTCTCACCTCGGAAGGCGTGGACAACTCGTCGTACCGGACGCAGGTGAGGCCGAGGAGATCGCTCGGAAGCTTCGCGCCGCTCGAATGGATGATGAACGTGCGCCGCATCCCCAGCGCTCCACCGAACAGGCCGGCCTCGAAGACGACGTTGTCTCGCGGTGAAGCCTGGCCGGATTCCGGGGCAGCGGACGGCGCCTGGCTCGCCGTCGTCCAATCGTCCCGGGCAAACACCAGCGCCGCAAAGTCGACCTCATGCGCGAGCTCGAGGAGGCGGTCCAGCGTGGTGGTTCCGGGATTGAAGGACGTCGTCCACGGCTCCACGTTTGCGACCGCCTCTAGACCGCGCGTCAGCGCCTGCAGGACCTTCTCCTGCTTTCCTGACGAGCCAAGAAAAATGCGAGGCTTGTCCATCCAGTCCTCCGGAGATCCGGGGACACCATACGTAATCTGACGCCAACTCGCGCGGGTCTGCGCGCGGTGTTCAGGCCCGCCTGGTTCGCGAGAGAGAGCGCGGGGAGTATCGGACCATCACCGAGGAGGCGGTCAGGGGAATCCCGCGGCGGGCAGAAGCGAAGTCTCGAGCGGCCGTGTCTGGCGGTGGATCAGCCACTCTGCGGGAGGGCCCTCGGGGTCGCCGGGATGGCGGGTGATCTTGTCCGGGAAGAAGACCCAGGCGTCTTCGGGCAGCGGTCCGAGCTCCGCGAGCGTCTTCGCATGAAG
>DASREU010000316.1:0-10189 GCA_035651935.1 Myxococcales bacterium | reverse complement strand
CGTGCTACCGCTGCCTGTTCCCCGAGCCGCCGCCGCCGGAGCTGGCGCCGTCGTGCCAGGAAGCGGGCGTCCTCGGCGTGCTGCCGGGGATCATCGGGATGATCCAGGCGGTCGAGGCGGTGAAGCTGCTGCTCGGAAAGGGAGAGCCGCTGATCGGCAGGCTCCTCCTGTACGACGCGCTGGAGCAGAAGTTCCGCGAGGTGAAGTACGCGCGCGATCCGGCCTGCCCGGCGTGCGGGGACAACCCGATGCGGGAGCTTCTGCCGGAGTACACCGAGGCGAGCTGCGCGATCGCGCCGCGGCGGCAGTAGCCGTTCAGGCCGCCGGTCGCAACAGCAGGTCGTGAAGAGCGCGACGGTCTTGCCGTCCGGGCAAGTCTATCCGAACGACTTTTCCTGCTTCTCCTGCTCTTCCTTGCAGCGGATGCACATGGTGGTCACGGGCCGGGCCTCCAGGCGCTTCAGCGAGATCTCCTCTTCGCAGATCTCGCAGATGCCGAAGGTGCCGCTCTCGATCCGCGCCAGGGCGTCGTCGATCTTCTTCAGGAGGAACTTCTCCCGGTCGCGCAGGCGGAACACCATGCTCTGGGTGTACTCCGACGAAGCGAGATCGATCTCGTCGGGCAGATCGTCGGTGTCGAAGGCGGCTTCCTCGGTGAGCGTCTTGCGCGCGCTCATGAGAAGACTCTTCTTCGATTCCTCGAGGATCTTCTTGAAGCGCTTCAAGTCCTTCTGGTTCAAGGTGCTGCCCCCGCGCAACGCTGCTGCCCGGCTCGTTGCCATCGTTTGATCGCTCCGGTGAAGGACCGGCAAAAAAGAGGCGGAATACTAGGAACCAGTTAGGGTCCCGTCAAGGCGAACCGTACTATGGGAGACAGCAAGCTCGATCGCGAGTTCCTGCGCAGCATCCTCACCCTGGCTGCGCGGCCGGCGGTAGACCATTTGCTGCTCGTATCCGACATCCCACTCTCCAAGGACGAGCTGCGCGGCCGGCCGATCAAGAAGAAGATCATCTACGCCGTCAGCGAGGAGCAGCTGGCGCAGAACCTCCGGAAGCAAGGGTACCGCTGTGTCACGGTTCCACCCTACGATTATTCGCGGATCGAGAAGGTGAAGGTGGCGCTGGTGGCGGCGGTCACCGCGGACGCCCTGCGCGACGGCGAGGACGTGCTCTGCCTCACCGGCCGGACCGGGTCGCGGCTGCCGGACACGGTGGTGCGGCTGCAGATCGGACGGGGGTTCGAGGAGAAGGCCTCCATCGACACGCAGGGCCTCGGCGACGCGTTCAGCCCGCAGGTGGTGGAAGCGCTGGTCTCCCTGGCCATGGCGATCGGCCACGAGGGATTCGAGGGACATCCCATCGGCACCATCTTCGTCCTCGGCGACTCGACCACGGTGATGGAGCACAGCAAGCAGCTGACGATCAATCCCTTCCAGGGGATCTCGGAGGCGGAGCGCAACGTGCTCGACCCGCGGATCCGGGAAGCGGTGAAGAACTTCGCCGTGCTGGACGGCGCCTTCATCATCCGCGAGGACGGCGTGGTGCTCGCGGCGGGACGGTACCTCCAGACCGGCGAAGGAAACGTGGAGCTCCCGCTCGGACTCGGCGCGCGGCACGCCGCGGCGGCGGCGATCACCGTCGACAGCAACGCGGTGGCGATCTCGGTCTCGCAGTCGAGCGGCGCGGTCCGCGTCTGGAAAGGCGGCCAGGCGGTGCTCGAGCTGCAGCAGGTGGCGAGGAGATCGTAGCCGGCGTGTGATACACGGCCGGGCATGGCCTTCCGGTTCCTCGATGCGTGCCGCCGCAAACCCGTCGACACCACCCCGATCTGGTTGATGCGGCAGGCCGGCCGCTACCTCCCCGAGTACCGGGCGGTGCGCTCGAAGGTCTCCTTCCTCGGCCTCTGCAAGACGCCGGACCTGGCGGCGGAAGTGACCATCCAGCCCGTCGACATCCTCGGGGTCGACGCGGCGATCCTCTTCAGCGACATCCTGGTGGTCTGCGAAGCGATGGGCATGCAGCTCATCCTCGAGGATCAGGGACCGCAGTTCCCTTCCCCGCTGCGGTCGCAGGCCGACGTCGATCGGCTGCGCGTCGCCGACCCGGAGCAGGAGCTGGGCTATGTGATGGAGGCCATCCGCCGGACCCTGAAAGGGCTCGGCGGGCGGGTCCCCTTGATCGGATTCTGCGGGGCGCCGTGGACGCTGGCGGCGTACATGATCGAAGGGAAGACCTCGCGCAGCTTCGAGAAGGCGAAGGCCACCCTGTTCTCCGACGAGAAGCTGGCGCACGCGCTCTTGGGGAAGATCTCCGCGACCCTGATCGACTACCTGAACGCGCAGCTCGCCGCGGGCGTGCACGCGGTGCAGATCTTCGACTCCTGGGCTGGAGCGCTCGGGCCGGAGGACTACGCGAAGTTCGGCGCGCCCTACATCGCCCGCGTGATCGGCGGCCTGAAGCGCGACCCGCACGATCCGCAGCCGGTGATCGTCTTCGGGGTCGAGACGGGCGAGCTGCTCGGCCAGCTCGCGGCGACCGGCGCGGACGTGGTCGGCGTGGACTGGCGCGTTCCGCTCGACGACGCGCGGGGCCGCGTCGGGCCGGCGGTGGCGTTGCAAGGGAACCTCGATCCCGCGACGCTGTTCCTCCCGCTCCCGGAGCAGAAGGTCCGCGTGGCCCGCGTGCTCGAGCTCGCGGAGCGCGCCGGTCCCGGGCACGTCTTCAACCTCGGGCACGGCGTCCTGGTGGGCACTCCGGTGGAGAACGTGAAGGCGCTCGTGCAGCAGGTGCACGCCTCCCCGCTGCACCGCTGAGCAGGCGAGGCCGCGAAAGGCCGTGGCGTTGCGCTTGTGCGCCCGCTGTACAGCTTTGCACCGATGCATCTGCGCGAGTGCGGCCTGATCGGAATGGCGACCGCGGCGATCGCCACGGCGGCGCTCGCTGCGCAGGCTCAGCGGAGCGGCGCCGCGATGCCGTCGCCCGTGCAGACCGCGCACCCGGCGGCGGTTCCGCCGGCGAGCGCCACCGCGCCGGTCCCGAATCGCACTCCCTCCCAGCAACCGAACGCGAACCCGTCGTTCAACGGCGGCGTGGGCGTCGCGCTGGACGGAGGGGTCGGCGCCGGCGTCGCGCTGGACGGCGGAACGAACGCGGGTGTCGCACTCGACGGCGGGACCAACGCCGGCGTCGCCCTCGACGGCGGGACCGCGGGCGTGGCCGGCACGCCGGGCGCCGCCCTCGACGGCGGCGTCGATCTCGTCAGTCCCCAGACCCGGCCTGCCGCAAGCGCGCAGACGCAGACCACCACCAGCACGCAGACCCGGACGACGAGCAGCGCGCAGACGCAGATGACGCCTCCGGCGCAGACAGCCACGATACCGGCGCAGTCGCAGCCGGGCGGCGGAACGCAACAGCTCGCCCTTCCCGCCGGCGGCATCGCAGTCTTCCCCGGTACGGCGCCCTCCGGGGATCCCACGAACGGCCTCAACGTCAGAGCCGGCCCCGAGGTCGGCGCGGGGCCGCAGGTCGGCGCCGGACCGAACGTGGGCGAAGGCCCGCAGGTCGGCGCCGGCGAGTCGGACGCGGGCGCTCGCTAGCCAAGGAGAAAGCCATGAAGACGATCGGAACCACTGGTGTTGCATTGGCCCTGATGCTGGCCCCGGCCTTCGCTCGTGCCGAGGAGAAGTCGACGACGCAGACCACGTCCAAGGACTCGGCGCGGACCGCCGGCAATCCGATGAACACGCCGGATACGGACAAGTCCGCCAGCGCGAGCTCCAGCAGCCAGGACGAGAAGATGACGGATGCGCGGCTGGTCACCCTCCTCCAGCGCGTGAACAAGGAGGAGATCGCCGCCGGCAAGCTCGCGGAGAAGCGGGGCAAGAGCGCCGCGATCCGCAAGTTCGGCCAGACGCTGATCGCCGACCACACCAAGTCCGAGAAGGAGGTCGCGCAGGCGGCGAAGAAGGCCAAGGTCACGCCCAGCGACAGCGCCCTGACCACGAAGGACAAGGAGCAGGAGAAGGTCGACAAGAACAAGATGGATCAGCTCAAGCAGCTGAACGGCGCGGAGTTCGACAAGACCTTCGCGCAGGTGATGAGCAACGATCACGAGCACATGATCGACGTGCTCAAGAACGGCAAGGGAGATCTGAAGTCCGACGACCTGAAGACGCTGGTCGACGACACCATCCCCGTCCTCGAGGAGCACAAGAAGATGGCGGACGATGCGGCGAGCAAGGTCGATCGCGCCAGCACCGGATCGAACCAGGGCCGCTCGCCGCGCAGCCTCGACCGCTCCTCGGGCGCCAGCTCGAGCTCGGACAGCAGCGGCAAGGCGAAGACGGGCGACGACTCCGCCCAGTCCGGCGCGCAGAACCCGGACAAACGCTGATCCCGTTCGCGGCGCCGGGGATCACCTGCTAGACACTGCCGGGTGATCCCCCTGCGCCGCCCCGCTGCCGCGCCGCACACCGGCGTGCTCCTGCTCAACCTCGGCGGGCCCGATTCCCTCGAGGCCGTCGAGCCGTTCCTCGAAAACCTGTTCCGCGATCCGTTCCTGATCCGGATCCCCTTCCTCCGCGGGCCGCTGCGGCGCTGGTTCGCGCGGGTGGTGGCGCGCCGGCGCGCTCCCCACGCGCGGCAGCTCTACTCCGAGATCGGCGGGCGCTCCCCGATCCGGCCGCTCACCGAGGCGCAAGCGCGCCGCCTCGAGGAGGAGCTGGGTCCGGGGTTCCGCGCCTACGTCGCGTTCTCCGCCTGGACTCCTTACATCCGCGAAGCGGTGGCCCAGGCCCGGGCCGACGGCTGCCAGCGACTGGTGGGGGTCTCGCTCTACCCGCAGTGGTGCTCGGCCACCACCGAGTCGGCCTTCTCCGATCTGCGTCGCGCCGTCGCGGGGCTGCTTCCGCTCGCGGAAGTGGATCGCTACCCGGAGGACCCGCAGTACCTCGACGCCCTGACCAGCACCGTCAACGAGGGTCTGCGGCGCTTTCCCGATCCGGCGAAGGTGCACGTGCTGTTCAGCGCGCACGGCGTGCCGGTCAGCCTGATCCGGCGCGGCGATCCTTACGAGCGCGAGATCCACGCCACCGTCGCGGGGGTGGTGAAGCGCCTGCCGCCGGGGCAGGAGTGGTCGCTCAGCTACCAGAGCAAGGTCGGGCCGGTGAAGTGGCTGACGCCGGCCACCGCCGACCACATCCCGGAGCTTGCCGCGCGGGGAGTGCGCGAGATCCTCGTGGTTCCGGTGGCCTTCGTCTCCGACCACATCGAGACCCTGCACGAGCAGCGGATCCTCCTCAAGGGGATCGCGGATAGCGCCGGGATCGCTCGCTACGAGGTCGCCAACGCGATCAACGACTGCCGGATGTACGCCCGTGCGCTCGCCCGGCTGGTGCGCCAAGCGGCCGAATCAGCGCCAATTTTGTCGCTTCCAGTCCCCAGGTGAGTCGGCGGCGGCGGATTCGTGTTACGGAAGTGCGGTCCATGGAGCAACCCGCGCCTGCGCCGGGACCGAGCGGCGCGCCTCTCCCGCCGAGCTCCGAGCCCCCGCCACCGCCGCCGACGCGATGGCAGCGCCTCAAGCGGGTGGTGCTTGGCGGCCCCAAGGACATCCAGGATCCGCAGCTCTTCCACACGCTGTCGCTGGCGGCGTTCCTCGCCTGGGTCGGCCTCGGCGCGGACGGGCTGTCCTCGAGCTCCTACGGCCCGGAAGAGGCGTTCAAGAACCTCGGCGAGCACCAGTACCTCGCCATCTTCCTCGCGCTCGCCACGGGCGTGACCGTCCTCGTCATCTCCGCCGCGTACACGAAGATCATCGAGCATTTCCCGTTCGGAGGCGGCGGGTACGTCGTCACCGCGCGCCTGATCGGGCCCAGGGCGGGCGTGGTCAGCGGCGCGGCCCTGCTCATCGACTACGTCCTCACCTGCACCACCTCCGTCGCCGCGGGCGGCGAGGCCATCTTCAGCAACTTCCCCCACGAGTGGCACGTCTGGAAGCTGCCGGTGGAGCTGGTGGCGATCGCGGTGCTGACCATCCTCAACCTGCGCGGGGTGAAGGAATCGATCCGCGTCCTCATGCCGATCTTCGTCACTTTCCTGATCACCCACGTGATCCTGATCGGCGGAAGCATCGGCTTCCACCTCGGCCGCGCCGACGAGGTGGCGCGCGACGTCACGCACGGCCTGTCGCACGATCTCGGCACCATGGGCTTCATCGCCCTCGCCCTGCTGTTCTTGCGCGCCTACTCGCTGGGAGCCGGCACGTACACCGGCATCGAGGCAGTCTCGAACGGCCTCTCGATCATGCGCGAGCCGCGGGTGCTCACCGGCAAGCGGACCATGGTCTACATGTCGACCAGCCTCGCGGTCACCGCCGGCGGGATCATCCTCGGGTACCTGCTGATGGGCGTGCATCCGGCGCCCGGCAAGACGATGAACTACGTGCTGGCCGACATGCTCGCGGGCGGCTTCCACCTGGGCCCGCTGGCGCTCGGCCAATGGTACGTGGTCGTGACCATCGCCTCCGAGGCGCTGCTCCTGTTCGTCGCCGCGCAGGCGGGATTCATCGCCGGTCCGCGCGTGATGGCGAACCTCGCCCAGGACTCGTTCCTCCCCCACCGTTTCGGCGCGCTCAGCGACCGGCTGACGATGCAGAACGGGGTGCTGCTGATGGGCGGCGCCTCGTTCCTCATGCTGCTCTACACGCGCGGGTCGGTGGACGCCCTGGTGGTGATGTACTCCATCAACGTCTTCGTCACCTTCGCGCTCAGCCAGCTGGGGATGATGCGCTACTGGCGCCGCCCGGAGACCCTGAAGCGGCACAAGGAATGGCGGCGGCCGCTGGCGATCGCGGTGGTCTGCTTCATCCTCTGCACCTTCATCCTGATCGTGAACCTCCTGGAGAAGTTCGCCGAAGGGGCGTGGCTGACCGTGGTGGTCACCGGAGCGCTGGTCGGGCTCTGCATGCTGATCAAGCGCCACTACAACGGCGTGTACGCCCGGCTGAAGCGGCTCGACCAGATCCTCACCGCGCTGCCCGCCGGCGTCCCTATCCGGCCGCTGGAGATCCAGAAGAAGAAGCCGACCGCGGTGCTCCTGGTCGGCAGCTACTCCGGCCTCGGCATCCACTCGCTCCTCACGGTGATGAAGCTGTTCCCGCGCTACTTCGTCAACGTGATCTTCATGTCGGTGGGCGTGGTGGACAGCGCGACGTTCCACGGGATCGAGGAAGTGGACCGCGTCCGCGAGCAGACGGAGGACGCGTTGCGCAAGTACGTCGAGTTCGCGCGTGGGATGCAGATCCCCTCGGACTACCGGATGTCGATGGGCACCGAGGCGGTGAGCGAGAGCGAGCGGCTGGCGCAGGAGGTGGCGAAGGAGTACGAGCGCAGCATCTTCTTCGCCGGCAAGCTGATCTTCGAGCGCGAGAAGTGGTGGGACCGCCTGCTGCACAACGAGACCGCGTACCAGATGCAGCGCAGGCTCCAGTTCGCCGGATTGCCGATGGTGGTCCTGCCGGTGCGCGTGCTCGAGTAGCGGCTGCTGTTCGCGCCGGCGGTCACGCGGCGGCGACGCGGATCACGATCGCTTCTCCACCAGCCGGATCCGCACCGGGCCGCCCGACATCTCCTCCAGCAGATCGGCTTTCTGGTGCGCGGACCAGACCTCCAGATCGCTGCCCTTCTCCGCCACCACCGCGATGTGGACCGCCTTTCCCCGGCGTTTCGCCGTCACCGATCGGACGTGACGGCGGTGCCCTCGGTCGAGGCCGTCGGCGACGCGCAGGATGGCGGCGAGATGACGCACCACCTCCCGTTCGTGCGGCGACAATCGCTGGAACTCCTCGTGGCCTTCCTTGGGCGAGCTGCGCCGGTGGTAGCGGGCGATGGTAGCGATCAGCTCGCGCTCGCGGTCCGTATAGCCGGGAAGGTCCGCGTGGTAGAGCAGGTAGTAGCTGTGCTTGTGGTGGCGGTTGTACGAGACGAACGCGCCCACGTCGTGCAGCATCGCCGCCGCGTGCAGGAGCGCGCGCTCCTCCTCGCCGAGCTCGTGCAATCCCTCGAGCTGATCGAACAGCGAGAGGCTGAGCTGCGCCACCTGCTCCGCGTGCTCCTCCCGGTAGCTGCAACGGCGGCCGAACGCGCGCAGCCCGTCGAGCACCGCGCTTTCCTGGTGGAGGTGCGCGCCGCGCCGGCGCACCGTGCGGCGGACGAGGTCCGCCATCAGTCCGTCGCGCAGGCCCCGCTGGGTGACGGCCAGCTCGTCGACCCGGAGCCTCCGCATCACCCCCTCGCAGATGGCGGTGCCCGCATAGATGATGTCGCTGCGCTGCTCGTCGACGCCCAGCTTGCGGCGGTCGCGCAGCGTGGACTTGCGCAGCCGATCGAGCACGCCGCGGACCTGGTCATAGCTGACCGGCGTGCTGGACGCAGGTTCGTCTCCCTCCAGCCGGCGGGCGATCTGCGCGACCGCGCCGGTGGTCCCGGCGGCGCCGATGATCCGGCGGTGCCGGCCGATGAGCAGCGGGTCGACCTGGAGGAGCGCGTCCTCCACCGCTTCCTCGATCAGCTTCGCTTCCCTGCGCGTGACCGGATCGCCGTGGACGAAGAACTCGGTGAGCCGCACGGACCCGAGCGGCAGGCTGCAGGCGGACTCGGGCTCCTCTCCGCGGGCGGCGATGATCTCCGAAGAGCCGCCCCCGATGTCGAGGAGCAGCGAGCGCTCCGAGGGAGGCTCTCCCTGGAGGACGCCGAGGCAGACCAGGCGCGCCTCTTCGGCGCCGCTGATCACCTCGAGACCGATGCCCGAGCGGGCGCGGATGGCGCGGATCAGCTCGGCGCGATTCGAGGCTTCCCGGACGGCGCTGGTGGCGACGGCGCGAATCTGCGTGGCGCCGGCGCGATCGGCGAGCTTCGCGAACCGTTCCAGCGCGACGGCGGTGCGGGCGATGGCGCGGGCGGCGAGGCGGCCGGTGCGGAAGACCTGCTCGCCGAGGCGGACGGCCGCGCGGTCCTCGGAGAGGACCAGGGCCGGTCCGGAGGAAGCCACCTGCGCGATCTGCAGGCGGACGGCGTTGGAGCCGAGGTCGACGACCGCGAGCACCGTGCCGCGCGCGGGCCTGCTCACGGCTCCATCACGAAGTCGAGGATGGACGGGATCTCGGGGAGCACGTCCACCGGGCGGCGGGAATGGTCGGTGTCGACGTGGACCACCGCCGCGTCGGGAAAGCTCCGCTTGTACGCGTTGACGTGCGTCGGCTCGTTGTCGAAGGCGCAGGCGACGCCACGCAGCTCCTTCAATCGCGCGTGGCAGATCTCCTTCCAGCGGTCATCGTCGTCGGCCAGGTCCGGCTTGAGCCAGAGCTGGACGGTGTCGCCGGCGGGCGGCGGGAATCCCGCGCGCGCGAAGCTCTCCAGCGTTCCTTCGCGCATCGTCTCCGGCCGGCCGGTGATGTAGAGGACCTCGCCGCCGGCTTCGAGGGCGGCGCGCACGTAGGCAGGCGCGCCGGCGACCGGCGTGTCGTCGCGGCAGTACTCGCTGGTGAAGAAGCGCTCGTGCCAGAACGCGCGCAGCTCCGCGATCATCGTGGCGCCTTGCTCCGCGGGGACGCCACAGAGCCGCAGCGTGTCGCGCAGGTCCCAGCTGGTCACCGCGGCGGTGGTGCAGGAGGCGAGCCGGGCGTCGCCGCGCTGCGCGCCGTACTCGCGGACGATCCGCGCCTGGCGCGACCGGTTCACCAGCAGCGTGCTGTCGAGGTCGAAGGCGGCGACGGGATGACCGGGACGGATGGCGTTCAAGGCGGCGCGAAGGATCCGGGTCTGTTCGGCGCGGCGGGCGCGCTCTCCGAAGGGAATGTCGTTTGCCACGACCAAAGGATGAGTAGCAGACGGTGCGAGGGTGGGAAAGGCGGTTCTTTGCGGCGGAATGCGTGTTCTCCCGCGGATCTGCGTCGCATACCGACGGGTTCGCCACCTCCGGCACCATACGGCCGCGTCACCCTCCCGAAGAGCGGTGTCCCGAGTGGTTGGCCTGCCGCTCGCAAAGAGGCGGGGGCCGCGAAGTCCGGGCCGGGGGGTGGGTCGTGGGGAACGTTCGAAAGTGTGCGCTGGTCTTGGCCGTGTGCGCCGTCGGGTATTGCGCGAAAGGTCACGATCAGACCGTCGGCAAGGACATCAGCATCGATGCCGGG
>DASREU010000315.1:0-6526 GCA_035651935.1 Myxococcales bacterium | reverse complement strand
TGGTCCCTGGTGTTTGCCATGGCGGGAACGTGGTTCCCGGCCTACCGCGCGGCAACCGGCGCGGGATGAGCGCCCGTGAAGGCCCACCCCGCGCCGTCCGCTCCTACTTCTTGAAGGAGCGGATGATCTGCACGAGCTGATCGGACTGCTCCGCGAGATCCTTGTACGCCGGCATGTTCTGGCCCTTGCCGTCGACGATCGCCTTCTTCAGGTCGGCATCGGTGTTGGCCGCGTGGAACGCCGGGGAAGTGTAATCCTTGATCCCGAGCTTCTTGCCCTGGTCCGTCTGCGCCGCGCCGTCCGCGCCGTGGCACGAGGCGCACTTCGACTTCCAGGTCCGCTCCGTCTTCTTGTCCACCTCGGCCCGCGCGAGCGAAGAGCCCGCCAGGATCGCGAGGAAGACGAAACCGCTGATCTTCCGCATGGGGTAGCCTCCTGTCCGCAGTGCCGAGCAAGCGGCGTGCCCGCGACTGCGTCGCTCGTTGCGCGGCCGTCCCTCCTCTCGCGCGAGCATTTTGCGCGCGCGGAGCGCAGGGCCTGCGGCGAACAGCGTGCGTAGCTTTCGCCGATGAAGCGCAAACTCCGGGGACTCTCCGTCGTCGTTACCGGCGCCTCCAGCGGCATCGGGCGCGAGACCGCGCTGAAGCTTGCCGAACGCGGCGCCAGGCTGGGGCTGAACGCGCGCAGGGAAGACGCGCTCGACGAGGTGGCGCGCCTGTGCCGTGAGCGCGGCGCCGAGTGCCAGGTGTTCCCGGCGGACGTGGGCATCCCCGAGCAGGCGGCGGCGCTCGCGCGAGAGACGGTGGCGGCGCTCGGACAGGTCGACGTCTGGATCAACAACGCCGGGATCTACGTGATGGGGACGGTGGAGCAGACTCCGATGGACGCTTTCGAGCGGACCATGCAGGTCAACTTCTTCGGAGCGGTAGCGGCGACGAAGGCGATCCTTCCTCACTTCCGCGCCCGCCGCGGCGGGATGTTCGTCAACGTCTCCTCTGCGATCGGCCTGGTGACGGCCCCGTATCTGGCCGCGTATTCCGCGAGCAAGCACGCGCTCAAGGCGTTCTCGGAGGCGCTGCGCGACGAGGTGCGCAACCTGAACATCGACGTCAGCGTGATCTACCCGACCTCGACGGACACGCCGCTGTTCGAGCACACCGCGAATTACACGGGCAAGGCGGTGAAGCCTGCGGAGCCGGTGTACCAGGTCTCCGACGTCGCCGAGGCGATCCTCGACACCATCCAGTCGCCTCGCCGCGACGTGATCATCGGGGCCGCCAAGGGGATGAGCGCGTTCCGCACGGCGGCGCCCTCCACCTTCGACCGGGTGATGTCGCGGAAGATGCGCAAGGGCCATTTCCTTCCCGACCGCCAGGCGGCGACCGAAGGAAACCTCTGGGAGCCGATGGATCAGGGCACCGGATCGTCTGCCGGGTGGTACCGCCCGAAGAGGGGGAGGAAGATCGCCTTCGCTGCGCTCGCCCTCGCCGCGGTCCCGCTGATCGCGCGCGCGTTGCGCGCCTGAGAGCGGTCAGCTCGCGGAGACCGCCGACAGCGCGAGCAGCTCGCGCACCGATTCGGTGAGCGCGGCGGCGCGAAACGGCTTGGTCACGTACTCGTCGGCGCCCGCCGCCTGCGCCTGCGCCCGATCGATCGGCCGGGTGAGCGCGCTGATCACCAGCACGGGAACGTCGCGGAGCCGCGCCGTCGTGCGCACGTGCTCGCAGATGGCGAACCCGCTGCCGTCGGGCAGGCGGACGTCGACGCAGAGGACGTCCGGGGTCACGCGCTCGAGAAGGTCGATGGCCGCGGCCGCGCCGGTCGCCTCGTGCACGGTGAGCCCGAGGCGGCGCAGGCAGCCGGCGAGCACGCGCCGCGCGTCCGGGTCGTCCTCGACGACCACCGCCTCCCGATCGCGGGGTTCGTTCGTGTGGCGGCGCATCTCCGTATTCACCCGCGGGCGCAGCGTCCGCGCAACTTCCTCACGGGTGCGCTGGTGCGGGGGCAACGGGGCGCGCCGCCTACGCTGGATTTGCGGGGTGGCGGCGCAGCCGGAGCGGAGGTTCTGCGGAACCGCGCGGCGTCGACGCGAGTTCTGCGGACCTTCGGGCAGGCCTCGTGTCGGAGGGGGCGCGGCCCCGGAGTTGCAACTTCGTGCCGCGGAAGCGGTCCGCCCCGGCCGCGCAGTTCCTGCGAGGAGGCACCGGTGATCGGAACCCTTCTAATCGCTTCGCTGCTGGCACAGGCGCGCCCGGCGGAGGTGGACAAATGCCTCGCCTGTCACGGCACGGCGTCCGAGATCAGGCTGAACAGCGGCGAGGTCCTGAACCTCCGCATCGACGCGGAGACGTTCTCCCGCTCGTCGCACATGCGCAAGCTGGCGTGCACGGACTGTCACGCCAGCCTGAAGAACGCCACGGGCATGCATCCGGTCCAGCGCTTCGACACCCGGCGCGAGTACACCATCGCGTTCTCCGACGCATGCCAGAAGTGCCATTTCACCAACTACAAGGAGTCGCTCGACGGCGTGCACCGCGCCCGCATCGACGCGGGACGGATGGAGGCCGCGGTCTGCTCCGATTGCCACGGCGCCCACGAGATCGGTCCACCGGGCGAGCCGCGCTCGCGCGTCAGCGACACCTGCGCCACCTGCCACGCCAGGATCGCGCAGGAGTACACCAGGAGCGTGCACGGCCAGGGCGTCCTCTCCGGCAACGAGGACATGCCGGTGTGCACCGACTGCCACCACGCGCACGACATCGCCGATCCGAGGAAGGCCGGGTTCCGCCTGCGCTCTCCGCAGATCTGCGCCGAGTGCCACACGGACGCCAAGCGGATGGCGAAGTACAAGCTGTCCACGGGCGTGCTGCGCACGTACTTCAGCGATTTCCACGGCGCAACCGTGAAGCTCCAGGCGGGACGCGCGGGCGAAGTCGCGGCGGTGGCGCTGTGCACCGACTGCCACGGCGCGCACAACGTCACCAAGGTCTCCGATCCGCACTCGCCGGTGCTGAAGAGCAACCTGCTGGCCACCTGCCAGAAGTGCCACCAGGGCGCGAAGGCCGACTTCCCCGCCGCCTGGCTCTCGCACGTGGAGCCCTCGGCCACGCGCGCTCCTCTGGTCTACCTCGTCAAGCTCCTCTACCGCTTCCTCATTCCCTTCATGATCGGCGGCCTCGCCCTGCAGGTCATCCTCCACCTCTGGCGAATCGTGGTGAACCGATGAGAGACATCGTCCGCTTCTCCGTGCGCCAGCGCGCGGAACACGCTTCCGTCATGGTCCTGTTCACGGTCCTGGTGATCACCGGCATGCCGCAGAAGTATTACGACGCGGCGTTCTCGGGCACCCTGGTCCACCTCATGGGCGGCGTCGGCGCCACCCGGCTCATCCACCGGGTCGCCGGCGTGCTGTTCGCCCTCACCATCGTGGCGCATCTCGGCGTCGCGATCTGGCAGGTGGCGACCCGCCGGCTCAGCCAGCTTGCCATCGTCCCGCGGCGCCAGGACTACCTCGACGCGCTGGCGACGCTCCGCTGGTACCTGGGCCTCTCCAAGCAGAAGCCGCTCTTCGACCGCTACGACTACCGGCAGAAGTTCGAGTACTGGGGGATGGTGGCGGGCTCGATGATCATGGTGGCCACCGGCATCGTCCTCCTCTTCCCGGTGGTGATCGGCAGCCTGCTTCCCGGACAGTTGATCCCCGCGGCGCAGGTCGCCCACAGCATGGAAGGGCTGATGGCCTTCCTGGTGGTGATCGTCTGGCACATCTACAACGCCCACCTCAACCCGGACGTGTTCCCGTTCGACTGGAGCATCTTCAACGGGAAGATCTCGCGGCACCGGATGATCGAGGAGCACCCGCTGGAGCTCGCCCGGATCGAGGGCGTGCCGGTCGAATCGATCGTTCCCAAGCCCGAGACGCCCGCCTCCCCGGGAAAGCAGCCGGTGGAGACGCCAGCGGGATGACGGGTGAACGCGCCGCGGACAACAGCACGCAGGGGGCATCGCATCGCCACCCGCGTGCTGTTGCTCGTGGGGCTCGGCGTCGTCGGGCCGTTTTTGGCGATGATCTGGGCGAGCTGGCAGACGCGCGCGCAGCTCGATCGCGAGAAGCACATCGACCAGGCGATGATCGCCTCGCTGGTCGCCGCCCGGGTCGACAGCGCGCTCTCCGCGGAGCTGGAGGCGCTCCAGTCGGCCGCCACCGGCGCGCGGTCGCTGCGCGAAGTGAGCGCGAGGCCGCATGCGCTGACCGATCGCCTGCTGCTCCTCGATCCTCATGGGACGGTGCTCGACCAGGAGCCCGCGGGCGCGGCGGTCGATGCCGGGGCGATCGTCGACGAGGCATTGCGCTCCGGGAAGCCCTCCTTCACCCGCACGCACGCGATCGTCCCGGCGCGGAACTGGCGCGGAGATCTGACACGGATCGCCGCGGGCTCGCTCGACGTAACGCGGCTCGAGTCCCTGATCCGCGAGGGAGCCGTTCCTCGCGGTCTCGCCATCGACATCAAGGACGCGTTCGCGCAGACCGTCGCCAGCGGAGGATCCCGCGACGGCCGCACCGACCGCGTCGTCTCCGCGCCCCTGCCCACCGCGGGCTGGTCGATCTCCGTCAGCGAGACGGCGGCGGAGCCTCTTCCGGGCGCCGCCCTGCCCGGCCTGGCGCTGCCGCTGCTCGGCATCGGGCTCCTCTTCGGCTGGGGCGCCGCGCGAAGCCTGACCCGTCCGCTCGCCGCCTTGACCCGCGCCGCGGAGCGCCTGACCGCGGGCGACCTCAAGACCCCGATGCCGGAGCCGCAAGCCGACGAGGTCGGGCGGCTGGCCATCGCGCTGGAGCAGATGAGGGTCGCGCTCAAGGAATCGCAGGACAAGCTGGAGAGGCGCGTCGCCGAGCGGACCGCCGAGGTCCGGCACTTGCTGGGAAAGGTGATCACCGCCCAGGAGCACGAGCGGCGAAGGGTCGCGCGCGAGCTGCACGACGAGACCAGCCAGGGGCTCGCGGCGCTCCTGCTCAAGCTCCGCTCGCGCCCGGGGCTGGGCGACGAGACCGCGCTGGCGCTCAGCACGCTGGACGCGGTGCACCGCCTGATCGCGGACCTGCGCCCCTCGGTGCTCGACGATCTGGGTCTCACCTCCGCCATCGCCTGGTGCGCCGACCGGCATCTGCGCTCGAACGGCGTGGCGGTGCGCTGCGAGTTCACCGGCCTCGACCGGCGGCTTCCGCCGGAGCACGAGACGGCGGTGTTCCGGGTGGTGCAGGAGGCGATCTCCAACATCGCCCGGCACGCCCGGGCGGAGGCGGTGCTCATCCAGGGCTCGATCCGCGGCCACGCCCTGAGCATCGAAGTGGAGGACGACGGCGAGGGGTTCGACGACCGCGCGTTCACCACGCCGGATCGCGCGGGACGCGGGTGGGGGCTTTTGGGGATGCGCGAGCGGGTGGAGATGCTGGGCGGCCGCCTGGAGATCGATTCGGCGCCCGGCAAAGGCACGCATCTGGAGCTGACCGTTCCCTTGCCTTGAGAGGAGCGCCATGGACCGCATCCGCGTGCTCATCGCCGACGACCACGGGATCCTCCGCGAAGGCATCCGCGCGCTCCTCGCCAGCGTGCCGGACGTGGAGGTCGTCGGAGAGGCGGCCGACGGCCGCGCCGCGGTGGAGCTTTGCCGGACCCTCGATCCCGACGTGGTGTTGATGGACATCGCCATGCCCGGGCTGGGCGGGCTGGAGGCGACCCTGCAGCTTCGCCACGACCACCCGCGCACGCGGGTGCTGGTGCTCACGCAGTACAGCGACCGCGAGTACGTGCGCCGCTTCCTCAAGGCCGGCGCCGCCGGATTCGTGCTGAAGAAGGCGGCGGGCTCCGGGCTGGCCGACGCGATCCGCGCCGCCGCGCGCGGCGGCCTGGTGCTCGATCCGGAGGTGGCGCGCTTCGCCCTCGAGGACGTGCGCAAGCCCAAAGGCGCGGGCGATCCCTACGACGCGCTCACCGACCGCGAGAAGCAGGTGCTCAAGCTGGTGGCCGAAGGCCACAGCAACAAGGAAGTCGCGGACATGCTCGGGATCACCGTCAAGACGGCGATGTCCCACCGCGAGCACGTGATGCTCAAGCTCGACGTGCACAACCGCACCGAGCTGGTCCGCTTCGCCCTCGAGCGCGGAGTCCTTCCGCCCTCGGGAACGTGAACCCCCTCCTCTAGGGAATCAAACCCGCCGGATCGGGAATCCCTCCCGATGTGCGGCGAGGCGTCTCCCCGTACCCTGTGCTTGCAAGGGACAACGAGGAGGACGCCATGAAGCGCTACCAAGGTGGAACGAAGGTCGAAGGCGGATACTACTGGCACATGGGGACCTGGGAGATCGCCACGGTGAAGGAGGAGACCGGAACGCTGCCGGGCGCGCGCAAGGACCAGTACCTGCATGCGCCGCTGCCCGTGCTGTTCGTCGCGGCGCCGGTGATGGGCGCGGCGTTCGCCATCTTCCTCCCCTTCATCGGCTTCGCCATGCCGGTCTACGCGCTCGGGC
>DASREU010000314.1:0-8925 GCA_035651935.1 Myxococcales bacterium | reverse complement strand
CGAGGGCCAGCCGTGGGGCTACGGCGTGCTCGCCCCGGACCTGTACGGGACGCGCGCGGAGCCGGGACCGGCGCTCGCCTTCGTCCAGTCCCGCGCGCGCAAGCTCCTCGACGAGTTCGACGGAATCCGCGTGGACCATCCGCACGGCCTGATCGATCCCTGGGTCTATGCCGCGGACGATCCGGATCCGCTGGGCGCGGTGCAGCGCGGAGGCAGGCTCTTCTCCTCCCCGGACCGGCCGGCGCTGTCGCGCTTCGCCATCGCCCGCGCGAGCCAGCTCGATCCGGCGCAGCCGCTCCACGCCGACGGGCGCGTCCGGGAGCTGACGGACGCGCAGGTGGAGCGCTACGCGACGCTGTTCGACGCGCTGGTCGAAGCCGTCCGGGCAGCGGGGCGAGGCCCCGACGACATCGTCCCCGAGGTCTTGAGCACGCAGCCGTATCCGGTTCAGAGAGTGCTGGCGAGGCACGGGCTCGGCCGGTTCCGCGTCACACAGAAGGCGGCGCTGCGCGATGCGCTCGACGTGTACCGGGCGGAGAATGCGCGCCCGGAAGACTGGATCATGGTCGGGACACACGACACCGAGCCCATCTGGCAGGTCGCCGAACGCTGGAGCCTCCAGGGGACCGCGGCAGAGCACGCCGCGGCTCTCGCGGCGCGGCTGATCCCGGATGATGGCGCACGCGCCGGATGGGCGCAGCGGGTCCTCGCATCTCCCGGAGCGCTCGCGCGCGCGCAGCTCGCCGACCTCTTCGTCGGGCCCGCCGCCAACGTGATGATCTTCTTCGCCGACCTGCTCGGGTCGCGCGAGATCTACAACCGGCCGGGGACCATCGCTCCCGAGAACTGGTCCATGCGGATCCCGCCCGATTTCGCGGACGCGTGGGAGCGCGCGTCGCGAGAAGGGCGCGCGCTCGACCTCCCTTCCGCGCTGGCGACCGCCATCCGGGCGCGCGGCCCCGCATTCGCCGGCGCTCAGGCCGCGCTGCTCGCCGCCCTCGACCAGCACGCCCGCGCCCCGGCTGACCCGTGAGGAACCGATGACGCTTCGAACCGGCTTGATCCTCCTCGCCGCCGCCGCCGGCCTCGCGCTCGCATGGCTCGCGCACGACATCCTGCTGCTCGCGTTTCTCGGCCTGGTGATCGCGGTCGTCCTCTCCTTTCCGGTGGGGTGGCTGTCGCGCCGGATGCCTCGAAGCGTTGCCGTGCTGCTGGTGCTGCTCGTCGCGGCTGGCGTGGTCGTCGTCGCCGCGCTGCTCGTTGCGCCGACCATGTCCGACCAGTTCGAGGACCTCCGCACGTCGTTGCCCAGGTCGCTGGCCAACCTCCGGCAGTGGCTGTCGCGCCGGACAGGCGGTCAGGCGGCGAAGGGGGCCGCGAAGGTGGCGGAGAAAGCGAGCGAGGTCGCTGTCCCGGCGGTGCTCGGGGTGATCTCGGCGCTCACGGCGGCGATCCTGGTGATCGTGCTCGGGGCTTTCCTGGTCGCGGCGCCGGACGTGTACCGCCGCGGCCTGCGCCGCATGGTTCCCGGCCGGCTGGAGCCCGTGTTCGACGAAGCGTACGACCGCGTCGGCCGTGCGCTGCGAAAGTGGGTGGGCGGGATCGTGGTCTCGATGGCGATCATGGGAACGCTGGCAGCCGTCGGGCTGAAGATCGCCGGGATCAACGACTGGCTTCTCCTCGGCGCGCTGACCTTCTTCGGCACGTTCGTTCCGTACGTCGGCGCCATCGCCAGCGCCATCCCCGGCCTGCTGGTCGCGCTCACGCAGGACTCGACCCATTTCCTCTATGCCGGCGCGGTGTACCTCGGCGTGCACGTCGTCGAGGGCTATCTGATCCAGCCCTTGGTCATGCGCAAGGCGGTGGAGATCAAGCCGGCGTTGCTGCTCGTCGGACAGGGCGCGCTCACCGCGATGTTCGGTCTGGCCGGGACCGTGGTGGCGACGCCGCTGATCGTCTGCGGCCAGACCCTCATGGACTATCTCTGGGTCGAGCGCCGGCTGGGGAAGGCCCCTGCCGGCGAGGATGCCGGCAGCGAGGGCAGCCGCTGAGGTCGAGCCGTCAGCGCCCGACCGCGGCCTGTAGCTGGACCCGGCGGGGATGCGGCAGCGGGGCGCACAGTTGACTACGAACGAACGTTCGCTCATACTACGCCCAGCTCGATCGGAGGCCCGATGTTCGGCGCGCTCGCCTACGTCCTCGTCCAACCCGGAAAGCCGCTGGTGCGCGAGCGCCGCGTCTTCGCCGGCCCCGCTCCCTCGCAGGCAGTGATCCAGGTCCTCGGCTGCGGCCTCTGCCACACCGATCTCGGGTATGCCCGCGGAGAGGTCCCCACCCGCAAGAGTCCGCCGCTGATCCTCGGCCACGAGGTGGTCGGGCGGGTGGTCGCGGCCGGCGAAGGGGTCACCAACGTGCGCGCGGGCGACGTGGTGCTGGTCCCCGCCGTGATGCCCTGCGGAAATTGCGTCTTCTGCTCCAGCGGGCGGGGCAACGCCTGTCCCGAGCAGCAGATGCCGGGGAACGACGTCGACGGCGGATTCGCCTCGCACATGCTGGCGCGCGCCTCGACGCTGATCCCGCTCTCCGCATTCCCGCAGGGATTCGAGCTCTGGAAGCTCGCCCCGGTGGCCGACGCGGTGTCGACGGCGTACCAGGCGGTCCGGCGCAGCGGCCTGCAGGCCGGCGACGTGGCGGCGGTGGTCGGCGCCGGCGGCGTCGGCGGCTTCACCGTGCAGATCGCCGCCGCGCTCGGCGCGCACGTCCTTGCCCTCGACGTGCGCAAGGAACGGCTCGATCTGGCTGCGCAGCACGGGGCCGCGCAGGTCGCCCAGGTGGCCGAGGGCGCGCAGAAGGCGCTGCGGAGCGAGCTGCGCGCGTTCGCGCGGAAGCATGCGGTGCCTTCGCTGCGGCTGCGGATCTTCGAGTGCACCGGGCACAAGGCGGGGCAGGCGCTCGCGTTCGGCCTCCTCGACCGCGGCGCCACCATGGTGCAGGTGGGCTACACCCCCGAGCCGGTCGAAGTGCGGCTCTCGAATCTGATGGCCTTCGACGCGGAGATCCGCGGCACCTGGGGTTGCCCGCTGGAAGCGTACCCCGAAGTGCTCGGGCTGATCGCCTCGGGCCGGGTGAAGCTCGATCCCTTCGTCGAGCGCGCGCCGATGTCGCGCGTAGACGAGTACCTCGCTGCCATGCATGCCGGACGGCTCGAACGCCGTCTGGTCCTCGATCCGGAGAGCTGAACATGCTTGCGAACCACGAGCTGGTCCCAGGGTACGAATTCCGCCACATCCGTTACGAGACCCGGCCGGTCAAGGACCGGAAGGGTGCGCCCGTCGAGGGGCTCCACCAGATCTGGATCTCCCTCGACAACGAGAAGCAGCTCAACTCGTACACCACGGAGGCGCTCAAGGAGCTGATCCTGGCCTTCCGCCGCGCCTCGACCGACCGAAGGGCGGTGGTGGCGGTGCTCACCGGCGCGGGCGCGAAGGCGTTCTGCACCGGCGGGAACACGGCCGAGTACGCGACGCTCTACGCGAATCGCCCGCAGGAATACCTGCAGTACATGCGCCTCTTCAACGACACGGTCACCGCCATCCTCCTCTGCGACAAGCCGGTCATCTGCCGGGTGAACGGCTTGCGGATCGGCGGAGGTCAGGAGATCGGGATGGCCTGCGACTTCAGCGTCGCCGGCGACCACGCCAGCTTCGGGCAGGCCGGGCCGATCCACGGCTCCGCTCCGGACGGCGGGTCGACGGACTTCCTCGACCTGTACGTCGGGTTCGCGTTCGCGGCCGAGTCGCTCGCCCTCTGCGAGCCGTGGAGCGCCGCCAAGGCCTTCCGCCTGGGCCTGCTCAACGAAGTGATCCCCGTCCACAAGGGCGCGGACGGGAAGCCGATCGCGAACCCGCTGGTGATCACCGACCGCCAGACCGACGAGCTGGGCCGCCTGGTCTATGGCGAGTGGAAGACCGGGGCGGCGAAAGAGCAGGCGAAGAAGGTGCCGTTCACCATCGACCTCGCACCGCTCGACGAGGCCGTCGACCGGCTCGCCACCCGCATCCTCCACACCTTCCCGGATTGCATCCGCAAGACGCTGGAGAGCGCGCGCAAGAAGAAGCTCGCGCACTGGTACGCGAACAGCGAGACCAGCCGCTCCTGGCTGTCCCTGAACATGACCACCGAGGCCGCCGCAGGGTTCCCCGCCTTCCACTTCGGCGAGAAGCCGGAGCGCGAGATCGACTTTGCCCGGCTGCGCCGGCGGATCGCCGAGGGCGCGCGATTCGACGAGCAGCTGATCGAGGAAGTCCTGCCGGAGATCGCGCGCACGCGGCGGCGGGAGGCGCGCCGTGGCTGAGGCGCGCGCCGAGATCCTCGAGAGCGGAGGCCTGCTCCGCATCATCCTCGACAAGCCCAAGGGGAACATCGTCTCCCAGGCGATGATGGCCGCGATCGCCGAGCAGCTGGCGCTGCACGCGAGCGATCGCGCGCTGCGGCTGGTGGTGCTCCAGGGCGCGAACGGCAACTTCTCCTTCGGCGCTTCGGTCGAGGAGCACCGCCGCGAGCAGGCGCCGGCGATGCTGCGCGCGTTCTCGCAGCTGATCCGGCACATCGCCTCCTACCCGGTGCAGGTGGCATCGCTCGTCGAAGGCCGGTGCCTGGGCGGCGGGTTCGAGCTGGCGCTGGCGAGCCATCTGGTCTTCGCCACGCCGGATGCGCAGTTCGGGTGTCCGGAGATCAAGCTCGGCGTCTTCCCGCCCGTCCTCGCCGCGCTCGGCCCCTGGCGCCTCGGCGGCGCTCTCTCCGACCGCCTCCTGCTCACCGGCGAGACGTTCTCGGGCTCGCAGGCGCACGCGCTCGGCTTCGCGCAGCCCGCCTCCGGGTGGGAAGACGTGCTCTCCTGGTATCGGACCGGTCCGGGACACCTGTCGGCGGCGGCGCTGCGGATCGCGACGCGGGCCGCGCGGCTGGGCGCCGGGGCCGACCAGATCCTCGGCGAGCGGCTCGACGCGCTGGAGAAGCTCTACGTGGAACGCGTGCTCCCCACCCGCGACGGGAACGAAGGGATCGAAGCCTTCCTCGCGCGCAGGCCGCCGCGCTGGGAGGACGCATGAAGGCGCGGCAGATGCGCCCGCAGTCGGAGCAGAAGCGCACCGCCATCCTGGAGGCGGCGGCGCACGCGATCGCCGAGCACGGGTTCCACGGGATGTCGATGCGGGAGCTGGCCCGCGAGACCGGCCAGGCGCTGGCGACCTTCTACAACTACTTCCGCTCGAAGGACGAGGTGATCTTCCACATCCAGGCCGGCGCCTTCGAGACGATGATCGTGACTGCCGAAGACGCGCTGCGGGGGCTCACCTCGCCGCAGGATCGCCTCTTCGCCTTCATCTACCAGCACGTCCGCTTCGTCGCCGAGCATCCCGACGTGATGCGCGTGCTGGTGCACGAGGCCTCGGCGGTGGCGCCGGCCCGCCGCAACCAGGTGCGAACGCTGAAGGAGCGCTATTACGACCTGGGCAGACGCATCGTCGGCGAGCTGTTCCGCGAAGGCTGCGGCGCGCAGGGAGCCGCAGGCAGCAAGGCCGGCCAGCTCGAACTGGAGCGCATCACCTATGGCGTCTTCGGCATGTTGAACTGGGCGTACGGCTGGTACGACCCCTCCCGGCACGGCACTCCCGGCGAGGTGGCGCGGTCGCTGCATGCGCTCGCGCTCTGCGGCCTGGTCGCCAAGTGCCCGAACCGCGTCACCCAGACGCAGGACACGCTGGAGCGGAAGCTGTCGGTGGTCTCGCCGGCGCCGCTGATCGGCGCAAGGAGAACTTCGCCATGAGCCACGATCCCGCGGCCACGCCGCTCGAGAAGGCGCGCGAGCTGGTGGAAGATCTCACGTTCTCCCACGCGAAGGCGTGGAAGGCGGCGCACCCCGGAGGGCTGGTGGTCGGCCATCTGCCGATCTACGTCCCCCGCCCGCTCTTCGAGGCGATGGGGTGCCTGCCCGTGACCATCTATGGCGGTGGCGACCAGGTGGACGTGGTGCGCGGCGACTCCTACTTCCAGTCGTACATCTGCCACATCCCGCGCAGCACCGTGGAGTTGGGCGTCTCCGGCGCGCTGGACGGCTTCGACGCTTTCGTCTTCCCCTCCACCTGCGACGTGATCCGCAACCTCTCCGGAATGTGGAAGATCCTCTTCCCGCAGAAGGCGGTGGCCTACCTCGACATGCCGCAGAACTTCGACGCCCATCTGGGCGGGAAGTTCTACGCCCTCGAGTTGCGTCGGATCGCCCGGATGCTCGAGGAACGGGGCGCAAAGGCGTTGACCAGCGCGGCGCTGGCGGCGGCCATCGAGAAGGAGAACGAGCGGGGCGTGCTCCTCGACCAGCTGGATTCCATCCGCCGGGACGAGCCGTGGAGGGTGCGCGCGTCCGAGGCGTACGTGGCCATCCGGGCCGGCACCCTGCTTCCGGTCGAGGAGCACATCGCGCTGCTGAGCGAGCTGATCCCCGCAGTGCGCCAGCGGCCGGCCCGGGCCTACGACAACGCCCGGGTGGTGGTGGTGGGCTCCTTCTGCGAGCAGCCGCCGCCGGGACTGATCAAGACCCTGGAGCAATCCGGCTGCGACATCGTCTCCGACGACTTCAACCTCGGCCTGCGCGCGGTGCGCGGGAAGATCGAGGTCGCGCCGGGCGAGGACCCGCTCGTCGCGCTCGCCCGCGCGTTCATCGATCAGGGCACGCAGACGGCCTGCCGCTACGTGGGCAAGGCGAAGAAGGGCGGTGCGCTGGTCGAGACCGTGAAGTCGTCCCGCGCCGATGGCGTGGTGTTCCTGGCCGCCTCCTTCTGCGATCCGGCGCTGCTCGACCAGCCGATGCTCGAGGCGGCGCTCGATGAAGCCTCCGTTCCGCATACCTCGGTCAAGTTCGCGGAGAACACCGGCCAGTTCCAGTCGGTCCGCGAGCAGGCCGGCGCATTTGGCGATTCGCTCAAGCTGTGGGGTGCCGCATGAGTACCGTCCCGGTCGCAAAAGAGGTCAGCCAGATCCGGCAGAAGACGATGATCGCCGATCACTTCAAGCGACTGTCGCGTGCGAAGGAGGACGGCAAGAAGGTGATCTACACCTTCGTCCCCGGCAACCTCTCCGAGCTGCTCGGCGCGCTCGATCTCCTGCCGGTGCTACCGGAGATCAACGCGCTGCAATCGGGGATGCGGGGCAAGTCCGCTGCCTACATCGCCGAGGCGGAGAGGCAGGGCCATAGCGAGGACGTGTGCAGCTACGTCAAGTGCGACGTGGGGATGTCACTGTCGGGAAACATCGGCCCGACCGGCGAGAAGCTGCCGCCGCCGGACGCGCTTCTGCTCTCGCACACCGGCTGCTTCACCTTCATGAAGTGGTTCGAGCTCCTGCGCGAGCAGTACAAGTGCCCGGTGATCATGCTCCACGTCCCCTACCAGGGCGACGGCGAGATCACCGCCGAGATGCGCAGGTACATGGTGGAGCAGCTCCGCGACGTGGTGATCCCGGCGCTGGAGGAGATCGCCGGAAAGCAGCTCGACCTGAACGAGCTCTCCCGAAGGCTCGCGCTCTCGGCCCAGGCGGAGGACGACCTGGTCCGGGTATGGGAAGCGGGGAAGCGCAGGCCGGCGCCCATCGACGGGTACTTCGGAGGCGTCTACTACGTGGGGCCGATCTTCTCCGCCTTCCGCGGCACCGAGGAAGCGGTCGCGTACTACCGCGAGCTGCGCGAGGAGGTGGAGGCGCGCGCCGCCCGGGGCGAAGGCCCGCTCACGCCCATCGGGCCGATCACCAACGAGCGTTACCGGCTGGTGGTGGAAGGGCCGCCGTGCTGGACCAGCTTCAACGACTTCTGGAGCATGTTCGCGAAGGAGGGGGCGGTCGTCGTCGCCAGCACCTACACCAAGGTGGGCGGCCTCTACGACACCGGCTTCCGGCACGATCCCGCCCAGCCCTACGAGGCGCTCGCCGACTACTGCCTGGGCTGCTATACGAATCACTCCCTCACCCGGCGGATCGAGCTGCTCTCCAAGTACGTGCGCGACTATTCCGCGGACGGATTCCTCGTCAACAGCGTGAAGTCCTGCAACTCGTTCAGCGTCGGCCAGCTGCAGATGATGCGCGAGGTGGAGGCTCGCACCGGCGCCCCGGGCGGGTTCATCGAGTCCGACCTGGTGGACTCCCGGTACTTCGGCAAGGCGAACATCGCCAACCGGCTGCAGAGCTTCTTCCAGATGATCGACGCCCGCAAGGCGAGGAGGAGCGCATGATCACCGTCGCCGGCGTCGATCTGGGATCCACGACCACCAAGGCCGTGCTGATGGACGAGGGCGGCCGGATCATCGGCCAGGGAATCACCAACAGCCGCAGCAACTACGAGGTGGCCTGCGCCATCGCCCTGGAAGAAGCGCGCCTGGGCGCGGCCCTCTCCCGGATGGGCGCCGGCAAGCCGCGAGAAACCGACGAGGCGTTCCGCGCGGCCTTGCGGCTGACCTTGCACCGGCGCCAGCTCCGTGCCTTGCGCGAGGAGATCCTGGAGATCCTCGGCCGGGCGGATCAGGCCGCGCACCACGCAGCCCTCGCTCCTGCCGCGGAGCACGTGCTGGAGAAGCTCGAGGAAGGCGCGCTGCCGCTGTTCCGGGCCGGCACGCCGCGACGCAGCGACTTCTTCCGCGATCTCGCCGGCGAACAGTTCCTGGCCACTGCCGAGCGGCTGGCGGCGGAGGAGGGAGTGCAGTTCGAGCGCCTGGCGGGACTCTACGACCGCGGCGTGATGGCGGTGGAGACGCACACCTCGGTGTACGAGCCCGCCTCGCTGCTTCGCGACGCTTTCTCCGCACTCGGCGAAGTGGCCGCGCCCGGGACGAAGCTGCCCGATGCCGCCGGCTGGAAGGTGCTCGCCGCGGAAGCCTTGGC
>DASREU010000313.1:0-10848 GCA_035651935.1 Myxococcales bacterium | reverse complement strand
ATCCCGCTCCGCCGCCGCCGGGGGGCGAATGGATCGCGCAGGGGAACCGCGGAAGGGTTGCGCAGATCCTGCAGAAGCCCGGTTGCGGTCTGGTACCGATCGCGCGGAAGGCGCTCGATCGCCTTGAGCACGATGGCCTCGAGGTGCGCGTCGATGCCCGGCACGAAATAGGTGAGCGGCCGGGGCTCGCCATCGGTCTTCGCGCGCATCATGGCCAGCGCATTCGGGCCGGAGAAGGGCAGGTTGCCCGTGAGCATCTCGTAGAGGATGGTCCCGAGCGCGTAGACGTCGCTTCGCACGTCGCCTCGCCGCCCTCCGATCTGCTCGGGAGCGATGTAGTCCGGAGTGCCGATGGTGCTGGAGAGCCCGACCCAGGTGAGCCGCCGCGACGATTGATCCAGCGCGATGCCGAAGTCGACGATCTTCACCTGCCCCGCTGCCGTGAGGAGGATGTTCTCCGGCTTGAGATCCCGGTGGACGATCCCGCGCTCGTGCATGTGCGCGAGCGCTTCGCAGACCTGTTGCGCGATGGCGAGCGCGCGTCCTACCGGCAAGGGATGCTCGTTTTCCAGCGTCGCGCGCAGGCTCTTGCCCTCGACCAGCTCCATGGCGACGTACATCCGGCTCTTGTGCCGCGGCCGGAGGAAGCGGATGACGTTCGGATGATCGAGTCGCCGCCCGATCTCCTCCTCGCGCTGGAACCGCTCGAAGAAGACCACGTCGCTTTCGAACTGAATGTGGGGAACCTTGAGGGCGACGGTCTCGCCGGTTGCCGTATCGCGGGCCTTGAAGATGGACGCCATCCCGCTGCGGGCCAGGAGCTCGAGGATCTCGTACTGATCGAGCCTGTCCCCGATCGCTACTTCGCGCATCGCGCACGGAGAAATTGGAGCGGCATGTTCGGAGCCGGATTGTGGCATCCCACGACACACCCGGCAATGCGGGAAGGGAAATGACCGCGCTGTTGCCCGAGTGCGCCTTCGAGATGGCCGCCGTCTCCGACGTGGGGACGATGCGCGAGCACAACGAGGACTTCTGCGCCTGCGCACCGGAGGCAGGGCTGGTGGCGGTGGCAGACGGCGTCTCCGGCGCCCTCGGTGGTGAGACGGCGAGCCGGATGGCGGTCGAGGCAACCGTCCGGACCTTTCGCGAGCAGCCGGGAACGGTGGAAACGGCTCGGCGCCTCGCGCGCGCGGCGCAGCAGGCGAACATCGAGGTGCACGAGCTGGCGCTGTTCGTGCCCGAGCTCCGCGGGATGTCCACCACCCTCACCGCGGCAGTGATCGAAGGCGGCCGGCTGTACGCCGTCCACATCGGGGACAGCCGGTTGTACCTGCTGCGGCAGGGTGTCCTTTCCCAGTTGACGAAGGACCACACCGCGGCCGCGGAACATGTGCGGCTCGGGGTGACCGGAGACCCCTCCTGCGTCCTCACCCGCAGCCTCGGCCGCGAGTTGATCTGCGCGCTGGACCGCTTCTCCATGCCCCTCTTGCAGGGCGACACGCTGGTGCTCTGCAGCGACGGCTTGCATCGCGTCCTGACGGAGCCGGAGATCGGGGAGACGGTGAGTGGAGCGGATGCCGCCGGCGCCTGCAAGGCGCTGATCGGTACCGCCAACCGGCGAGGGACGGCCGACAACCTCACAGCCGCGGTCGTCCGCATGACCGGCGCGATCCCGCCGGATTCCCGCGTTCCGGGATTCCGGGCGAAGCTGCGGCAGCTCGTCGGGATGCGCGGGTGATCCTCTCGCGGCGAGCCATGTTCTGCGGCCGTCTCCTGCGGGATCCCTTCATTCTCGCCGGAACAGTCCGTCGATCTCCTTGCGAACGGCCTCGGGGCATTCGAGATACGAAAAGTGGCCGCAGTCCTTCAAAGTGACGAGCCGCGCGCCCGGGATGGCGCGGGCGATGTGCGCTGCCGCGTCGAACGGGACGATCTCGTGATCGCCGGTGATGATCAGCGTCGGGACGCGCAGCTTCCCGAGCCTTGGAAGCAGGTCGTAGCCGGTCGAAAGCCAGGTCTCGCTCACCAGGCGGTCTTCGATCCTCCGCGCCTCGAGCACGCCCCGGGTAAAGGTCGGTCTCAGGATCGCCATCAGCTTTTCCAGATCCGCCGGACGCGCGAGCGCCTTCGCAAAATGAATGCGGTAGTACGCCGCGACCGCGTCGGGATCGCCGTCCTTGTACGCGGCGCTGGCGGCGACCGCGTTCTTGCGATCCAGATCGGCGCCCATCTTCTCGGCGCGGTCCTTCCGCAGGAGAAGGAAATCCTGGTGGGACGCGGGCGCTGGATTCAGCAGGATGAGATGCGAGACGCGCTCCGGATGGCGGATCGCATACTCGAGCGCGAGCACCGTGCCCCAGGAATGCCCGAGGATCGCCGTGGGCCCGCGCACGAACGATCGCCGGACCGCGTCCAGGTCGCTCATCTCGGACTCGATGCTGACGTCGTCCGGTCGCACGCCGTCCGCCGATCCTCCGCGGCCCCTCTGGTCGTAATAGAGGAGCCGGAACGAGTCGGCGAGGCGATCGAGATCGGGAAGGAGGTAGGTATGGTCGAAGTCGGGCCCGCCGTGCAGGACGACGATCGGTTGCCCCTGCCCGATCTCGCGCGCGTAGAGCCGCGCGTGTCCAACCGGGATGCGGCGCTCGCGAGGCATCGGGCTTCGTTCTTTCTCCGGCGGACCAGCGCGCGTAACCAGCGGCGCGGCGGAAGCGGGCGGCCAGCAGGGCAAGGGCCGGTGCAGCCTTCATCGTCGCGCTCCGGGGTTCGGCCGGAGCGAATCTACCAGATCGCCTGTCCGGGTCGATCGAGGGCAACGCTACTCGACGCGGAGCGACACTGCCGGGTCGACCCGGGTCGCCCGGCGCGCGGGGATCAAGCTCGCCAGAGCAGCCGAGACGACCAGCACGGCGGCGGTCGCTGCCAGCGTCAGCGGATCGGTGGTGCTCACGCCGTACAGCAGCGAGGCGAGAGCGCGCGTCGCGGCGAGGGCAACCAGAACCCCCAACACGACGCCGGCGCTGGCGAGGCGCAGTCCGCCGCCGACCACCATTCCGAGGACCCGCCGGGGATCCGCCCCCAGCGCCATGCGGATGCCGATCTCTCGCGACCGCTGCGTCACCGAGTACGCGGTGACTCCGTAGATCCCCAGCGCAGCGAGCAGCAGGGCCGCCATCGCGAAAGTGCTCAACAGGGTCATCTCGAACTGGCGCTCCCCCAGCGACTCGCTGACGATCCGAGAGAGCAACTGCGGCTGCGAAAGCGGGAGGTCCTTGTCGAGCGCCAGGACCTCCGCTCGCAACGGTCCGAGCAGCAGCAGCGGATCTCCCGCCGCTGCGCGCACCGCCACCCGAAGCTTCGCGACCTGGTACTGCTCGAGCGGAAGGACGACGAGCGGCGACGGCGCCTGGTCGAGGCTCTTGCTGCGCACGTCCCCGATCACGCCCGCGATCTGCCACGGGTCGTTGCCCGGACCGACGACCTCGGAGATGCGCCGCCCCAGCGGATCGCCTTGCGGGATGAAGCGGCGGACGAAGGCCTCGTTCACCAGGGCCACGTGCGGCGAAGTCTTCACATCGCTCCAGGCGAGGTCGCGCCCGCGCCGCAGGGGAATGCCCATGGTCTCCAGATAGCCGGGAGTGGCCCAGAGGATCTCGGTCTTCGGAGCCTGCCCTGGCGGGAAGGGGTCGCCGCCTTCGAGAGAGAATCCAAAGTCGGAGCGGCCGCGGGGATCGAGCGGAACGCTGGTGGTCAACGCCGCGCTGCGGACGGAGGGCAGCGCGGAGACGCGCTGCAGGAGCTGCGGCGCAAAGGAGGCGATGCGTTCCGCAGGGTACCGGGCGAGAGGCAGATCGAGGTCCGCCACCAGCACGCGGTCCGGCCCGACGACGCCGCTCGGCACGTCCAGGAGGCCGGAGAGGGTGCGGATCATCAGCCCTGCGCCGCTGGCCAGCACGAAGGCGAGGGCTGTCTCGCCCACCATCAACGCCATCCGCGCGCGCCCTTTGCTTCGGCTTCCTCCTGCCCCGTTCTTCAGCACGTCGAGCAGGCGCGGCTGCGTCACCTGCAGTGCGGGGACGAGGCCGGCGAGCAGGCCGGCAACCATGGAGGTCGCGAGCGCGAAGCCCAGCACGGCGCCGTCGATCCGGATCTCCTCGATGCGCGGCAGGTCCCGCGGGGCGAGGCGCAGGAGCCCGCTCAGCGCCCACGGCGCGAGCAGGACCGCCAGGCCGCCGCCGAAGGCCGCGAGGATCAGCGCCTCGGTGAGCAGCTGGGTGACCAGCTCGCGGCGGCCGCCGCCCAGCGCGCTGCGGATCGCCAGCTCGCGCTGGCGCGCCATGCCGCGGGCGAGCAACAAGCTGGCGACGTTCGCGCAGCCGATGAGCAGGGCGAGCAACACCGCTCCGAAAAGGGCGGTCAGCGCCGGCTTGACGGGGCCGACCAGATCGTCGAGCAACGGCTGAGCTTCCATCCTCCAGCCCTGGTGCTCGCCGATGCGCGCGTGGATGCGCGGAGAGAGCACGTCGAGATCGGACTGCGCTTGCCGCACCCCCAGGCCGGGCTTGAGCCTGGCGACGGCAGTCAACCAGTTCATCCCCCTGAATTCCTTTTCCCTGCCCTCGAGGGCGAGCGGGATCAGCACCTCGGCCTGGCGGAGCAGCGGAAAATGGAAATCGGGAGGCATCACGCCGCCGATGTCGTAGGTCCGGCCGTTCAGCACCAGCGTGCGGCCGACGGCAGAGGGATCGGCGCCGAACTCGCGGCGCCAGAAGCCGTTCGTCAGGACGGCGGTGCGAGCGCCCCCGCTGATGTCTTCCTCCGCAGCAGGCCCGCGCCCGATCGCGGGGTAGACGCGCAGCGCGGCGAAGAAGCTCGAGGTGATGCGCGCCACGCGGATCTGCACCGGCGAGCCGCGGCCGGTGAGTGTCTGCAGGTCGGGCCGGATCCCGGCAACCGACGCAAAGGCGGTGGACTCATTGGCCACGTCGAGATAGTCGGGCCCCGAGAACGGCCAGCGCACGTCGGTACCGGCGGGGCGCTCGTAGATGCGGATCAACTCCTGTGGATGCGGCAAGCTCAGGGGTCGCAGGACGACGCCGCGGAGCACGCTGAAGACCGCGGTGCTCCCGCCGACTCCGAGCGCGAGCACCAGCACCGCGCTCGCGGTGAACCCGGGGGCACGGAAGAGCGATCGCAGAGCGAACCGCAGGTTGTGCATACCCGATGGCGAAGCGAAACGAATGCCACGTGCAGCGCATTCGGAACCTGGGACCTAAGCCTGATGCGGTCCGTGTCCGGATCCGGGACAGTCCATCCCGGGATCGCGCATCGCGGCCCCCGATCGAGCGATGATGTCGGGATGGAACGTTCGACCCCGGCTGGCCATGCGGAACACGCGCAGAGCAAGGTCCCCCGGATCACGCTCGCATTCTGGGTGGTGAAGATCCTGGCGACGACCGTGGGCGAGACGGGCGGCGACGCCCTCTCGATGACGTTGCAACTCGGGTATGCGGTGAGCACGGCCGTGTTCCTGGCCTTCTTCGTGGTGACGCTGGTCGGGCAAGTGAGGTCGGACCGCTACCACCCGCTCTACTACTGGCTGGTGGTCGTCGCGACCACCACGGTGGGAACGACCACGTCGGACATGTTCGATCGCACGCTCGGTCTCGGATACGTGAAGTCGTCCGCCATCGAGCTCGCGCTGGTGGTCGCGGTCCTCGTCACCTGGCGGCTCTCGACCGGCGCCATCCACGCCGACCGCATCACCACCCGCCGCGACGAGTTGTTCTACTGGCTGACCATCCTGGTCTCGAACACGCTCGGCACCGCTCTCGGTGACTTCGTCGCGGATACGGCGGGAGTCGGCTTCGAGAAGGGCGCCCTGGTCTTCGCCGGCCTCCTGGTCGTGGTTGCGGCTCTCCACTTCTTCACTCGCATCTCGACGCCGATCCTCTTCTGGGCGGCCTACGTGCTCACCCGGCCGCTCGGAGCGACACTCGGCGACACGCTGACGAAGCCCGTCGCGGAAGGCGGCCTCGACATCGGCCGCATCGAGAGCTCGATCGCGATTGCCGTCGCCATGGTGGTGCTCATCCTCTCCACCTCGCTCCGCACACGGACCCCGGTCCCCGACGCGTCGACCTGAGCGCCGCGACCAGATGAGGTCAGCCGCGCTATCTTGCGCACATGCGGGTTCGACCGCCTCATGCCTTGGCTCGGGCGGCGATCTCCGTCGCCGCAGGCTTCGTCGTCGGCCTCGGGCTCCATGCGGCGCTTCGCCCGCCCTGGAAGCTCTCCGCGCTGGCCGCCTGGGACGCCGGAGGCCTGACGCTTCTTCTCTTGTCCTGGGTCACGATCGCAAGGTGCTCTGCGGCGACGACGCGCGCGAGAGCAGCGGCGGACGATCCGGGGCGCACCGTGGTCTACCTGATCGTGCTTCTCAGCTCCGGCGCCAGCCTCCTCGCCACCACCGCTCTCGTCAGACGCGCCAAGCTGATCTCCGGTAGCGAGGGAGACGCGCTGGTCGCGCTCTCCCTCGCGAACGTCGCGCTGTCCTGGGCGCTGACTCACACGGCGTTCACGCTGCGCTACGCCCACCTGTACTACCGCGAAGATGCCGAAGGCGTCGGCGGCGTGGAGTTCGCCGGCCGGGCTGCGCCGAGCTATTTCGACTTCGCGTATCTGGGCTTCACGGTCGGCATGTGCTTCCAGGTCTCCGACACCGTCGTTTCGAGCCCGCAGATCCGGCGGGCGGTGTTGCTCCACGCAACGCTCTCGTTCATCTACACCACGGCGATCCTGGCCTTCGTCCTCAATCTGGTATTCGGCTTCGCCGGGTAGGCCGGGGCAGCCGGACGGACCCGCGCTCAGCCGTTCAGCGGTGCTCGGGGCGATCGTCGTCGCGCCCGCGCGCATCGTGATCGCGGCGATCGTCGCGGCGCTGGTAGTTGCGTTCGGCGAACGCGACCAGCGGCATGCCGGCGTTCCCGTTGGGATTGACCATCACGACGTGCTGGCCGCTCACCGAGAGTGGTTCGAGGATCACCATGTCCCCGCTGCGCTGATCCTGCTCCACGCGCACGAACGACCCGTCCGGCAACGTGGCATCGAACACCTGCGTCTGCTGCCGGTCTCCGTAGCGTCTGTCGTATCGGTCCCGGTCGGAGGGACCCGAAGTGACACACGCCGTGGCGACGACGGCGATCGCGACTCCAATGCAGAAGGACCGCATTCCAGCCTCCAGTGCGAATGGTGACGACTGCCGCGCCGGTTGGCAGCGGGCGATCGCTCCTCCGCCGGAGCGTGAAGCGTCGCGCCCGGCTGCCGCTCTCTTCCCTGCTTCAGCCGCGGGTCAGCCTGGCGTCCAGCTCCAGGACCGCCCGCGCAGCCACGCCGCCATACCGGTGGCTGATCGCGCCGAGCAGCTCCCGGGCGCGGTCGCGTTCGCCTCTTGCGATCGCCGCCGCCGCTTCTTCCAGCTTCGCGCCGAGCTCGCGCTGGATCCGCTCGGTGCACCGCGCCTGCTCGTCCCGATCCGGTGCTGAATGCTCGTCGAGCGCAGAGAGCGCGCGGTCGAGGTTCGGCGCGTCGAGAGGCTCGTGCCCGAGCCCGCGCGCCGTCCTCACTTCCACGTCGAACACGCACCACTCCTTCAACGACGCGCGGGTGGCCCCATCGTCGCGCAGGTTGAGCTCGTCCTTGTCGCCGGTCGCAAAGACGATCCGGGTCTTCTGGAACTTCTCGAACAGGTCCGCGGGCGGCAGGTAGATCCCGCTCTGGCCGCCGATGGGATCGCTCCCGGCGTTCAGGAGCGCGCTCCGAAACACGTCGGGGTAGGCGAGGGCGGTGATCTCGGCGACGCGCGAGCCGCCGGACAGGCCGCCGATGTAGACCCGCTTCGGGTCGATCCGATACCGGAGACGGACGTTTTCGTACCCGAGCAACGCGAGCGGCAGGCGTCGATCGAGCACGCTGGCGTCGTTTCCGGAATTCGTGGCGCTGACGAAGATCAGGCGATGCCGGTTCAGCGGCAGTTGCCATTGTCGCGGGCGGGTCGGCTCCGGCCACGGAGCGACGAAGACGAGCAGGCCATAGCCCTCGGGGGGCGGAGCGCCGCCGGGGACGTAGAGGGTGAACCTTTCCTTGCTCAGGTCGACGGGCTGCTCCCGGAAGCGCTCACCCCTGGCGGCGAACGTCTCCTCGCCGCGCCGGAGCGTCAGCGGCGGGAGCGTTCGTCGGGCGATCTCCGCCGTTCGGGACAGCGGCGAGTACGACGAGAACACGACATCGTCGAGCACCGTCGCCGGCCCTGGTGAGGCTGTGCGCTGCTGTGCGCAAGCGGCCGTGGCGAGCGCGGCGACGGCCCACCGCGACACCCGAAAGCGGGTCACCCGGACCCAGGCCGGCGCGAAACTGTCGAGGTTGCGCAACGGTGCGTTCTCCCGCTTCGGGCCGCCGATCATCGAACACCGCCGCATCCTGTCGATTCCCTGGCGCAAGCATGACGTTCGACGGGTCGTGCGAGCGAGCAGGCAAGCTACCGGTCGGAGGCCCTCAGGTAGCATTCATATCCGTCCTTCGGCCCTGAGCGGCGCCTCGTGGACTGCTTACCTTGCAGGCATGGCAGCGCCCGCTGAAAGTGCACAGACCGCGTTTCCGCCCCCGTTCTTCGCCGCGCTCCGGATCCCCGGAGCCGTGCTCGAAGCGATGAGGCCGAAGCAGTGGGTCAAGAACGTGTTCGTCTTCGCCGGCGTCGCCTTCGCCGGGCAGCTCTTCGATGCCACCGCCTCGGCCCGCGCCCTCATCTGCTTTGCGATCTTCTGCGCCGCCTCGAGCGCGGTCTACCTGATCAACGACTCCTTCGATCGGGTGACCGATCTGCACCATCCGACGAAGCGCTTCCGCCCGATTGCCTCGGGCAGGCTGCCCGTTCCGGTGGCAGTCGCTGCCGCCCTGCTTCTGGGCGCGGCGGCGATCGGCGGCGCTATCGCGCTGTCGCGGATCACCTTCCTCATCCTCGCGCTCTATCTCGCGTCGTCGTTCAGCTACACGGCCGGTCTCAAGCGCGTGTTCATCCTCGACGCGCTCCTGGTCGCGAGCGGCTTCGTCCTGCGTGCCGCCGCGGGGGCCGCAGCAGTCAATGCCGAGATCTCGCCGTGGCTGATCTGCTGTACGTTCCTGCTCGCCCTCTATCTCGCGCTCGGCAAGCGCCGCCACGAGCTGGGGCTGCTTGGTGCATCGGCGCAGCAGCATCGCAAAAACCTCGGCACGTACAGCGTTCCTCTCCTCGACAGCTGGCTGACGGCGCTCTCGGGCGCGACCATCGTCTGCTACGCGCTGTACACGCAGGCCGCGCGAACGGTCCAGAACTTCCACACCACGAATCTGCTCTACACCGTCCCGTTCGTCGTCTATGCGCTGTTCCGCTACCAGCACCTCGTCCTCCGCGAGAACGAGGGCGGAGACCCGGGCAGCTCGCTGCTTCGCGACCGCGGGATGGTGATCGCCATCGCGGGATGGGCCGCGGTGGCGGGTGTCATCGTCTACCGGAGGTGAGCGTTGCCGTTGAGCGCCGATCGACACGGAATGGTCCGGCGCACGTTCGTCGTCGCGGTCGTCCTCGTCGCGCTCGGCGTAGCGTTCACGGGGATGAACGCGAACCTGCCGATCCTCCGCAACAGCCTGGTGTATGCGCGAACGGTCGAGAACCTCGAGCGCCATCATCTCGCGCTGTCGCAGGTGTGCTCGGACCCGTCACAGGTGCATTCGCAGGGCTGCGGCTTTTCGCTCCTCGCCGTGCCGTTTGCGCGGATCGCCGGACTGAACGTCGGGCTCAAGCTCGCCTCGTGCTTCGCCACGGCGCTCCTGGTCGCCTCGATGATCGCCTTCTTCCGGCGCTTCAACCCGCGATTCGGTCTTTCCGAACGGGACGTCGCGCTCGAGCTCGTCGTTGCCTGCTTCAACCCGATCCTGATGTCGCAGTTCTGGTCAGCGCACGCGGATTCGGCATTCGCGGCGTTGTTCCTCCTGAGCTTCGTGCTGCTCGATCGCCTCTTGCTGGACGACACGCTCCACGAGCGGCGTACCGCGTTCGCCTACACGCTCACGGTGATGCTCGCCGTGTTCACCCGGCCGGCAGGGCTCGTCCTCTATCCGCTCCATGCGGCATACGTGCTGTGGCACCGGCAGCAAGTCCTCGACCGGGCTCGCTCCAATCCAGGACGGCTCGTACTCCTGGCGACGAGCGCCATCGTCCTGGCAGCCTGGGTCGGTCTCGGCAAGCTCAGCCACAATCCCCTGCTCAACCTGAACAAGGGCGAGTACCAGATTCCGGTGGCGTATCTCTCGAGCGTGGCCGAGGTGGTCGCGCTGATCGTGCTCTCGTTCGGCGTCCTGCTCCTCGTCACCTTGCCGAGGCTGCGGGTCGCCATGGCGAGCGCACCGCTCCTGATCGTGCTCGCAGGTTACGTGCACATCCTGATGGTGTTCCACGCCAGCGTGCTCAACCTGCGCTACTACGTCCCGGTCATTCCCTTCATGGCGCTCTTCGTCGTGCAGGCGCTCCGTGCCGTCCGTCATCAGCGCATGGCGGGTGCGTTCCTCGTCGTGTTCGCGGTGACGAACGGGGCGATGGTGCTCGCGTTCGATCAGACCGCTGCGAGCCGCGTCTTCGCCCGGTTTGCTCCCCACCAGATCAACTGGGGGGAGTTCGGGCACTTCGACAACCTCCGGATTGCCACGCAGGTCCGCACGCAGGAGGCGCTCGACCGCATCAACGCGGAGCTCCCACCTGGTGCCCGACTCTGTTACGTCAGCGCGTATTACGACGGCGTCGACGACGGCATC
>DASREU010000312.1:0-2923 GCA_035651935.1 Myxococcales bacterium | reverse complement strand
CTTCATGGCGGAGAGATGCTCTCACGCGGCTCGGGGATTCGTCGACGTGCGCGAATCCGCGGAGGTGTAGGGCGATCAGCGGTGGTTGAAGTAGTTGAGCGCGATCGCCAGACCCTTGCGCACCGGCATCGTCAGTCCGTACAGGGCGAGCGCCGCGACGACCAGGCGGACGCGGTAGCTGCCCAGATCGCGCGGCGGCATGGTGACCAGCACGATGAACATCACTCCCGTGAGGAAGGCCGTGCTCAGGTACATGAAGGCGAGCGATTCGCCGCGCGGATCGTAGGCCAGCGCGCACCGCGGGCAGCTGGTATACTCAGTGTACGTCCACCAGCGCCGGAAGATCCGGCCCTCGCCGCACCGCGGGCACTTCATGCGCAGCCCGCGCCAGAAGATCTGGCGCGCTCCGTCTTTCACGTCATGCCGAGGATCTGCCGGAGCACGTACGGCAGGATCCCGCCGTGCCGGTAGTACTCCACCTCGATCGGCGTATCGATCCGCAGCGTCACCGGCACTTCCTGCGTCGTCCCGCTCGCGCGGTGGATGACCAGCTTCGCGTCCTGCCGCGGCACGGGCCCGTTCTCCAGGCCGGCGAGATCGAATGATTCCGTCCCGTCGAGCTTGAGCGTGACGGCGTCGGTGCCTTCCTTGAACTGGCAGGGCAGTACGCCCATCATCACCAGGTTGCTGCGGTGGATGCGCTCGAAGCTCTTCGCGATCACCGCGCGCACACCGAGGAGCCGGGTCCCCTTCGCCGCCCAGTCGCGCGACGACCCGGTGCCGTATTCCTGTCCGGCGAGGATCACCAGCGGCGTCCCTCGCTTCTGGTACTCCATCGCCGCGTCGTAGATCGACGTCTGCTTGCCGTCGAGCACGGTGACGCCGCCCTCGACTCCGGGGACCATGAGGTTCTTGATGCGTACGTTGGCGAACGTGCCGCGCACCATCACTTCGTGGTTGCCGCGCCGCGCGCCGTAGGAGTTGAAGTCCTCCGGCTTCACGCCTTGCCCGATCAGGTACTTCCCCGCGGGGCTGGTGGGCTTGATCGAGCCGGCAGGCGAGATGTGGTCGGTGGTGACGGAGTCGCCGAAGATCGCCAGCGCCTTCGCGCCGCGCACGCCGGTGCGCTTGTCGGGTCTGGGCGCGAACTTCTCGAAGTAGGGCGGCTCCTGGATGTACGTGCTCTTGCGATCCCACTGGTAGACGTCGCCCTTCGAGGAAGGGATCTCCGCCCATTCCTTCGCGTCGCGGGCGAGGTCGCCCCGGTAGTTCTCCTGGTACATCTGGGCGTTCGCGGCGGACGCGAGCGCTCCGTTCAGCTCTTCCGCGCTGGGCCAGATGTCCTTCAGGAACACGGGCTTGCCGTCGCGCCCGAGCCCGATGGGTTCCTTCTCCACGTCGATGTCCACCCGGCCGGCGATGGCGAACGCGACCACCAGCGGCGGCGACATGAGGAAGTTCGCCTTGATGTTCTGGTGGACCCGGGCCTCGAAGTTGCGGTTCCCGGAGAGGACGCTGGCCGCGACCAGGTCGTTCTTCGTCACCAGCTGCTCGACGTGAGGATCGAGCGGGCCGGAGTTGCCGATGCAGGTGGTGCAGCCGTAGCCGACGGTGGTGAACCCGAGCTTGTCGAGGTACGGCTGCAGCCCCGTCTTCTCCAGATATCTGGAGACCACGCGCGACCCGGGCGCCAGCGAGGTCTTCACCTCGGGGCGGACGTGCAGGCCTTTCTCCACCGCCTTCTTCGCGAGGAGCCCCGCCGCCAGCATCACCGACGGATTGCTGGTGTTGGTGCAGGAGGTGATGGCGGCGATCAGCACGTCGCCGTGGCCCACGTCCACCGGCATCTTCATCTGGTGCACTTCCTGCGTCGGCACCCGATCCGGCGTGGGCCGGTTCTGCATCATCTCCGCCTCGGTGAGCGGGTTCGTGTCCTTGCGCGAGATCCCCCTGCGGATCTCGTCCGGCACGGTCTCCGAGGCTTGCTCACCGCCGCCCGCGACGTGCTCGATGGCGGGCGGCTCCACGATCTGGTGATAGCGCTTGCCGACCTCGCCTTTGGACTTGCCGTAACCCTGCGGCGCCGGATCCTGGAGGAGCTTGCCGAACACCTCCTTCAGCTTCGGCAGCTCGATGCGGTCCTGCGGACGCTTCGGACCGGCCACGCTCGGCTTCACCGAGGAGAGGTCCATCTCCAGCGCCTGGGTGTAGTCGCACTGGCCTTTCTTCGGGATGCCGAACATCTGCTGCGCCTGGAAGTACGCGCGCAGCGCGTCCACTTTCTCCTTCGGGCGCCCGGTGGCGAGCAGATACTGGCAGGACAGCTCGTCGACGGGGAAGTAGCCCATCGTCGCGCCGTACTCGGGCGCCATGTTGGCGATGGTCGCGCGCTCCGGCACCGGCAGGCTGGCGGCGCCCTCGCCGAAGAACTCGACGAACTTGCCGACCACCTTCGCCTTGCGGAGCATCTCGGTGATGGTGAGCACCACGTCGGTGGCGGTGACGCCGGGACGGACCGCGCCGGTCAGGTTCACGCCGATCACGTCCGGGGTGAGGAAGTAGGCCGGCTGTCCGAGCATCGCCGCTTCCGCCTCGATGCCGCCCACGCCCCAGGCGACTATCCCCAGGCCGTTGATCATGGTGGTGTGCGAATCGGTGCCGACCAGCGAATCCGGGTAGTAGACGCCCTTGCGCTCGTGCACGCCCGGCGCGAGGTACTCGAGGTTCACCTGGTGCACGATGCCCATTCCGGGCGGGACGATCTTGAGCGCCTCGAACGCGCTCATGCCCCACTTGAGGAACTCGTAGCGGGCCCGGTTGCGCTTGAACTCGATGCCCATGTTGAGCTGGAGCGCGTTCGGCACCCGGGCGAAGTCGACCTGCACCGAATGGTCGATCACCAGATCCACAGGCACCAGCGGCT
>DASREU010000311.1:0-4829 GCA_035651935.1 Myxococcales bacterium | reverse complement strand
GCACAGGGGTCATCAGCAGCACGAACATCGCGGCCGGAACGATCGCGGGGTCGAACATCAATCCGGCCACCACCGTCACGGCGGCGGCCTACCGCTTCAACGCTCCGTTGCTCCGCCAGATCTTCGCCGATCCGGTGATGTGCCAGCGGACCTCTGGTCTTCCGTACCAGGACGTGGCAACGGACCATCCGACGGCCAACTTTTTCGGGCCGTCCGTCGAGATCACGAATACGAATGCGGGCACCTACGACTTCTATTGCGCCGTCCCGTTCCCGAGAGACTCCGGCGCCTCGATCACGGTCGTCGCGGCGTCGATGGGCTACTTCGACGCCTCGACGAACTGCCTGGTCGGCGCCGATCTGCGAACCAAGGTGTTCGGAACCTCGTCGCTCGGGACCGTCATCGGCTCGGTCTTCGACGGCGTGGACGGGAACGATTTCGCGTTCACCGCTTCGGGGCCGCAAGTGAAGCTCTTCCCCGCCTTCACTCCTGTGGTCGTTGCGGCGAACTCATTCCTCTTCCTCCATGCGCAGATTTCCATCCAGGCGCTCGGGGCCTCCGGATGCCGATACTCCGGGGTGACGATCGCCTACACGACGGACCGTCCCTGAGGTAGAGGGGAGTCCGTGAAGGCCCACCGCCACGGACTCCTGCCGCACGACTACGCTGCTTTCGGCGCCGCCGAGGAGGTCGGGCGCAAGCTCCTGGCTTCCTCGGTGCAGCGGCACAGCCCTACGCTGCGCGACGTCCGCGAAGTCAAGCGGGCAACCCTGGATCGCATCGAGGGCGAGACCACGGCGGAGCCGCTGCGGATCGTCGCGCGAGAGGCGGCTGCCGACGGGTTCGTGAAGTACCTGTTCGAGCTGCGCGACGGCGCCCGGATCGAGGCGGTGCGCATCCCGGTGCCCTGCGAGGCTCCCGGCGCCGACACCAGCGCCTACGCCGGCAAGGAGAAGAAGTACATCGTCTGCATCTCCTCGCAGGCAGGATGCGCGCTGGCCTGCGCCTTCTGCGCCACCGGCGCGCTCGGGTTCCGGCGGAATCTCGAAGCGGCGGAGATCGTCGGGCAGGTCCTCGCGGTGCGCGCCGAGGCGGACCGGCCGGTGCGCGGCGTCGTCTTCATGGGGATGGGCGAGCCGTTCCTCAACTACGATGAGGTGATCCGCGCGGGGCGGATCCTCAGCCACCCCTGCGGCGGGGCCATCGATGCCCGGGCGATCACCATCTCCACCGCCGGCATCGTCCCGCAGATCCGCCGCTTCACCGCCGAGGGGCACAAGTTCCGGCTCGCGGTCTCCCTGACGCACGCCGTCGCCGCCAAGCGGCTGCGTCTGATGCCGATCGAGAAGGTGCACCCGACGGCGGAGCTGGTGGCCGCGCTGCACGATCACGCCCGAACCCGGCGCACCCGCGTGCTGGTCGAATACGTGCTCCTCGGCGGCGTCAACGACTCGCCGGAGGCCGCCCGCGCCCTCGCGGCGCTGCTGGACCGCACGTTGGTGAAGGTCGACCTGATCGACGTCAACGGCGACACGGGCGGATTCCGCCGCTCCTCGCGCGAGGAGCGCTCCGCCTTCCTCGACGTGCTCGCGGCGGCGCGGGTCCCGTTCGCGATCCGCTACTCCGGCGGTCAGGATGTCGCGGCGGGGTGCGGGCAGCTGGCTGCAGAAGGCGGTCGCTGGGGCGCACGGTTATAACGGCGTGGCCGCCGTGGGCGCGGCGAGGTCCCTGCAGCGATGAAGACTGCCTTCCCAGCGCTCGCTCTCCTGCTCGCCGCCGCCCTGCCGCTTCGCGCGGAAGAGGGGGGCACGCGCGGGAGCGCCTCGCACGGCAGCGCCGCCACTGCTTCGCAGGTGTCGGTCGATACCGGCCTGGCGCTCTTCGACATTTTCCTGAACACCGCCGCCCTCGGCATGCAGGCGGCGGCGATCGACGCGGCGGCGCCACCTCCGCGCGAGCCCACCTATGGCCAGCGCGCGCGCGACGACGCATGGAGCCCCTACCGCCAGCGCCAGATGCAGGCCCGCCAGGGGCTGCTGCTCTCGTTCGGGCTCGGCGGCGGCTCCGCCTATCTGTCCAACCAGGGCCCGGGCCGCACCGGCGCGTTCGACCTCGACTTCCGTCTCGGATACGGCTTCTCCGACCGGTTCCAGCTCTTCATGGACTTCGCCGTCGACGCGGGCCGGTACCCGCAGAGCTCGGACTTCGCCTCCTGGATGTTCACCATCCGCGGACAGACGGTGCTGGTCGGCGACCGCGCCGGAAACGGCCTCAACCTGAACCTGGGCATCGGCGTCGGCGGGGTCGACTACAGCAACGGCTACTACTCGACGTACTCGTCCTCGAGCGGCCTCGCGCTGGCCGGCGGCCTCTCCTACGACGCGCGGGTCACTCCCTGGTTCTCGCTCAGCCCCGAGCTGTTCGTGAACTGGCACCAGATCCCGAACCGGGCCGGCCTGCCGGACGACATCTCCAGCACGTACGGACTGCGGCTCAACTTCCTCTGGTACCTGAAGTAGGCAAGGAAAACGAAACCGCCCGGCCGGTGCCCTGGCCAGGCGGTTCCGGATGCGTCGCGAGATGTGAGCTCAGACCTTCCGCACGTTGGCCGCCTGCGGCCCCTTGGGCCCTTCGGTGACCTCGTACTCGACCTTCTGGCCCTCCGCGAGGCTGCGAAAGCCTTCCATCTGGACCGCCGTGTGGTGGACGAACACGTCCTTGCCGCCTCCGTCGGGTGTGATGAAGCCATAGCCCTTTGCGTCGTTGAACCACTTCACTGTCCCTGTCGCCATTCCGGTTCTGCCTTTCGCAAGCGGCTCCCGAGCGGGCGCCTTGGTGCAACCGCACTGCCTTGCCCCCGAACAGCCGCAAAGCTTTCCGGTAGCATCTCAGGATAGGAACACGGCGCAGCTCGATTCAAGGGGGCGGACTCCTACCCCGCCTTACGTATGCCTGCGCGACTGTTGGGCAGCTAACCGCGCTTTGCGGCTGGCTTTGCCGGCACGCCGAGGTCGTCCTGGCCGAGCGCCCAGGCCCCCGCGGGGGTGCGCACGAGCAGCTCCACCTCTTCGGGGGAGAGCGTCGCGGTGCGGACCACGGCGAGGGTGGGATGTTTCAGGACGAGCTGCATCGACCCGCCGGCCAGGGCGCGCACTCGCGGGCGCTCGCCGCGGTCGTGCAGGAGCTCGAGGTGCTGCGCCAGGTCGCGCAGGTGGCGGTCGATGCGCAGCGCCCGGCGCGCGTCGCCGGCGAAGGCGTGGAAGTGCTTGTTGCGCGAGAGCGGGCGCGCCTCCTCCTGGAGGCGCTGCACCAGCCGGTAGAGGAACTCCCGCATGCGACGAAAGGTACCACCGGAGGCGCGCGAAAACAGGCTTGACTTTCACTCGACCGATCGGGCTGTGCGGGCGATCTGCGCGACCATCGCGTCCCCCGCGGCACCCCGGCACACCTTGTTGTCACAGGCGAACTCGATCACCAGGGTCCCGCGGCCCGCGGCGGTGGCGTAGACGGCGCTGTCCATCCCGTTTTCCGAGGTCCGCTGGCGCAGCCAGGTGCGGTCGCCGATCCGCACGGCGTCCTCGCCCGGAGCGATGCGCAAGGCGGCGTCCTCGCGGCGGATGTGCACCTCCAGGACGCCCGCCAGGTACGCGACGCCGGGCTTCACCGGGACCGCCAGCGACGGCACCTGCGCCTCGATGCCCGGGCCGCGCAACGTGCGGGTGCCGGGATTGACGGCGCGCGCGACCGCCGCTCCCTCCATGCAAGCGAGGGCGACCGCCGACGCGAGCAGGGCGAGGCGCGCCGCGCCATGCCACGGCTGGCGCTCCCCGCGCATCAGCGGCGCGACGAGCCCGAGGAGGATCCCGGAAACGAGGCCGCCGAGGTGCGCGGCGTTGTCCACCGGCGCGGTGAAGGCGATGGCGAGGTTGATCAGGAGATTGATCCCGATCGCCCGCGCGATGCCGCGCCGGACGGGCTCGGGCAGGTGCTTGCGGACCCGCAGATAGAGCGCGACGGTGGCGCCGAAGAGTCCGAACAGCCCGCCCGACGCTCCGGCGGAAAGCCGCGCTGCATCGGTGTGCAAGCTCCAGGCGTAGCTGGCCGCTCCGGCCGCGAGCGACGTCGCCGAGAACAGCCCGAGCGTCAGGTTGGAGCCGAAGGTCATCTCCAGCTGCGGGGCGAGGATCCACAGCGCATAGCCGTTGACCAGGATGTGGATCCAGCCGATGTGCAGCAGCGCGTAGGAGCCGATCCGCCAGAAGTCGCCGTCCCGCACCGCCGGAGCATGGAGCGCCCCCAGACGGAACAGAGCGACGGTGCTCTCGACCGAGGGATCCCCGCCCAAAAGCCCCTCGGCTACGAACACGGCGCCGAGCACGACGAGGAGCGCCCAGGTGGTCGGCCGCGGAGGGCGGACGAAGGCCCGGGGCTCGGGGTCGGGTTCCGGCGGGTGCTCGTGAGAGATTCCGCCCAGCGGGTCTGTCACAGCGTGCCTTCCACCGCGGCCCGCAGCTTCTTCTCCACCCCGGGGAGCGGTCCGACGGCGCAGGCCACCAGGTTCTCCCGGCGGAAGATCGCGCCCGCCACCCTCCGCACGTCCGCAGCGGTGACCGCCTCGATCCGCGTGAGCCAGGTCTCGAACGACTCGGCGGGCGGATGGAGCAGCTCGCCGGCGCCGAACCAGCCGATCATCTCCGCCGGAGCGTCGAGCGAGAACTCCAGCCACAGGCGCGACTTCTTCTTGGCCCGGACCAGCTCCTCCTCGGGGACATCCTGCTCGCGCAGGGAGGCGAGGATCCGCAGCATCTCGGTCAGCGCCGCGGGCGACT
>DASREU010000310.1:0-6109 GCA_035651935.1 Myxococcales bacterium | reverse complement strand
GCGCCGTCCAGGGGCGCTCCCGCGATCGCGGAGGTGACCTGCTGCACCAGCTTGCGAAACCGATCCTGTTGCATCGGATCTCCTCTACGGCAGCTTGCGCCGATCCGCCGGTCGCGTCGAGAGAGATCGCCTCTCAACATCATTTTGCAGCACCACTTGATCTTCCCGGGTCCGGGCCGGCACGGAAAGACAAACGGGGGGCTGGTCATCGCCGGGCCGCGCAGTAGAATGCGCCCCGCAATGGGCGGGGAAGCATTGATTCAATATCGGTTCGACAGCGTCGAACAGCTGGCGCGGCATCTGCACCAGTTCGGCGACGCGTCGCTGCTCTTCGTCCGCGACGAGCACGATCAGTTGCGCGCCGGGCGCATCCTCGTAGAGCTGCAGCTCCGCCTTCCCCGTGCCACGACCGCGGTCCGTGCACAGGTCATCGCCCGCTCGGCCGCGCCGATCGCCGGAGCCTGGATCCAGATGGATGCCCGGCTGGCCCGCCATCTCCAGCGCCGCGGGAACCTCACCGCGCGCCGCGAGCGCCGGATCGGGACGAACCAGATGGTGCAGCTCTCGGGCCCGAGCGAGCTGGTGGTGGAGCTCGTCGACATCAGCCGGGGAGGCGTGCGCATCCGCGGCGCAGGCGCACTGCTGAACGTCTCCGAGACGTATACGCTGCGGCTGCTCGGCTGCAAGCGCACCGACGGCGATCTGGGGACGGCTCACGTGGTCCACGTGCACGACGCCGAGTCGGGACTGCGTTTCACCGAGCCGGGCAACCCGCGCCTGCAGAGCTTTTTGCAGAAGGTCGAGTCGGCCTGGACGGCGGCGCGGCACATCGAGCACGCCCGCAACTGCTGCATCTACGGTCCGCCGGTGGAGCCCGCGACTCCCCACGTCCGCTCGCTCAACTGACGGCTCGCGCGCGCTCCCGCGCCGTCCGCCCCACGACGACGAAGAGGCCGCCCTCGTGCGCGAGCGTGCGCGCCCAGGAGAGCTGCGCGAGCAGGTTCTCGAACCCCCAGTCGTCGTCGACGGCGCGGAAGAGGCCGTCTTCGCGCAACGGCTCCGCCGCGAGCTGCGTGTCGGGATAGGCGCGGACGTACTCGACGCCGTTCTCCCGGAACCAGCCCTGCACCTCGCGCAGCGTGTGCCGATGCTCCTCGACATGCCGGTATTGATCGCGCAGCCACGCCTCGCGGCGGGCGGGCTCCGCGCGGCGCTCGCGGAGCACGGGGTCGCCGGGGAACCAGCGGAACCCGGTGAGCCGCGCGACGCCGCGCCGGAGTCGATGCGGGAGGCGGGCGTAGGCGTTGTAGAGGCCGAGCACCAGCATTCCCCCCGGCCGCACCAGCCGGACGATGGCAGCGAAGGATGCGCGAGGATCGGGCGTGTGGTGCAGGACGCCGCTCGAGTACACCACGTCGAAGGCGAAGGGCCGCAGACCCGGCGCGCGAAGGTCGGTCTCCACGAAGACGGCGCGATCGATGCCGTACCGGCGGCGCGCCGACTCGGCGAGCTCGAGAGAGGGGCGGGCGAGATCGGCCCCGATCACCAGCCGGTCGGCGGTGGCGAGGAAGAGCGACATCTGACCGGTGCCGCACCCGACCTCGAGGACCCGCGCGTCGCCGGGGATGGCCCGATCCAGGAGCCGCGCGAACTCGCTGCGCTCGGCGCGCGCGCGCAGCCAGCCGTAGCTGTCGCGCGGCGGATACGCGGGAAACGGCGCCTGCGCGTAGAAGCCGCGGACCGCCTCGGTGCGCGCGTCTCCCGCGAGCCTCACGCCCGCGATCCCTTCCTCCAGCGGGTAACGCGCGCCGCAGCGGGAGCAGGAGAGGAGCGGCGGCTCCAGAGCGCCTTGGCAGCGCGGACAGGCGAGCAGCTCGAGAGCTTCCTGGAGCACGTCAGAAGATCGCGTAGATGAACGGAGCGAGGGCCTCGACGCCGGCGGCCACGACGAGCACGAGGCCGGTGACGCAGAGAAAGACCATCAGCGGCAAGAGCCACTTGCGGCCAGCCTCGCTGCGCCACAATCCTCGCGCGCCGTCGACGATCGATGGCGCCGCGCTGCCGACGACGATCAGGGTCCGCGCGATTCGGGAACGCCGCTTGATCATGCGACCGCCTCCTCCGCCGGAAGATGCGCCGCGCCGCCCTTCGCCACCAGCACCGGTCCGCAGACGAGCAGCTCGATCCCCGAGCGGCGGAAGGTGGAGTACGCCTCCGCGGCGGTGTTGACGATGGGCTCGCCAGCGAGGTTGAAACTGGTGTTGAGCAGGATCGGCACGCCGCTCCGGCGCCCGGCTTCCTCGAGAAGCGCGTGGAAGCGTGGGGCCATGGCGCGATCCACGGCCTGCACCCGCGCGGTGCCGTCCACGTGCGTCACCGCCGCGAGCCGCTCCCTCCATTCGCGGCGCACGGGGAAGACCCCCGACATGAACCGGGCCATCCGCTCGCCTCCGGGCGGGAGCTCGAAGTAGCGGGACGCCGCTTCCACCGTCACCGCCGGAGCGAACGGCCGGAACTCTTCGCGAAACTTGATGCTCCGGTTCAGCCGATCGCGCGTCCTCGCGTCGTTCGGCGCGGCGAGGATGCTGCGATGCCCCAGGGCACGCGGGCCGAGCTCGCAGGCGCCGTCCACCCACGAGACGATGCGGCCCGCGCACAGCTCTCCCGCGACCGTGGCCAGCAGCTCCGGATCGGCGAGGCGGCGGCAATGGAGCCCGTCCTCGCCGGCCAGCCGTTCCAGGTCGGAGGGCTCCGCCTCCGGTCCCCAGAAGGGATGGTCGGGCATCGGGCAGGCTGGATTGGCGAAATGGATGCGATCGGCGTACAGCGCCGCGCCCACCGCGCAGCCCGCATCTCCGGGCGCGCTGGGAACGAACACCCGCTCGAACCCGCTCTCGCGCAGGATGCGGGCGTTGGCGCAGCCGTTCAGGGCCACGCCGCCGCCCAGGCAGAGGTCGGGAACCTGCAGCTCGACGCGGAGCGCACGCGTGAGATCGATCAGCGTATCCTCGAGGACGAGCTGCACCGAAGCGGCCACGTCGGCAAACCTTTGCCCCTGCTCCGTCTCGAGGTCGATCGGCTCCCATGGCTCGCGCGCAGGCCCGAACGTGTCGAGGAACCTGTTCGAATAGGACCGGCGGGCGGAGAGGTGGTAGTCGAAGTACGAGAGGTCGAGCTCGATCCCGCCGTCGGCCGTACGCCGCAGGATCCGGCGCACCTCCTCCGCGAACGCCGGCCGGCCGTACGCCGCGAGCCCCATCACCTTGTACTCGCCCTCGTTGACGGGAAACCCGAGCCAGGCGGTGAACGTCGAGTAGAGCATCCCGAGCGAGTGCGGAAAGCGGATCTCGCGCAGCATCTCCAGCCGGGTGCTGCCGTCGTCGTGGACGGCCCCGCGCCCGATCGACAGGGTCGCCCACTCGCCGACGCCGTCGGCGGTGAGGATCGCCGCGGCGCGCGTCGGCGCGGTGAGGAACGCGGCGGCGGCGTGCGCCTGGTGGTGCTCGGTGAAGAGGATCTTCCGGCCGGGAATCCCCAGTTGCGAGGAGATGATCCCCTTCACCCAGAGCTTCTCGCCGAGCGAGCTCTTCATCGCGCGCGGGAAGCTGCGCCAGGTGCGGGGAAAGCCGCGCAGGGCCATGGTGAGGATCCGCTCGAACTTCAGCATCGGCTTTTCGTAGAAGACCACCGCGTCGAGCTGCTCCGGTTCGAGGCCCGCGCGCTCGAGGCACCACTCGATGGCCGAGAGCGGAAAGGAGGCGTCGTTCTTCCGCCTCGAGAGCCGTTCCTCCTGCACCGCGCAGACCGGAGCGCCGTGCACGACCAGCGCCGCGGCCGAATCGTGATGGTGCGCGGAGATCCCCAGGATGCGCATCAGTATTGACTCGTGAGCGGCGAGGCCGCCCGGGAAGCGGCGAACCCCGGCCGCTCGCGGCGCTGCGCGCGCCGGGCGAGGAGCGCGAACGGCGGCAGGATCAGGAAATACTGCACGCGCAGGAGCGCGGTTCCGAGCACGGAGGCAAGCGCGGCGGCCGCGCGAAGATAGGCCTTCCACAGCCGCCCCAGCCGGGCCTGCCAGAGCCGCGCGCCCGACCTCCGCGCCTCGATGCGCGCCAGCTGCGCCTGCGTGTACGCCATGTGGAACGCCTCGTCGTGCAGCACCTGGTCGAAGACGGCTTTCGTTTCGGGATCGTGGGCCAGCACCTGCCGATAAAGGGCGAAACGCCGCGCCGCCGCCTTTTCCGACAGATGCAGGAAAGCCAGCAGCGGTCCGTCGCCCCTGCCCTCGACGCGCACGTCGTCGAGACCGCGCTCCCCGGGCGCGAACCAGTTGGCCTCGAACCCGTGCCGCGCGCGCGGGAGCCGCCGGAGCAATGCCCTGCCGCGCGAGCGGAACAGGGCAGCGTGGCGAAGCTCGTCCTCGGCGTGCCGCAGGTAGAGCCGCCGGAGCAGCCCGTCGGCGGTGAGCTCCGCCGCGCGGGAGAGATCGCGGCCACCGTCGGCCTCCGTCTCCGCGAACCGCAGCAGCTTGCGGGCGCGGCGGTGCGGATCCAGCCACACCCATCGGTGCAGCGGCCGCAGCGCGCGATCGAGCGCTCCGGGGCGCACGTCCATGCGCGCGACCGTAGCACACCCGGCGGGCTCGCTTTCGCTGCGCCGGCCGCGAAGTTGCCTCGATGGCGCGCGGATGGCGAGGTGTCGCATGATGCCGGGATGGTCGAGCAGCTGGTCCGGGCCTTCCCTGCCACGCGCCACTCCGCCGTCGAGGCGCTCCGCAGCGGCACCGCGGCGGAGAGAGAGCGCGCGCTGGAGACGCTCGCGTCGGTGTACTGGCGGCCCGTCTACGGGTACCTGCGCCTCCGCTGGCGGAAGGAGCACGAGGAGGCGGCGGATCTCACGCAGGAGCTCTTTGCCGAGGTGCTGGAAAAGGATCTGATCGCCCGGTTCGATCCCGCTCGCGCGCGGCTGCGCACGTACTTGCGAGTCTGCATCGACGGGCTGGTGGCGAACGACCGGAAGGCCGCGATGCGTCGCGGCCGCGGCGGCGCCTTCGACTTCGATCTCGCCCGCGAGCAGCTCGAGCAGGTTCCCGCCGCGGAGACGCCGGAGACGCTGTTCGAGAAGGAATGGGGCCGGGCCGTCTTCGCGCTGGCCCTGCGGCGCCTGCAGGACGAGTGCGCTCGCAATGGAAAGAGCGATCGCTACGCATTGCTCGAGCGGTACGACCTCGCGCCCGAGCGCCCGACGTATGCCGCCCTCGCCGCGGAGCTCGGGATCGCGGTCACCGACGTCACGAACCGCCTGTTCCGGACCCGCCGCGAGCTGCGCCGCATCGTGCTCGAGGTGCTCGAGGAATTGACCGGCAGCGACGAGGAGCTCCGGGAGGAGGCGCACGCGCTGCTCGGCGAGGGGGCGGCGTGATGCGGCTCGACGACGCGGCCCTCTCGCGGCTCCGCGCCGCCGTGCGCGAGCCGGATCTCTCCCGGACGCGGTACCGGCTTTGCGGCGTGGCCGGCACGGGCGGAATGGGCACCGTCTACGTCGTCGAAGACGCCGAGCTGCAAAGACGGGTGGCCCTCAAGGTGCTCGACATTCCCGATGCGGGCGTCGAGGCTCGGCTGCGGCGCGAGGCCCAGGTGCTGGCGCGGCTCGAGCACCCCGGCATCGTGCCGGTGCACGACGTCGGGACCCTGCCCGACGGCCGCACCTTCTACACGATGAAGCTGGTCCAGGGAGAGCGCCTGGACGCCGTCGTCTCGCGGCGCCCGCCGATCCCGAGCGGCTGCGCATCTTCTTGCGGATCGCCGACGCGGTCGCCTTCGCGCACGCGCACGGCGTCCTGCACCGGGACCTCAAGCCGGAGAACGTGATGGTCGGCGGCTTCGGCGAAGTGCTGGTGCTGGACTGGGGTCTGGCCAAGATCGCCGGAGAGCCCTCCGCGAGCACGGTGGCCGGCAGCGCACGGGTGGGAACCGGCGAAGGCGCGGTGCTGGGAACCCCGGGATTCATGTCTCCCGAGCAGCAGGCCGGAAACAGCGCCGCCGCCGACGCCCGCGCCGACGTGTACTCCCTCGGGGCCCTGCTCGAGCGCCTGCTCGGGCCCGAGGCG
>DASREU010000309.1:0-6873 GCA_035651935.1 Myxococcales bacterium | reverse complement strand
CCTCCTGGAGAATAGATCGCGCGAGGAGATCGCGGCGATGGTGGATCGCCAGTCCGGGCTGCTCGGCGTCTCCGGCACCACCTCCGACATGAAGGCGCTGCTCGCTTCCACGGATCCGCGCGCGCAGCTCGCGGTGGAGATGTTCTGCTACCAGGCGCGCAAGGCGGTGGGCGCGCTGGCCGCCGCGCTCTCCGGCCTCGACGCGCTCGTGTTCACCGGCGGGATCGGCGAGCACGCCGTCGCCGTTCGCGACCGCATCTGCGGCGGGCTCCGCCATCTCGGCGCGTTCGCGGTCCACATCTTTCCTGCCGACGAGGAGCAGGTGATCGCCCGGCACGTCCAGGAGCTGGTGCCCGGAGCGGCGTAGCGTCTCATTTCCGGGACGGCCGATCCCGCGAGCGGCCGCACCCCGCGCTCGCGCTGACGCTGCCCGGCGGCACGGTTCTCGCTCCCGCCATCGCCCGGTGGAGATCGCGGTCGCGCTGCTCGCCAGTTGGGCGCCGGCGCGGCGGGCCGCGCGCGTCGACCCGATGGACGCGCTGCGCACGGAGTAGACTCCGGCGCATGGTCCACATCCTCGCCGTGGCGCTCTCGCTCGACGCGGGCGCCGCTTCGCACTTCGCGCACCTCGCCCTGGAGTGCGTCGACAAGCAGTACCCGAACAAGCTCGACCATGTGATGAACGGAGCGCAGGAGGTGCAGCCTCCACGCTCGCTGCATCCCTCGTTCTACGGCTGCTACGACTGGCACTCCTCGGTGCACGGCCACTGGATGCTCGCCCGGCTCCTGCGCCAGTTCCCCGGGATCCCTGAAGCCGCCGCCATCCGCCGCACGCTCGACGAGCACCTCGCGGCCGCGCCCATCTCCGTCGAGGTCGCGTACTTCGATCAGCCGAACCGGAAGAGCTTCGAGCGGACGTACGGCTGGGGATGGCTGCTGAAGCTCGAGGCGGAGCTCCGCTCCTGGGAGTCGCCGGAGGCGCGGCGGTGGGCGGAGGCGCTGCAACCGCTCGCGGATCGGGTGACCCGCGCCTGGCTCGACTTCCTCCCGCGGCAGACGTATCCGATCCGCACCGGCGTCCACCCGAACACGGCTTACGGGCTCTCGCTCGCCCTCGACTACGCGCAGGTGGTGCACGACGAGAAGCTGCGCAGCCTGATCGCCGAGCGCGCCCGCACGTACTTCGGCAAGGACACTCAGGCGCCGCTCAAGTGGGAGCCGGGCGGCGAGGACTTTCTTTCGCCCGCGCTGGAGGAGGCGGCGCTGATGGCGCGGATCCTCGACGCGGACGCGTTCCGCGGCTGGATGAAGGCGTTCCTGCCCTCGCTGAAGATGACTCCGGCGGTCGTCTCCGACCGCACCGATCCGAAGATCGTCCACCTCGACGGGCTCAATCTCTCTCGCGCCCGCTGCCTGTATGCGCTCTCGGCGGCGCTGCGACGCCCGGCGCTGGCTGCCCTCGGCGACACGCATGCCCAGGCCTCGCTGCCGTTCATCGCCAGCGGCAGCTACGAAGGCGAGCACTGGCTCGGCACGTTCGCCGTCCAGATGCTCGACGCGCGCGCGCAGCTCAGCCGCTGACGCCGCCGTCCAGCACGTAGCGCCAGGCCCCGTCAGGCTCCAGGCGCCAGATCGTCAGGTAGTTCCCGCGCGCGGCGCCCACCGCGTACGAGCCGATGGTGTACCCGAGGTCCTGCGAGGCGTCCTCCACGAGGGGCTTCCAGTGGAAGAGCGGCGCGCCGTCGAACAACCGGTGGATCCCCTCGCGGCCGAAGACCATCGTGCGCGCGAGCTGCACGGCATCCTGGGCGGCGTAGGTGGTGAACGCCGCCTGCGTCCCGCTCTGCTCGGCCAGCGCCGCGAACGCGCTGTCCGCGGCAGAGACGCTGTGCTGCGGCGCGGGGCCGGGCTCGCGCTCGCCTCGGAGCGGCACGAACCAGGCGGGAGGCGGCACGTCCTGCGGCTCGGCGCCTTTGCGGAGGAACACGGCCAGCTTCCAGTCTCCGCCCTGGCGGCGCCAGACGGCGGCGTAGTGGCCGTTCGCCGTCCATCCGAAGCTGTACCCGAGGTCCGCGCGGCCGGAGACGTCGGCGCGCGCCAGGGTCCAGGCGAACGGCGCGGCGCCCTCGAGTGCGGCGAGGACCGGCTGCTTGCCCCGGATCATGCCCTTGCCTTCGCCGAGGAGACTTCCATCGTCGAGCAGGGCGTCGGCGAACGCCGCGACGACGCCGCGCTGCTGGATGGCGTGCTGGAGAGAGCGATCCGCCTCCACCAGCTGCTCCCGGCCGCAGCTCACCGGCCCGGTGCAGGTGAGTCCGGCGCGCGGGGGCTGCACGGCCGCGCTGCAGGCAAGGGCGAGGACCGGGATCGCGGCTCGATACATGGCGCCTCCAAAAAGAGGCGCGCACCTTAGTCGATCTCTTCCCGCGCGTGCGCTCGAAGCGGTGTCCGGCGGAGATGGCGCCGCCGGCTGCGGGCGCCGCGCAGCGAGCCGCGGAGGGCCCACGGTGGCAAGAGCTACACGCCCTGCTGGCAGAAGCAGGCCGACTTGATCTGCACGTCCGCTTCCTTCCACACCGCCTGGAACTGCTGGTGCAGGCGCATCGCCTCGGTCTCGTCCTTCAGCAGCTCGAGCACGCGGGAAAGCCCATAGAGCGACCAGCCGTTTCCCGGCGTCCGCCGCAGGTCCTCGCGAAACACGGACTCCGCCTCGACCAGGCGGCCGGATTCCGAAAGCGCCGCGCCGAGCGCGTGGCGGACGGGGTTGATCCACTCCGGCGGCTCGTCATAGCGGAGCCCGTCCTCCAGCGTGACCGCCTCGCGCAGCGCAGCCAGGCCTTCCTCGCTCTTGCCTTCGCGGAACAGCACTTCCCCTGCGACCATGCGCTCCGCCACGGCGAGGACGGCGGAGACGGGATTGTTCCCGTAGATCGCATCCGGCGCGACCTTCGTGCGCGCCTGCGCGAACGCCGCCTGTTCGTCCTTCGCCTCGCGCACCTCCCCACGCGCTGCGTGCGCCACGGCGCGGGCCGCATGACGGAGGGCGCTCGCGCCGGGCAGATCGGGCGCGAAGTCCGGGGCAGCGAGGATCTCCGCCCAGCGGCCGAAGCGCAGCAGCACCTCGAGCGGCATCGCGTAGTACAGGTCGACCGCGGGCGCCATCGCGGCGCGGAACTCCGGCGGGATCCCGGCGACCAGCTCGTTCGCGGCCTGCAGCGCCAGCGCGCTCCGCCCGGACATCATCGCGGCGTAGGCGAGCATGTGGTGGTTGTGCGCCATGTACACGGCATAGAACCCCTGCCGCGGGACCTTCTTGCGGTAGGCGTCGTCGGCGGCGATGGCGCGCCGGTTCGCGTCGATCGCATCCGCCCAGCGGCCCGTCCGCACGTAGATGTGCGAAGGCATGTGCACCATGTGGCCGAGCCCGGGCTGGAGGTCGCGCAGCACGTCGGCCGAGCGGGTGCCACGCGCGGGATCCAGGGAGGCCTCCACGGCGTGGATGTAGAGGTGGTTGAGCATCGGGTGGCGCGCATCGACCGCGAGCCCCGACTCGAGCGTGCGGAGGATCTCCGCCGTCCACGGCTGCGGAGCGCCGTCGGCCTTCCAGTAGTCCCAGGGGTGCACGTCCATCTGCGCCTCGGCCGAGAGCGCCGCGACGTCTGCGTCCTGCGGGAAGGTTGCGGACAGCTCGCGCATCGCCTCGGCGTACGCGGCATCGAGCGGTCCGCGGTCCGGGGCGGGCGGGTTCGTGTATCGCTTGGTGAGGGCGGCGATCAGTCCGCGCTCCACCGGGCTCGCCGCCGCGGAAGCCGTCCGGGCCTGCTGGAGTGCCGCCCATGCGGCCTGCGCGTGCTCGGGATCCAGCTGCGGGTTGTTGATGTGCGGGCCGTTCGCGTACGCGATGCCCCACCAGGCCATCGCGCACCCCGGCGAGAGCGCGGCGGCCCTGGTTAACGCGCGGATCGCCTCGTCGTGGTTGAACGCGTAGACGACGTTCAGCCCCTGGTCGAACCAGCGCTGCGCCTCGGGCGAGGCGCCCGTCACCGTGCGTCGATGAGGTCCGAGGCCGTCCAGCGCGACAGCCTGCGGCAGCGCAAGCGACGCCTTTGTGCCGGCGGCAGAGGGTCCGGCGGACTTGCCTGCCGCGCACGCTGAGGCGAGCGCAGCGGCCAACACGAGCGCGTTGTTCATCTTCGTTCGCCCTTGTCGCCTTTCGCTCCCGCGCCTTCCGGAGCAACGGCCGGGAGGTCGGGCATGATAGGGAGAATCATCGGCATCGCAACCGCGGATCCCTGGGATACCTGCCCGCGTCGGCCCGGCGAGCGCGACAGATGCTGAGTTGGGGCGGATGGATTCGAACCATCATAGCGGGATTCAAAGTCCCGCGTCCTGCCTTTAGACGACGCCCCAGCAGAGCCGGGTTGTAGCGCGGCGAAGGGAAGCGCGACAACAGTTCCGGCGCCAGTTGACGGATGGCGACCGCAGACCGCGCAGGTCACCATGCCGCGCGATGCTGCGAACCGAGAGCGGGCAGGCGATGGTGGAGGCGGCGCTGGTGCTGCCTTCGATGATCTTCCTGCTGCTCGGGGCGGTGCAGCTGGCGCAGGTGCAGCAGGCCCGCCTGCTCGCCGACTACGCGGCGTTCGCGGCGGCGCGCGCCGGCATCGTCATGAATGGCGACCCGGCGAAGATGCGCGAAGCGGCGGCGCTGGCGGTGCTGCCGGCGTTCGGGCCGACGGATGGCCTGGGAGCCATCGCCAGGACGCTCTTGCGGTTCAAGGCGGAAGAGGCGGTGCTGGAGCCGTTCGGCCTGCAGCCCCTGCGCATCGACGTGCACAGCCCGGTCGGGGCGGACTTCGCGAAGTACGGGCAGCACCTCGACGGCAAGGAGCTCGATTTCGACGACGTGCGCCCTGGCGCGACGGAGGCCTCGCTGCTCTCCCTGCAGCTCCGCTATCTCTTCGAGCTGCGAGTGCCGCTGGTGAACAAGGTCATCCAGGCGGCGTGGATGGCGGTGCAGCGCGACCGCGGCGGAATCGCCGGGCTCGTCGCAGCCGCTCGCGCCGGCCGCTACTACCTTCCGGTGCAGGCCTTCTACACGATGCGGATGCAGTCGAACCCGTATCTGAAGTGGTCGCGAAAATGATCGGGCGCCTGCGCGCGCTGCGGCGCTCCGAGGAAGGACAGGCGCTGGTCATCGCTGCTGTGTTCGGGCTGGTGCTGATGCTGTGCGTCCTCGGGACCGTCAACCTCGGCCGGGCGGTCTACGACAAGGTGCAGCTCCAGGCGGCGGCGGACTCCGCGGCGTACTCGCAGGCGGCGCTGGAAGCCCGGGTCCTGAACTTCACCGCGTACGCCAACCGGGCGATGGTGGTGCACTACGCGTCGGTCATGGCGGCCACCAGCTACCTGATCTGGCTTCACTTCATCTGGGCGGGGCTGAAGCCGCTCCTGGAAATCCTCGACGGCATTCCGTACGTCGGCGCGATCACTTCTGCCGTCGAGACCGGGCTCGGCGCGCTGCTGCGGATCATCGACGTGGGGATCACCGCGCTGGCGCCGTTGCTGTCGGCCGCGAACGTCCTCCTCGCCGGGATCGAGGAGGGCGCATGGCACTCGATGTGGCTCCGGCTCGCGGCGCCCTTGCCGCCGGAGGCGCATTCCGGCGACTCCGCGGCGCGTCCCTATCGCCCGATCTGGCCGCAGGCGATCGCGCTCGCGAACCAGGCGGTGTTCGCGCAGACGCGCGGTCACCTCACGATGCCGCAGAACGCGGCGGAAACGACGGAGGTGCTCACCAACTCCAGGAACGAAGCGGTCCAGGAGGCGCGGCTGCACATGCTCGAGATCGCGAACTCCGCGCGGCAACCCTGGGTAGCGTATGGCGATCGATACGCGAGCCCATCGCCGTCGCCGATGGCGCGCCACTTCCGCTGGGGCTTCTCCGTGGGCGTCGCGTCGGTGAAGCTGGGCAGCATCGCCCGGACGGAGATGGGCGCCTACGTGCCCGGCAGCGGCGGCCGCGAGGCCGCGTCTCCGCAGATCTGGAGCGGGCAGCGGCTGCAGCTCGTGGCGAAGGCGTTCGGGTTCACGAAGCGGCTGAACCTGCTCTCGCTGGTGGAGATGGATCAGCTCTACACGCCGTTCCCGCGCAAGGAGCACCAGTATTACCTGCTCTTCTCGGTGCCCCGCTGGCTGAAGGCGATCCTCCCCGGGATCGGGAACGTCCGCGACCAGATGAGCGCTGCCCTGAACAAGTACGCGCCGGCGCCGGCGCAGCGGCCGTTCTGGATGTCTCCGTACGTCTACTTCGCGCCACAGGCCCGCGGAAAGCCCTCGCCCGGCCCCGCCGCGGCGCTGGGCAACTTCGCCCAGCCGGATCTGCTCGTCGGGCTTGCGCTCGAGGGAGCCGACGCCGACGCGGGGGCGCCGTTCCGGCGCAGATTCTCCTGGAATGGGCGAGGCGCCGGGAGCGGCGCGGTCGATTTCCGCACCGACCGCGATCTCGCGCTGGCGCTTCCCGGGGGATTGCAACCGCTTCATCGCGGGCTGAACGCGTTCGCGGCGGCGCAGGCTTACTACCACCGGCCTGGCGACTGGCGGGAGATGCCGAACTTCTTCAATCCCCTCTGGGGCGCGCGCCTGATGCCGGTGCTCGAATCCAACGCGGCGGCGAAGCTCGGCCTCACGGCGACGCCGCTCCTGCGCCAGTTCCTCCTCCACTGACCATGGGCCGCCTGCACCGCGAGGAGGCAGCGAGCGCGCTGGTCGAGGCGGCCATCGTGCTGCCTTGCCTCGTGCTCGCCGTGCTCTGGTCGGCGGCGCTGACCGACGTGCTGATCCTCAAGCTGAAGGCGGCGGAGGCGGCACGCC
>DASREU010000308.1:0-3150 GCA_035651935.1 Myxococcales bacterium | reverse complement strand
AAGAAGTGGCGGCACTCTTGGCGACGGCGCGCGGGCTGGCGCAGGTGCTCGGGCTCGCCTCGCGCTCCCCGCTGGAAGCGATCCGCGCCCGGCGGCAGCTCGCGGCGGCGCGCAAGGGCATCGACCCGAAGTGGGTCGAGGAACGGATCGAGGCGCGCCTTCTCGCGCGCAAGGCGAAGGACTTCGCCCGCGCCGACGCGATCCGCGCCGAGGTGATGGCGTGCGGAGTGGAGTTGCGGGACGGCCCTGCGGGGACCGACTGGCGCGTGCTCCTGTGAACCGGCTGGAGACCGCGCGGCTGGTGTTGGTCCAGCTGGATCTGGCGGCGATCGAGGCCTGGATCGAGCGCGACGCCGGCCGCCTCCTGGAGCTGACCGGCGCGCGGTTTCCCGAACCGGTGGACGCGCCGCCGCTCTTCGACTCCGACCTGCCGCGCGTCCGCGAGCAACTGGCCGCCGGACGGGAGTCCGGTCCCTGGCTGTTCGTGCTCCGCGAGACGCGCGAGCCGGTGGGCGCGGGCGGGACCGCCGCGGCCGGGAAGGGCGCCCTGTTCCTCGGATACTCGGTCTGGCCCCGGCACCAGAAGCGCGGCTATGCGCGGGAAGCGGTCGCCGCGCTCTGCGAGTCGGCGTTCTCGGATCCGCGCGTCCGGCGCATCCGCGCGACGATCCCGGTGGGACACGTCGCCTCCGAGCGCGTGGTCGCCGCGGCCGGCTTCCGCCGCGTCGGCAGCGACTTCGATCCCGACGCGGGCGAAGTGAACGTCTTCGAGCTCTCCCGCTAGCTCACCGATCGAACAGCTTCTGGATCTCCTGGGCGTTGCTCGTCGTCTGCAGCGCCAGCATGAGGAGGATGCGCGCCTTCTGCGGGGAGAGGTTGTCGCCGAAGATCGCGCCTGCGTCCTGCAGCGTCTTTCCGCCGCCCTGGAAGCCGTAGTTCGGCAGCACGCGCCCGTTCCACACCCGCGTGGTGATCACCACCGGGATCCCTTTGGCGATCACCTCCTTCACCGCGTCGAACATGGGGATGTTCATGTTTCCCCAGCCGAGGGCCTGGATCACCAGCCCTTTCGAGCCGGCCGCTGCCGCGGCGCGGACCAGGGCGCCGTCGGCGCCGCCGTACATGTCGACGATGTCGACGCGGGGCAGATGCTGTCCCTCCGGCACGCGCAGCGCCACGTGCTGCCGCCGCAGCGGGGCGCGATAGAAGATCACCCGGTCGTTGTCGGCGACGCCGAGGAACCCGAAGTCTCCGGACTTGAACGTCTCCACGTCGGAGGTGTGGGTCTTCACCGCCTCGCGAGCCGCGTTGATCTGGTTGTTGAGCGCGATCATCGAACCCATCCGCCGCGCCGAGGGAGCGACGCAGATGCGCGCCGCGTTGAGCAGGTTGCGCGGCCCGTCGAAGTCCTTCTCGCTCGCGTTGCGCTGCGCGCCGATCAGCACCACCGGCTTCTCGCTGTCGACGGTGAGGTCGAGGAACCAGGCGGTCTCCTCGAGGGTGTCGGTGCCGTGGGAGACGATGACGCCGGCGACCTCGGGGCGGGCGAGGCTCTCGCTGACGGCCTTCTGCAGCTGGATCCAGCGATCCGGATCCATGTAGTCGGACGGGACGTTGGCGAGGTTCTGCACCTCGACCCGCGCCACCTTCTGGATCTCCGGCACCGTGGCGATCAGGTCCTCGCCCGAGATGGCCGGCACGGGCGCCTTCTTCACCGGATCGATCTTCATCGCGATCGTGCCGCCGGTGGCGATCAGCCGGACCACCGGGAGCACCGGCGCGGGGCCGGCGGCGGCCGGCGGCTTCGAGGGCGGCGGCTGCTGCGCCTGGGCGGCGGCGCAGGCGAACCAGAGCGGGACGGCGAGCAGGCAGGCGATCCGGCGAAGCATGGGGCCCTCCAGGGCGAGTTTCCAGCCGCGCTGTTACACTCGTCCGTCATGCCGTTCAAGCTGCGCAGCGACTACCAGCCCCAGGGAGACCAGCCGAGGGCCATCGCCGAGCTGATCGCGGGGATCGAGCGCGGGGACAAGCACCAGACGCTGCTCGGCGTCACCGGGTCGGGGAAGACCTTCACGGTCGCGAACGTGGTGGCGAAGGTGCAGCGGCCGACGCTGGTCATCGCCCACAACAAGACGCTCGCGGGCCAGCTCTACGGGGAGTTCAAGGAGCTGTTCCCGGAGAACGCGGTGGAGTTCTTCGTCAGCTACTACGACTACTACCAGCCGGAGGCGTACGTCCCCTCGTCGGACACGTACATCGAGAAGGACTCCACCATCAACGACGAGATCGACCGGCTGCGCCACTCCGCCACGCACTCGCTGCTCACGCGCAACGACGTGCTGATCGTCGCCTCCGTCTCCTGCATCTACGGCCTCGGCACCGCCGAGGCGTACTACGAGCTGAAGGTGGCGCTGGAGACGGGCAAGGAGTACCCGCGGCACAAGTTGCTGCGCGACCTGGTGGAGATCCAGTACGAGCGCAACGACCACGACTTCTCCCGCGGGACCTTCCGGGTGAAGGGGGAGACGGTCGAGATCTTCCCGGCGTACGAGGAGGAGCGCGCCATCCGCGTCCAGATGTTCGGGGACACGGTGGAGAGCATCAAGGAGATCGATCCGCTCCGGGGGAGGGTGCTGAACACGATCGAGAAGATGTCGATCTTCCCCTCCAGCCACTACGTGACCTCTTCGGAGCGGCGCAAGAGCGCGGTCGACTCGATCCGCGAGGAGCTGCGCGACCGGCTGACGTACCTGCGCGCGCAGGACAAGCTCCTCGAAGCGCAGCGGCTGGAGCAGAGGACGATGTTCGATCTGGAGATGATCGAGCAGATGGGCTTCTGCAACGGGATCGAGAACTACTCGCGGCACCTGAGCGGGCGCAAGGCGGGGGAGCCGCCGCCGACCCTGCTCGACTACTTCCCCAGGGACTTCCTCCTGGTGATCGACGAGTCGCACCAGAGCGTCCCGCAGATCGGCGCCATGTACCGCGGCGACCGGTCGCGCAAGGAGACGCTGGTCGAATACGGGTTCCGCCTGCCGTCGGCGCTCGACAACCGGCCACTCCAGTTCAGCGAGTTCGAGCGGCTGGTGAACCAGGCCGTCTTCGTCTCCGCCACTCCCTCGGAATACGAGCTGCAGAAGAGCGAAGGGG
>DASREU010000307.1:0-29961 GCA_035651935.1 Myxococcales bacterium | reverse complement strand
ACCAGCGGGAGCGAACGGAGATCGAACTCGTCGAAGCCGAGCAGGTCGAAGAGGAACAGGGTCGCGGGAAGCTCGGCGGCTGCGCGATCGACGTCGCGCGGCGCCGTGAGCAGCGCGCGCTTCTGCAGGCGCTGGAACACCGGACGGCCGGTGTCGTCGAGCACGACGATCTCGCCGTCCGCGACGAACCGCTCGGCGGGGAGCGAAAGGAGGGCGCGCGCGAGATCGGGAAAGACCGCGGTCGCGTCCGTCCCGCGCCGGTAGAAGAGGCGCGGCCGCGACCCCTCCCGGGCGACGATCGAGCGGAAGCCGTCGTACTTCAGCTCGAACAGCCACTCCGCGTCGTCGAACGCCTCGCTGCGAGGCTCGGCGAGCATGGGCTGCACGTCCTCGCCCGAGACGGGGCGCTCCGGCGCCTTCAGCCGCCGGCATTCGGCGCGGATCTCCGCGGCGCGCTTCCCGCGGTCTTTCAGCTCCTCGACGGCGAGGCCGGAGAGGATGGAGGAATCGTCCCAGGGCGGCTGCGCGCCGCGGCGCACGTGCGCATCGCCGGTCTCCTTGATCAAGAGCCACTCCTTGCCGGTCTCACCCTTGATCCGCACCAGCGTCCACATCCCCTTCAGCTTGAAGCCTTTCAATTCGAACAGCAGCTTCCCCGCCTTCACGCCTTCGCGCGGATCGCCTACCGGCCGCCACAGCCCGCGGTCCCAGACGATCATCGGGCCCGCGCCGTACTCGCGCTCCGGGATCACGCCTTCGAAGTCCGCGTACTCGACCGGGTGATCCTCGGTCTGCATCGCGAGCCGCTTCTCGGCCGGATCCGGATGCGGCCCCTTCGGCACCGCCCACGACTTCAGGACGCCGTCCCACTCCAGGCGCAGGTCGTAGTGCATGCGGGTAGCGCTGTGTTTTTGCACGACAAAAACGCCCGGCCGCGCGGCGCCCGAACCCATCGGCTCCGGGGTGCGATCGGGCGAGCGCTTGCGGCGGTATTCGTCCAGCAACTTGGACATTTCGCCGCGCACGTTATCATCCGCGTTCCATGAGACCACTCGCGTCGGGGACCATCTCCTTCGGCCTCGTCTCCATCCCGGTGAAGCTCTTCTCAGCGACGGAAGCGTCGGCGGCCATCTCCTTCAACCTGCTCCACGGCAAGTGCGGGGGGCGCGTCAAGCAGCAGTACATCTGCCCCCGCGAGGACAACATCGTGGTCCCGCGCGAGGAGATGGTGAAGGGCTACGAGTTCGCGAAGGACCGCTACGTCACCTTCACGCCCGACGAGCTGAAGTCGCTGGAGGAGAAGGCGACGCAGCAGATCGAGATCGCCGAGTTCGTGCCCAGCGACAAGATCGACCCGATGTACTTCGACAAGCCGTACTATCTCGGCCCGGAGAAGGGCGCCGACCGCGCCTACCGGCTCCTGGCCGAGGCGATGCGGAAGAGCGGCAGGACGGCGCTGGCGCGCTATGCCGCGCGCGGCAAGCAGTACCTGGTGCAGATCCGGCCGCTGCCCGAGGGCGGGCTGGTGATGCAGACCCTGATGTACGCCGACGAGATCCGGCCCTTCTCCGAAGTGGGGATCGAGTCCGCCGAAGTGAAGCCACAGGAACTGGCGCTGGCGGAGCAGATCATCCAGCAGATCTCCACCGACGAGTTCAAGCCCGAGAAGTACGCGGACGACGTGCGCGCGCGGATCCAGGAGCAGATCCAGCGCAAGGTCGAGGGGCAGGAGATCCAGGTCGAGGAGCCCGCCGCGCCGCAGACGCAGATCATCGATCTGATGGATGCGCTCAAGGCGTCGCTCGCGGCGAAGGGACTGGCGCCGGCGCGGGAAAGCGCAGCGGCCGCGCCCGCTGCGGCAGAAGAGCGCAAGCCGGCCAGGCGCGCCCAGCGCGAGCCCAAGGCGGAGAAGAAGGCGTCTTCCCGGAAGTAGCCCGCCGTGCGATCTTCGCCCGCGATGGGCGGCTACGGAGCGCGCGAGGTGGCGAAGATGCTCGGCCTCTCCGTCGCGCAGGTCCGCTCCTACGTGCGCGCCGGCTTCCTCGAGCCGGCGCGGGGAGCGCGCGGCGAGATGCGGTTCTCCTTCCACGACCTGGTGCTCCTCCGCACCGCGAAGGGGCTCGTCTCGGCGCGGATCGCTCCCCGCCGGGTGCGCTCCGCGCTTCGCAAGCTGAAGGAGCAGCTTCCGGACGGGCGGCCGCTCCGCGGCGTGCACATCCGGGCCGAGGGCGACCGCATCGTGGTCGCCGACGATCGCGCGTCGTGGAGCCCCGAGTCCGGACAGATCCTCTTCGACTTCGGCACCCGGGAGCTGGCGCGGAAGGTGGCGCCGCTGCAGCTTCGGGCGCGGGGCGGCGACGCCTCGGACTGGTACGAGCGCGCCTGCGATCTGGAGGAGTCCGCGCCGAACGAGGCGCGCGATGCCTACCGGCGCGCGCTCGAGCTCGATCCGGAGCATGCCGACGCCTGGGTCAATCTCGGCAGGCTGCTGCACGAAGCGGGCGATGCGCGGGCGGCGGCGCAGCATTACCGGAGGGCGATCGAGCTCCAGCCCGACAACGTCATCGCGCTCTTCAACCTCGGCGTCGCCCTGGAAGACCTCCGCATGCCCGAGGAGGCGATCCTCGCCTACCGGACCGCGCTCGCAGCGGACGCGGGCTGCGCCGACGCGCATTACAACCTCGCCCAGCTCTACGAGGGGCGAGGCAATGCCACCGCCGCGCTCCGACACCTGCGCACCTACCGCAAGCTGGTGCAGGCGTGACCGTCCACGTCGGAACCAGCGGCTACCAGTACGAGGCGTGGAAGGGAAGCTTCTATCCGGAGGACCTCTCCGCGAAGAAGATGCTCGCGTACTACGCGGAGCGCTTCGACACCGTCGAGATCAATTACTCGTTCTATCGAAGGCCGACCGCGAAGATCCTCGACGGCTGGGCAGCGCAGGTCCCCGAGCGGTTCCGGTTCGCGCTCAAGGCCTGGCAGCGGATCACGCACCAGAAACGGCTGCGGGACTGCGCGGAGCTGGTCACCTCGTTCGCCGACGTGGCGCGCGCGCTCGGGCCCCGGCTCGCGCCGATCCTCTACCAGGTCCCGCCGAATCTGAAAGCCGACCTGCCGCTCTTGCGCGACTTCCTCCACCAGCTCCCGCGCGACCTGCGCGCGGCGTTCGAGTTCCGTCATCAGAGCTGGTTCTGCGATGAGACCTTTGCCGCCCTGCGCAACGCCGGAGCTGCGCTCTGCGTGGCGGAGAGCGACGAGCTCGTCACTCCCGCGGTGCGCACGGCGGAGTTCGGATACCTCCGCCTGCGCCGCCTCGATTACGACGCCGCGGCGCTGTCGAAGTGGGCGGAGTTCGTCCGGACCCATGCGGGCGACGTCTTCGTGTACTTCAAGCACGAGGACGAAGCGCGCGGGCCGACGTTCGCCAGGCAGTTTCTCCTCGCGCTCCGGTAACCTGCGGCCGGCGCCGCTTGGTCTCCCTGCAGGGCAGAGGCGACCGCACCCACCCACCGGGTGGCACCCCGCACTGCTTCCCCTCTGGTGCGCGCCTGAAGGCGCATTGACGGCCGGCGCCGCCGCCGGAAGGATCATCGCATCCGGCGCCGCCGCGCGCTGCGGATCCCGCCCATCGCCGTATGCAGCAGGCTCCATCTCGTGGAGAAGTCATGATCGCCAGCGCTGGTTCGAGGCTCTCCGCGCTTCTGCTGCTGACCGTCGCCGGATGCCAGGGTGGCGCGCCGGCGATCACGGCGCAGACCGCGGCGACTCACAAGTTCCCCATCGTGAGCGGTCCGCACGCCGTGGAGTGCAACACCTGCCATGGCCAGTTCGATTCGTTCCAGCAGTTCACCTGCCTCAACTGCCACGGACACGAGCAGCCGCTCACCGACATGCTGCACGCCGGACTGGCGAATCGCGCCTCGGTCGCGGATGCGGGCGTCGCGTATGCCTACGACGGCGCGTCTTGCCTGCAGTGCCACGCCACGGGGACGAGGGTCCCCTACGATCACTTCGGGATCACCGTGAGCTGCGGCTCGTGCCACGACACCGGCGCGCCGTTCGCCGCCCTGCCCACCGGCGGCATCGGGATGGACGGCGGAGCGTTCACGCACCCGCCGAGAAACGGGAACGACTGCCGCGCCTGTCACCTGACGACGAGCTGGCTCGGCGCCGGACTCGCGCCTGCCGGTCTCGCATATGACCCGGCGCAGGACGTCACGGTGAATGCGCTCGTCCCTTCGTATGCAGGGACCTCGATCTCCGGCCTGAGCCCCCAGATCGAGACGCTGCACCTGGCGATGAACCACCAGACGACGGAGCTGACGCCGTCGACCCTGGGCAACTGCGCCGGCTGTCACGAGAATGCCGGCTCGGGGGAGTACTTCCCCGGCTCGCTTCACTCCTCCCTGGCGAACAGCGTGCCGGCGATCGCGCAGCCGACCCAGTGCATCGACTGCCATTCGGGTGCGATGCCGCTCGGGTTCGTCGGGCCCACCGCCACCAATCCCCCGCGGACGCCGGCGTCCGGGGAGATGAAGCATGACGCCGTCCTCTGGAACGTCGCGGCTCCCACGCGCACCACCGCCCTGCCGTACGACTGCGCCGTCTGCCACCAGAGTCCGTCGCAGGCGCTCGCGGCGACGTGGGCCACCGACCAGACGGGCCTGACCCCGGCCCTGTTCCACCCCTCGTTGACGCGCGCCGGCCTGCCGCAACCGGCCTCGTGCCTCGACTGCCACGCGAATTCGCGTCCCGACGCGCTGCTCACCTCCGCCAATGCGGCCATGCCCGCGAACCTCCAGTTCGATCACGGCGCCGGGCCGGCGCTCGACGACTGCGTCTCGTGCCACACGGGCGGCTCCGCGACCCAGTGGGTGTCCTGGTCGCAGGGGCAATTCCATCTCCCGGGCAGCGCCACCCCGTCCACCTGCCTGCCCTGTCACGCCGGTGAACGGCCGACCACGACGGCGGGCTGGGTGAGCACGACGTACCAGGGCTCGCCGTTCGACTACACCACCAACTCCTCTGGAATCACTCACGGCAACGGCCAGGACTGCGCTCTCTGTCACGCGAATCCGGGTTCCGGCGCGTGGGGCGGAACGCAGAACTGGGCGCGCGGATCCTTCACGCACGGGCCCTCGACGGTCTCGGGCACCACCTGCGTCGCCTGCCACACCACCCAGCGGCCCGCCACCGTGATCTCCGGATTCGATCACTCGGTGAACGGCACCGGCGATTGCCTCGGCTGCCACCAGGCGACGGTGCTCGCGGGCACGTACGTCCGGTACGACCCGGTGCCAGGCGGCGACTGGAAAGGCGGCGTCGGCTATCCCGGCTCGTCGCTGGTCGGCTCTCCGAAGCAGTTCATCACGGTGACGGAAAGCACCCTGACCCGGTCCGGGACCCTGGTCACCGGCATGACGTCGATCTCGGCGACGCTCTACAACATGATGCTGCACGATTCCGCCGCCGTCCCCGCGGCGCTGAACGCCGGTCCGACCGCGAGCCCGGACTACAGCAAGTGCTGGCACTGCCACACGAACACCGCGGGCACCGTCACCTCCTACGCCGAAGGCAAGTTCCACGCCTCGCTGAGCAACTACTCCGCGACGCCGGGCGGGACGATCTCGCCGTTCCCCCAGCCGACCAGCCAGTGCGCCGACTGCCACTCGCAGATGCGTCCGTCGGGGATCGTGATGAAGTCGGGTTCCGATCTGCAGCCGATGGATCACGGCTCGATGTTCGTCGGCGGGGCGAGCGCCGCGGCGATGGACTGCTCGTCGTGCCATCACAACCCGGGGGTCACCTGGGCCGATGGCGCTCCGGCGCAGGCGCCCGTCTTTCACGGAAACATCGGCGCCGCGGTTCCCCAGGACTGCACCGGCTGCCACTACCCGCTGATGGCCGACGCGCCGAACGCCGACCTCGCGAGCGGAACGACCTACGCCATGCGCCACCGATCCGGGCAGCTCCCCTTCCAGGGCTGCGACGCGTGCCATGCGAGCGCGCTCTCGAAGGCGAAGACCACGCCGATCGCTGCCACCCTCTGGCAAGGAGGCAGGCTCCACGCGGCGCTCGCGTCGCAGCCGCGCGCGTGCCTGGACTGCCACGCAGCGTCTGCGCCCGCGGCGAACGCCTCCACCCAGAGCACGGTCGCGTATACGCTCGCGATGGGCGCGACGAGCACGAACCAGGCGCAATGGATGAACCATGGCTCCGCCTCCGCGGCGGGCAAGGATTGCGTGGTCTGCCACGCCGCCGACGCGAAGCCGTCCGGGAGCGCATGGAGCAAGGGGGACTCGTTCCATGCGGCGGTCTCCGCGCCCGCCACCTGCAAGGAGTGCCACGGTCTCACGAACGGCGGCGGCTCGGTGGCGGGGACGAAGAACAACCTGCCCGCAGGCCTGACGAGCTCGACGGTCGTGACGAGCGTCGACGCCACCACCGGCGTTCCCGCGGGAACGCGCGATCAGATCGCGCACACCGACGTGAACGTCTCCGGGCGCGACTGCAATTTCTGCCACACGCAGGCCGGCGTCTCCGCGGCGGCCGGAGTGCAGGGACAGGAGTGGGCGCAGGCGAAGTTCCATCCGAACTTCACCTCCGCGAACCCGCTGGTGATGAACGGCACGACGGGGCGATGCAGCACCTGTCACCTGAACGTGAAGCCGGGCGCGGGATTCACTGCGTTCGACCACAGCTCCTTCTCCGCCGCCTCCGGGACGCCGGACTGCAGCTCGTGTCACTCGTGGCCGGGCACCGGGACCGCCGCGAGCCCGAACTGGCTGGGCGCGGGCGCGTCGCCGCAGTACATCGCGGTCGGCGGGTTCACCATCCCGCAGCCTCCGGCGACGACCGTGACCACGCAGCTCGGCATCAACAACCTTCCCCATCCCGCGGTCGGCACCGGCGTGCTCTGCCTGTCGTGTCACACGAACGCGGCCGGGGGAAAGTCCGCGATCGGGTACGATCACCTCTCGGCGCTGATCAACACCAATTGCGGCTCCTGTCACGAAGCCGGCACCAATCTCATCGGCACGGTGTGGAACGGAGCAACTTCGGAATCCGCGGGCGCGGGCGACTCGCGGCCGTGGACGTTGCCGAGCGTGGTCGCCCACTACCAGAGCAACACCTTGACGGTGAAGTATCCCAAGCACTTCTATCCGGTGGACTGCAACCAGTGCCATGTCGTGCCTTCGGCGACGGGAGCCGTGACGACGGGCACCGCGTACCAGTCGGCCTGGGTGTTCCCGCACACGAAGAGCAAGATGACCAATCCGTCGACGTGCGTGATGTGCCACACGAACGGGATTCCGAACTAGCTCGGCGTCCCCTGCCGCCCGGTGTGGTGACGGCTAGCCCCACGGCAGCGCGCGGACTGCCGCGGCGCTGCGGGACAGCCGGCGCGACCCCGCGCCGATGCGGGGCATTCCCCTGCCCATCGGTTCGCGCTATCGATCCCTTCATGGACGCGAACGACGCGCGCAGCGGCGGCTTGCTCCGATGGCAGTGGTCGCTCTACCGCGACGGCCACCGCGATCGCCGCAATCTCGCCATCCACGCGGCCACCGTCCCGCTCTTCCTCGCCGGGACGTGCGCGGTCGTCGCCGCGCCGCTCGCGGGAGCCGGCGTGGCGGTCGCGGGCGCAGCGGCGATGCTCCTCACCGTCGCCGCCCAGGGCCGCGGCCACGCCGGTGAGGTTGCGCGCCCGGTCCGGTTCCGCGGGCCCGGCGATTTCGCCGCCCGCTTCTTCGTCGAACAGTGGGTGACCTTCCCCCGCTTCGTGCTGAGCGGCGGATTCGCAAGGGCGTGGCGGCAGGCATGAGCGATCCCTGCGCGCGAGCCCGTCCGGCCCGGGAATTTCTGCCGTTCACCTCGGCCTGACGCAGCGCGACGCCGCCGGGGCGCTTCGCAACCGATCGATGACAATTCGCTTGCGAGATCCCTCGACCTCCCTGTTAGGGTGATCGGCGTCGTCGAGCCCACGCACTCAGCAGGCTTGGCACCCCGCTGACGCCTGACTTCTGCCCGGAGTCCCCGCATGAGAACGATCGTCTTCCTCTGCGCCGCCGCTCTCGCCGTCGCGCCCCGCCCGGCCGCTGCCGCCGAAGTCGCCAAGGACACCGGCCAGCTGCTCACCGCTCCTCCGGGCGTGACGCTCGTGCATCGCATGCCGGCCGCGGACTTCAAGCCGAACATGGCGTACCAGTGGCTGGACGTCCTCCTCACCGCATCGGGGCGCGACGCCGAGATGTACAAGCCGCGGCCCACCGTGCTCTCGCGGACCATGGCGATCGTGCTGACGTCGGTGTACGACGCCTGGGCCGCTTACGACGCAGTCGCTGTCGGCACGCGGCTCGGCGGCAGCCTGCGGCGGCCTGCGGCCGAGCGCACGCTGGCCAACAAGGAGAAGGCGATCTCCTACGCCGCGTACCGCTCGCTGCTCTTCGTGTATCCCGACGAGAACGAGTTCATCCGCGACGAGATGCGGAAGTAGGGCTTCGACCCCGACGACGGCTCTACCGATCCCGCGACCCCTCAGGGTGTCGGCAACCTCGCCGCGAACGCCGTGATCGAGTACCGCAAGCACGACGGCGCAAACCAGCTGGGTGACGAGCCAGGAGGCAGCGGGAAGCCGTACTCCGACTACACGGGCTACAAGCCGAGGAACAAGCCGGACGAGATCGTGGACCCGACGCTCTGGATGCCGATTCCCTTCTCGGATGGAAAGGGAGGCACCGTCTCGCCGGGGTTCCTCTCGCCGAACTGGGGCAAGGTGAAGCCGTTCGCGCTCGAGCGCTCCGACATGTTCCGTCCTCCCCCGCCCCCGAGGTGGGGCTCCGACACGCTCAATCGGGACATCGAGGAGGTGGTGGAGGTCCAGAGCACGCTGACCCTGGAGCAGAAGACGATCGTGGAGTTCATGCGCGAAGGCCCGCATTCCACCGGGCAGTCGGGCCACTGGCTGCAGCTCGCGCAGGACGTGTCGCGGCGGGACAACCACGGGATCGACGAGGACGCGAAGATGTTCTTCGCGGTGGGCAACGCGGTGATGGATGCGTTCATCGCCTGCTGGGAAGGAAAGCGCTACTACGACACCAGCCGTCCGTACTGGTGGGCGCGCCTCTACTACAAGGACAAGAAGGTCCACGCCTGGGCCGGAGCGGGCAAGGGCGTGGTGACGACGGCGGGCAAGAACTGGCGGCCCTACTCACCCGACATCTTCCTCACCCCGCCGTTCCCCGGATACATCTCGGGCCACGCCACCGCCAGCGGCGCGGCGTCCCGCACCCTGGAGCTCTTCACCGGCAGCGACCGGTTCGGTTCCACGGCCTTCCAGTCCGCGGGCTACATGACCGAGCCCGACGCTTCCACCGCGCAGATGCAGGCCGTCGAAGGCCGGCCGGCGAAGGAAGTCCCCAAGTCGAAGGAGATCCGGCTGTCGATGCCGACCTTCACCGCCACTGCCGAGATGGCGGCGATGTCCAGGCTCTGGGGCGGCTATCACATCCGCACCGACAACGAGGAGGGCCTGATCCTCGGGCGCAAGATCGCCATGTACAGCTGGCCGAAGTACAGGGCGCTGTTCGACGGCACTGCGCATTCGGAGGCGTCGATCCCCGTGAACGCTTCCTCCGTCGGAAAGCCCTGAGCTCGTCTGGATCGCAATTGGACGCTGCGATCCCTGCGACTGGTTCCAGCGGAGAGCCCCGCATCCTCGAGTGGATCTTGCGGGTCGGGGCCTTCCTCTGCTTCGTCGGGCACGGCGCGTTCGGCATCCTCACCAAGCAGGCGTGGCTCCCCTATTTCGCGGTGGGCGGGATCGGACCCCGCACGGCGTACGAACTGATGCCGATCGTCGGCGCCGTGGACATCGCGATGGGTTGCATCATGCTCATCCGGCCGCTTCCGATCGCGGCCTGCTGGATGACGGTCTGGGCGATCTGGACGGCGATGCTACGGCCGCTCTCGGGCGAGCCCTTGTGGGAGATGGTCGAGCGCGCGGGCAACTACGGCATTCCGGCGGTCTTCGTCCTTCTCATGCTGCGGCCCCGGACGCCGCGCGACCTCCTGCGCACCCTCCGCCTCCGGCCGCTGACGCCGGAGATCTTGACCGCGGCACGACGTCTGCTGACGGCAGTCGTCACCCTGCTGCTGCTCGGGCATGGAGCGCTCGGCGCTCTGGGAAAGCCGGGGCTCGCCGCCAACTACGCTTCGGTGCTCCCGGGGACCGCCGCGACGCTGCTCACGCCATACATCGGGTGGGTGGAGATCGCCATGGGGGCGGCGGTGGCGTTCTGGCAAGACCCGCTGGCGCTGGTGGCGATCGCCGGGTGGAAGATCGCCACCGAGGCTCTGTTCATCACCGCCGGAGCGCCGATCTGGGAGCTCGTCGAGCGCGGCGGCAGCTACGCCGCGCCGCTCGCCCTTGCCCTGGTCGTCGTGATGATCGAACGCGGTCGCGGGGAGACGGCGCCGCCGCCGCGCACGCCGCTCCTGTCGAGCTAGGCGAGGCTGTCCTCGTCATCGTCGAGCATTCTCCAGCCGCAGCGGAGCTCCTCGCACCACGGATCGTCGAGGCGCACCACCGGGGAGCGGCGCTCCCTTGGCCGCGCAGCCAGGTACCTGTCGGCCGCCGCTTGATGTTTCGACACATGCCCGCAATGCGCCCGCAGCGTGCAGCGAACATAATCGAGGGATGCTACGTCACCCCGCCGTTCTGTTCCTGATGGTCGTCGCAGGCACGGGCGCGCGCGCGGCCGTGATCGTTCCCGACGATCCCCAGGTTGCGTTCAAGGCCGTGGCCGACCGGCTGCACTCGAGCGTGGTCGGATTTCGCGCGCGCGCGGCGGTCGCCCTCCCGCCGGGCAGCGATGCACGACAGGCGGTGCAGACGGAGGTCTTCGGCACCGGCGTCCTCATCGGCGGCGGACTGGCGGTCACCACCCTGTACAGCGTCGGCGCGGTGTCGCCAGGAAAGATGACCGCCTGGAGCGACATCGAGGCGCTTGTCCAGAGCTCCGGACCGGTCGCGGCGGAGATCGTCGGCTGGTTTCCGGAACTCGGCCTTGCGGTCCTGCGGCTTGCGAAGAAGCCTTCGATCGAAGGAGTGGTGTTCGCTTCCACGCCGCCGGCACCAGGTGATGCGCTGGTGGCGATGGGAACCGACGACGAGACCGTCAGCGTGGTCGGCGTCACCGTCGGCGCGGTCCGAGGCGACGAGCTCTTCCTCACCAGCACGCGGAGAGTGGACTCGCGATACTGGGGCGGACCGCTGTTCGACCAGCACGGGCGGCTCGCGGGGATCTCCCTGCCCTCGTTGACGCCCAAAGCGGTCAGCTCGGTGGCCATCGCCGGCCTCGTGGACCGGTTCCGCACCCCCTGACCCGGCCAGATCAAGCCGGGCTGATCGAGGCGTAGCGGACGGGCGAAGACAGCGGCATCATCCGGCGATGCGCTACTTCGAGGACTTCGCCGAGGGCCAGGTGTACGAGCTGGGGGAAGCGACCGTGAACGAGGCCGAGATCCTCGAATTCGCCCGGCGATTCGATCCGCAGCCGTTCCACATCGATCCGGCGGCGGCGAAGCGGTCGATGTACGGCGGCCTGATCGCCAGCGGCTGGCACACCGGCTCGCTGTTCATGAGTCTGATGGTCCGCGGCCTCCTGCACGATGCCGCAAGCCTCGGATCCGCCGGCGTGGACGAGCTTCGCTGGCTCAAGCCCGTCCGCCCGGGCGACACGCTGCGCGGGCGCCTGAGCGTGACGTCGGCGCGCCCCTCTGCGAAGCGCGCGGACCGCGGCACGGTCTTCACCCTCGGAGAGATGTTCAACCAGCAGGGCGAGCGCGTGTTCCTGGTCCGCTCCTCCGGCATGTTCGCGCGGCGGCCGGGCTGAGTCACTGCGACCCGGACCCCTGCTTCGCGCGCGCCTTCAGCTCGCGGATCGACTGCCGGATCTCGTCGGCGTCGGGGGCTCTGGGCGCGAGGCGCAGGTACTTCTCGTACGACTGGAGCGCCTGCGCGTCCTGACCCTGCACCGCGTAGGCCATCCCCATCCCCCGGACAGCGACGGCATTGTTCGGCTCGTTCTCGAGCGCCGCGCGAAAGCTCACCAGGGCCTGATCCGCGTCGCCTTGCTCGAGCGCCGCTTCGCCGCGGCGCACCTGTGAGATCGCCACGGCGTGCAGCATCGCGGCCTCCGAGCTGGGCTGCGGCCGCGGCTTCGCCGCAGGCGGCGGTTTCGCCGGAGGGGTGGCGGCGTGCGCAACCGGCGCAGGAGGGGGCACGTGTGCAGGACCCGCATCCGGCCGGGCCGCGGTTCCGCCATCCGGCTCCGCCGGAGCGGCGCTCGCGACCGCGCCGGCGTCGTGGCTTTCGTTCTCGCCGCCATCGATCTGGGCAGACGTTGCTTGCGGTGTCGCTGCTTCCGGGATCGGCGGCTTCTCCTCGGCCTTCCGCTCGGGCTTCCGTTCGGGGCGAGGCTCTGGCCGAGACTCGGGCGAAGGAGGCGGAGCGGCGGGCGTCGTCGTGGGCGCGCTCGCGGGCGCGACGAGAGGCGAGGCGATCATCCCCAGGCCCCACGCCGCCGCGAGCACCGCCAGGGAGGCGAACAAGCCCGCGATCACCGCCGGCGCCACCACGGGCTGCCGCCGCCGCCCGGCCTCTTCCGCGCGCCGTTGCCCGTCTTCGAACCGCTCGATCGCTTCGAGCGACTGCCGCTGCGCCGCCTCGAGGCGCGCCTGGGTCTTGGTCAGCTGCGCCACCTGCGCCTCGACGTGGTGCAGCTTGTCGATCAGCTTCGCCACCGCTTCCTTCTCCGGCGCCGGCCGCGAGAAGCGGTTCCGCAGCGCGGAGAGGATGTTCCGCTCGCCCTCGGCCGGCGGCCGGGGCTGCACGCGCTCGACCTCCTCGTAGAGCTGGCGCAGATCCTCGATCCGCTCGCGCCGATCGGCGGCCAGCGCCCGCCGCACCACCTGCCCGAGGCTGCCGGTCAGCTCGGGTCCGGGAGCCTGGCCCGAGGTGAGCGCAAGCTTGCCGGTGAGCAGCTCGTAGCCCAGCACGCCGGCGGCATACACCTGCACCTTCGGGTCGCTCTTGTCCGGAGCATCCGCCGTCATCAGCTCCGGCGCGAGATAAGCCGGCTCCGCCTCCGGCGCGTGCTCGTCGAAGACGCCGACGTGGAGCCCGCCAGCCTCGTCGATCAGGACCAGCCAGCCGCGCACCGTGGAGTCGTTCGCCGCCGCGAGCCGGACGGCCGCCGCGAACAGCACGGCGGCCTCGTTGTAAGGAAGGCGGTGCCCGGAGGCGCGAGCTTTGTCGAGGATCTCCCTGGCCGTGATCATCGCGTGGCGCGACTGTACCGCACCTCGGCCCGTTCTTCAGTACCCCACGCCCATCTTCTCCGCCTTCGCTCGCACGCCGGCGGCGATCTCGGCGTCCAGGTTGTTCTTCGCCGGCGCGTCCGTCATCGCCGCGGCGGGCGGCGCTGCCGGGGCGAGGCGCACCTTGCCTTCCTTCGCCAGCTCCGTCGCGCCCTTCTTCCAGTCGGACTCGCTCAGCTCGCGATCGGCGACCCAGGTCTTCCCGCCCTCGTCGAGCACGCTGTACTTGCGCCCGTCCGCGGCGCGCGCCACGCGGGTGTAGGTGAGGTGCATCATCTGACCGTCGGCCATCCTGGCGATCTTCTCGAACACGCGCTCCCCAGCGGGACTCAGCCCCGAGCAGCCGATGACGCTGATGGTGATGCCCTTCTCTGCCGCCTCCGACGTCACCTTCCGCCAGTCCTTCCCGTCCTTGTACTCGTGCGGCCCGGCGTCGCCGATGAGGAAGATCATCCGGGCGGTGTTCTTCGAGAAGTCCCACTGCAGCTCGTGCACTGCCGCGTAGAGCCCTTCGGCCACCGCCTCGGGCTCGTCGCCGCCGCCGTTCGCGTCCAGCGTGCGCAAGGCCTTCTGCACGTCGGCGATCTCCCTGGAGAAGGGAAACGCCTTGGTCAGGTAGGCGTCGCCGCGGTCGCGGTATGCGACGATGCCGAAGCGGACGTCCGGCCGCGGCTGCCCGGCGGAGATGTTGCGGGCGATGTCGACGATCTTCTCTTTCACCACGTCGATCTCGTCCCCCATGGATCCGGTGGTATCGAGCGCGAACGCCACGTCGATGCGCGGCACGTTCGCGGCGGCCAGGGTCATCAGAATCGCAGCCAGCATGGAAGCCTCCTTGGCTGGCGAACGCGCCACCTGCGTCTCCGGTCTATTTCATGTCGCGCTGCGGCGTTGACTCCGGGGATGCGGAGGTTAGCTTCACCTGACGCGTGAGGCATGGTGCCCACGCCTGCAATCCCCGCCGGGAGCGATCAGCCCCGGCGAGCTGGAGGAACGATGTACCCAGGCATGATGTGGTGGTGGAAGAATGCGCGCCGGCACGGCTGCGGCCGCGAAGGCGCGTCAGCAGGAGCGGGCGGCGAAGGCTGGCAGGCAGGACCCTGGCGCGGATCCGGCGACGACTTCGGCGCCGGTTCCTTCGGAGTCCGCAGGCCGCTGCGGTTCCTCGCCTACAAGCTGAACCTCAGCGAAGAGCAGGTGGCGGAGCTCGCGAAGATCCTCGACGAGCTGAAGACGGAGCGCGCCCAGGCCGCGGTGGACGATCGCCGGACGGTCGCCGCCTTCGCCGACGCGATTGGTCTGGAGGCGTTCGACGAGGCACGGGCGCGCGAAGGCGGGGACCTCCGCGTGAAGAGCGCGGAGCGGCTCCGGGACGCCGTCATCAAGGCGCTCGGCCGCATCCACGCGCTGCTCGACTCCGGCCAGCGCGCCCAACTCGCCTACTTGATCCGCACCGGCGTCCTCTCGATCTAGAGTTTCGGGGACACAATACGAATTACGGAGTTTCGTATTGTGTCCTCGAATTGTGGCGGGGGTTACTTCAGGATGTCGTTCTGGTACCCGCCGGCGGCGAGAGCGGCGACGGCTACGTCCTGGATCGATTCGTCGTTGTTGTGGCCGGTGCTCGCGCGCAGGTTGCCGCGGATCCGGGAGCGCGCGTCGGAGTAGAAGGTGTAGGCCATCGAGATCTCGTTGCGCGCCTTCTCCAGGCCGCGCTGCTCGATGATGCGGCTGGTGCGCGCCAGGGTGACGCTGAGCGCGAGCAGGTCGATGGCGATGTCGGCGATCCGCGAGACCTGGATCTGCTGCTTGATGATGTTCCCGCCGTGCTTGCGCAACGAGCTCTCGCAGAGCGCCGAGAGCGACTGCACCGCGTCCTCCAGGTAGATCACCTGCTCCTGCAGCGCGGGGTGCGCCTTGGTCACCTGGGGATTGCGGCCGTACGGGACGGTCTGCATCGGCACCGACTGCCGCGCCTTGCGCACGGCGTAGTCGCGCAGCAGGCCGAAGCTCTTGATCGGATCGCGCATCGCGCCGGCCAGCTCCTTCCCCAGCCCCTTCAGGTACTCGCCGGGCTTCTGCAGGCCCGTCAGTCCGACGTACTGCCGGAGGATCTCGTTCGTCCCCTCGAAGATCCGGTTGATCCGCGCGTCGCGCACGGCGCGCTCGTACGGCTGCTCGCGCATGTAGCCCATTCCACCGGCGATCTGCAGCGCCTCGTCCGCCGCGGTCCACACCGCCTCGGAGTTGAACACCTTGGTGGCGGCCCCCTCGATCGAATAGTCGGCGCCGCCGCGATCGATCGTCGAGGAGACGAGGTAGACCAGCGACTCGCTCACGTAGAGGTTCGTCGCCATCCGCCCGAGCTTCTCCTTCACCTTGGAAAAGCTCGCGATCGGACGCCCGAACTGCTTGCGCTCGCTCGCGTGCGCGACCGCGAGCTGGAGGAGCCGCCGCTGCCCGCCGACGGCGCCGGCGCCCAGCCCGGTGCGCCCGTGGTTGAGGATGCTCATCGCCACCTTGAAGCCCTTGCCCTCCTCGCCGAGGACGTTGGCGGCCGGAACGCGCACGCCGTCGAAGAACACCGCGGTCGTGTTCGAGGCGCGGATCCCCATCTTGTCCTCGTGCGGCCCGTGCGTGATGCCGCCCATGTCGCGGGTGACCATGAACGCCGTGATCTTCCCCTTCTGCTCCCCGCTGTCGGGCGTGGTCTTCGCGAAGACGGTGTAGAAGTCGGCGATGCCGCCATTCGTGATCCAGAGCTTCTGCCCGTCGAGGACGTAGAAGTCGCCGTCGCGGCGCGCGCTGGTCTTGATGGAGAAAGCGTCCGATCCGCTGCCCGGCTCCGTGAGGCAGAACGCCGCGATCATCTCGCCCGTGGCGAGCCTCGGCAGGTAGCGCTTCTTCTGCTGCTCGGTGCCGAAGAGGAGCAGGCCCTTGAACCCGATGCTCGCGTGCGCGCCGAGCGTGACCGCAATCGATGCGTCCCACGAGGCGACCTGCTGCATCACCCGCGCGTATCCGGTGTTCGAGAGCCCCAGCCCGCCGTGCTCCTCGGGAACGAGCACCCCGAACAATCCCATCTCCCGCAGCGATTGCAGCAGCTCGGCCGGAAGGTCGCCGTCGTGGTCCAGCTTGCGGGTGTCGATCCCCGCCATGTACTTGTCGATGGTGTCGCAGATCGGGCCGACCAGCTCGGCCTGGTCGCGCGGCATCTCGGGGTAGGGGAAGAGCTGGTCCTCGAGGATCTCACCGAAGAACAACGACTTGCCGAAGGACGCATTGGGATCGAAGGGCATGCCCGGAGTCTAACGCACGTTGTCGAAACCTCGCGTAAATCTCCGGGTGACAGGCGAGCTCGCGCTTGAGACGGCCCGTGCAGGGAGGAGTTCGCTCACCGCAAGGCGGCGTCGACGAGCGTCCTCGCGGCATCGACGATCTGCCGGAGGTGCTCCTCGCCGCGGAAGCTCTCCGCGTAGATCTTGTAGACGTCCTCGGTCCCGGACGGGCGTGCGGCGAACCACCCGTTCTCTGCCACCACCTTCAGGCCGCCGATCTCGGCCCCGTTCCCCGGCGCCTTCACCAGCTTCGCCACGATCTTTTCTCCGGCGAGCGTGTCCGCGCGCACCGCGTCCGGCGAGAGCCTCTTCAGCGCCGCCTTCTGGGCCGGAGTCGCGGGGGCGTCGATGCGCGTGTACACCGGACGGCCCAGCTCTTCCGAGATCTCGCGGTAAAGCACGCCCGGATCGGTCCCGGTGCGCCCGAGGATCTCCGCCGCGAGCAGGTCCATGATGATGCCGTCCTTGTCGGTGGACCAGACCCCCGCGTCGCGCCGCAGGAACGACGCGCCGGCGCTCTCCTCGCCGCCGAATCCCAGCGACCCGTCGAGCAGGCCGCTGACGAACCACTTGAAGCCGACCGGCACCTCCAAAAGCTTGCGGCCGATCTTCTTCGCCACCCGATCGATCAGCGCGGAGGAGACCAGCGTCTTCCCCACCGCCGCGCGTGCAGGCCAGTTCCGGGTGGTGAACAGGTACTGGATCGCCACCGCCAGGTAATGATTCGGATTCATCAGGCCGGCGCCCGGCGTCACGATGCCGTGCCGATCGGAATCGGTGTCGTTGCCGAACGCGAGCTGAAACTCGTCCTTGAGGCCGACCAGCTTCGCCATCGCGTACGGCGAGGAGCAGTCCATCCGGATCTTGCCGTCGTGGTCGAGCGGCATGAACGCGAACGTCGGATCGACGGTGCGGTTCACCACCGTGATGTCGAGCTTGTACATCGCCGCGATCGGGTCCCAGTAATCCAGGTTGGACCCGCCGAGGGGATCGACCCCGAGCCGCAGCCCGCGCAGCCGCTCGAGGTCGATGACGTGGCGCAGATCGCCCACGTACGGGGCGATGAAATCGTGCTCCTCCAGGGCTCCGGGGTGGATGCCCCGCGCGATCGAGTCGGGGTCGCGCAGCAGCTCGTTCGCGCGCTTCTCGATCCATCCCGTCACTTCCGTGTCCGCGGGTCCGCCGTTCGGCGGGTTGTACTTGATCCCGCCGTCCTCCGGCGGATTGTGCGACGGCGTGATCACGATGCCGTCGGCGAACCCCCGCGAGAGCCCGCTGTTGTAGCGGAGGATGGCGTGGGAGATCACCGGCGTGGGCGTCGCGCGGCGCGACCAGAGCACGTGCGCGTCGTTCGCCGCCAGCACCTCGAGGGCGGTCTCCTGCGCCGGATCGGAGAGCGCGTGCGTGTCCTTGCCCAGATACAGCGGCCCCGTCGTGCCGTGCGCCTTGCGGTATTCGCAGACCGCCTGCGTCACCGCCAGGATGTGCGCCTCGTTGAACGCGCGTCTGAGCGACGACCCCCGGTGCCCGCTGGTCCCGAACGCCACCCGCTGCTGCGGATCGGCCGGGTCGGGCCTCTCCTCGTAGTAGAGCTTGCGCAGCTTCTCCACGTCGACCAGCACGTCGCGCGGCGCCGGCTTCCCAGCGAGCGGGTGGACCATGCCCGGAATCTACTCCCTCAGAATCGTCCGGAAAGGGCGAAGCGAGGCCCCTGCGGCGCATTGGACAGGGAGGCCGGCGAGGAGAGCGGCCCGCCGCGCCGGTGGAGCAAGGGAAACACCACGCCGCACGCCGCGCCGATCGCCGCGCCGGCGGCGACGTCGGTGAAGTAGTGCTTCTCGGCCATCATCCGGAGCGCGCCGGTGGTGACGGACCCGACGGCGGCGCCCGCCCACAACCACGGAGCCGCCCGGGACTCCTGCAGCGTGGCGGTGGTCGCGAGGCCGACTCCGAGCGCAGTGGCGAACGCCGTGTGCCCCGAAGGAAGGCTCGCGCGGCTGTCGGCGTCGCCGACGTCGTAGCTGCCGCTCGTCTCGCCGGCGCCATACCGGACGAACGGCCGCTTTCGCGCCAGCGCGAACTTCAGCGCCTGCACCAGCGCCGAGGAGACGACGGCCGACTCTTCGACGATCGCCATCGCGCGCCCGCCCGCGCCGTCGGTCGCGTACGGCCCGGTGGCGGTGAACGCGCCCGCGACCACCCCGAGCGGGACCATTCCGAAGGCGACCACGCTGCTCGCCACGTCCGCGGTCCGGCGGGAGACGAGCCACCCGGAAGTGGCATCGTGAAACCAGGCATCCACGGCGTTCAGCGACGCCCGCGAGCCGGTGCCCGGCAGCCCGGTGTTGTCGGCGCCGTCGCAGAGGCGGCAGTGGGACGGCGCGAGATCACCCTTGAACAGCTCGGGAACGGCCCAGACGACGAGCGCGGCGCCGCCGATGGCGAGATCGGCCGCCGGCCGCACGTCCACCTTGTCGGTCGCCGTCAGCGCCAGGGCGAGCGCGATCGCGATCATCCGGACGCGTCGCGGATCTTGCCGAGGTCCTCCGCCAGCTCGCGGCAGCTCTGGTACCGCTGCGCCGGATCCTTCGCCAGGAGCTTCACGATCGCCGCGTCCAGCGCGGGCGGGAGCTGCGGGTTCTTCTGCCGCGGCGGCGCCGGCTGCGCGTTGACGTGCATCATCAGCAACGGGACGAGCTCCGCGTGGAAGAACGGCACCTGGCCGGTGAACATCTCATACGCGCAGACTCCCAGCGCGTACAAGTCGGTGAGATGCGTCACCGAGCTGAAGTTCCCGATCTGCTCCGGCGACATGTACAGCGGGGTGCCCGCGATGGCTCCGGCGATCGTCACTCCGGGGGTGGCGTGCTGCTTGGCGATCCCGAAGTCCATCACCTTGAGCACGCCGTCGTCGGTGACGAAGAAGTTGTCCGGCTTGACGTCGCGGTGGACCACGCCCGCATCGTGCGCCGCCTGCAGGCCGTGACAGGCCTGGAGGAGATAACCGAGCGCGGTGCGAAACGGGATCGGCTCCCGCATCCGCTCCTTCAGGCTCTTGCCGAGCAAAAGCTCCATGCTGATGTAGCGATGCCCGTGGTTCAGGCCGATGTCGTAGAGGCGGATGATGTTCGGATGGATGAGCTGGCGCGAGAGCTTCAATTCCTGCTTGAAGCGCGCGACCAGCACTTCCGACGACTGCTCCACATTGAAGACCTTGAGGGCGACGTTCTCCTCCAGCTCGAGGTCGAAGGCGCGGAACACCACCGCCATCCCGCCCTGGCCGATCTTCGCCTCCAGTCGATAGCGCGAGGCGATGGTCGCGCCGACCTCGAACTTCTCCTCCGGCGCCCCGGGCGGCGGGTCGTCGACCAGCACCTCCGCCTCCGCCAGCACCTCCGCGCCGTTCGCGACCGGGCCGGTCACGCGCTTGATCAGCTCCGGATCGCCGCGCATCACCGTCGCCACGTCGCCGCCTGGCAGATCCGGCAATTCCCCGAGATCCGGCATCGACGGCACGCGTCGCGCGTGCAGGTCCGCGTTCGAGAGCACCTGCCGGGCCACCATCGCCGAGGGGCGCAGCTGCGCCTCGATCCGCGCCAGCCGCTCCGCGGCGCCGGGATGCGAGGGGCGCACCGCGAGGATCTTCTGCAGCGCCTCGCGCGCATTCTCCGGGAACCCGTGCCCCTCGTAGAGCGCGGCGAGGAGCTCGAACACCTGCAAGTCGGGAGCGTCGCGCGGCCCGGCGCGCACGTACGCGCCGATGAAGTGCTCGAATCGGAAGTCGAGGACGTTCAGGTTCGTGGCCAGCCGCACGGCGATGGCCGCCGCCACCCTGTACTGCGGGTCGTCCGCGGAGACGCGGCAGAGGTTGTCGAGCGCCTTTCCGGTATCACCCAGCTCCAGGTACGCCTGCGACGCCTCGAACGGCGCGCCTGCGTCGGCGTAGAGCTGCGCCGCATCGGCCTTGCGCCCCAGTGCTTTTGCCACTCGCGCGCCGTCCGCGAACCGCTTCAGTCCGACGTACGCCTGCAGCGCCAGATCCAGCTTGCCCTGCGCCTCCAGCTTCTGCGCGGAGCCCATGGAGACGGCCTGCCCTCCCACCGCGGTGCCCCGGGCCGGCGCGAGCAGCGGGCCGCTCTCGAACTGGCCCGGCTTGAGCGCCGCGAGCTTCGCGGCGCCGACCGCATCGCCTGTCTTCTGCAGCAGCTCCACCGCGCGCTGCTGCTCGCCGAGCGCCATGAAGAGCTCCACCGCGCGCGCGTTGTCGCCGGCGCGGCCGAGGAAGATCGCGGCCATCAACGCGCGCTTCTTTCCCGCGGCGTCGAGGCGCCCCGCCTGCTCCGGGGCAACCCCGAGCGTCTCCAGCAGCAGGTCCGCCGCATCGCGCGGCCGGCGCAGCCCTCCCAGCACCCGCGCCGCCTCCTCCAGCGCTCCCGCCTGCTGGAACAGCTTCGCGGCGGCGTCTCCCTGCCCCGACTTCTCCAGCGCCCGGGCGCGCTCGACCGCCTTGTCGCGAGCCTTGGCGTCCATCAGTCTTCCGGCAGTTCCGCCGCGAGCCGCTTGAGCGACTCCGGCTGGTTGGCGAACTTCAGCGCCTCGTCGACGGTGATCTCGCCCTGCTTCACCAGCTTGAACAGGCAGGCGTCCAGGCTCTGCATCCCGCTGCCGTCGTAGGACGCGGTGTCCAGGTATCCGTCGATCTGGAAGACCTTGTTCTCGCGGATCAGGTTGGAGACGGCGTAGCTCTGCAGCAGCACCTCCATCACCGCCACCCGGCCTTCTCCGCTCGCGTGCTTCGCGAGATGCTGCGAGATCACCCCGCGCAGGAGCACCGAGAGGGTGCTGCGCACCTGGTCGCGGCTCTCCTCGGGGATCACGTCGATGATCCGGTCGATGGCCTTGGAAGCGCTGTTCGAGTGCAGGGTGCCGATCACCAGCACGCCGGTCTCCGCCGCCGAGATGGCGAGGTGGATGGTCTCCAGGTCGCGCATCTCGCCCACCACCAGCACGTCGGGGCTCTCGCGCAGCGCCGACCGCAGCGCGCCCGCGAACGACTCCGCGTGCTTTCCCACCTGCCGCTGCGTGATCGCGCCCTTGATCGGCCGGTGCAGGAACTCGATCGGATCCTCGATGCTGATCACGTGCCGCTCGGAAGTCTTGTTGATGTCGTCGACCATCCCGGCGAGCGTCGTGCTCTTGCCGGAACCGGTGGGGCCGGTGACCAGCACCAGGCCGTTGGAGAGCTGCGTCAGCCGGCGCACCGCGGGCGGGAGGTTCAGCTGCTCGAGCGTCGGCACCTCGTTCGGGATCACCCGGAACACCGCACCCAGCCCCGAGGACTGGACGAAGATGTTCACCCGGAAGCGCGCGACGTTCTCGATCGAGTAGACCAGGTCCGCCTCCTGGGTCTTCTCGAAGTCGGCGCGCTGTTCGTCGCCGAGAAGCTCGAGGAGGAAGCGCGAGGTCTCCACCTCCGAGAGGACCCGGAAGGGGAGCGGCATCAGCTCGCCTTCGTAGCGGATGATCGGCACGTTCCCGGCGTGGAAGTGGAGGTCGCTCGCGCCCTGCTCCGCCACCAGTCGCAGGAAGGAGTCGATGCGCGGCATTCAGTGCACCCCCGTCGGGATCGCGCGCACTAGGGCTTCCTCGCGCCGTTGCCGGGGACCGGCCGCGCGGCAGGGGCCGCGGGCCGCGCCGTGGCCGGGACCTGCGCCGGCGCAGCGGCGGCGCGGGGGACCGGCTGCGGAGCCGCCGGTGCGGCCGCGGCGCGCGGAACCGGCTGCGGCGTTCCGGCGGCGCTCGCGGCGGCCTGCTTGAAGACGGGCGCGCGCTTCTGCTGCGATGCCTTCTCCTCCTCCTCCACCAGCGGCTCGAACTCCTTCTTGCTCACCGCCTTCACGTAGGCGTCGGCGGCGCTGATCTTCCCCTCGCGCGCAAGCCGCATCAGATCGCCGTCCATCAGCTGCATGCCTTGCTCGCGAGCGGTGGAGATCACCGACGGGAGCTGGAACGCCTTCCCCTTGCGGATCAGGTTCGAGACCGCCTCGTTGTTGAGCATCAGCTCGACGGCCAGCACGCGGCCGGGGCCGTTCTTCTCCTTCATCAGGTATTGGCAGATCACCGCGCGCAGCGAGTCGGCGAGGGTCGAGCGGACCTGCTGCTGCTGTCCCGGGGGAAAGGCGCTGGTGATGCGATCGACGGTGGTCGCCGCGGACACGGTGTGCACCGTCCCGAAGACGAGGTGCCCGGTCTCCGCCGCGACCACCGTGAACTCGATGGTCGGCAGGTCGCGCATCTCGCCGACCAGGATGACGTTCGGGTCTTCCCGCAAGGTCGAGCGGAGCGCGGCGGCGAAGCTGCGGGTGTGCGCGCCGACCTCCCGCTGGTTCACCAGGCTCTGCTTGCGCTTGTGCAGCACCTCGATCGGGTCCTCGAGCGAGATGATGTGCCGCGAGGAGGTCCGGTTGATGTAGTCGATCAGCGCCGCGAGGGTGGTGGACTTCCCCGATCCGGTGGGCCCGCCCACCAGCACCAGCCCGTTCTTCATGTCCCCGAACGTCCGCACCAGCGGCGGAAGGCCGAGCTTCTCGAACTCCGGGAGCGCGCCGCGAATGCGCCGGAACACGCCGGAGATCCCGCCGAGCTGGTTGAAGATGTTCGCGCGGAAGCGCAGGCCCTCGCTCTTCACCTCGTGCGAGTAGTCGACGTCCTGCAGCGCCTGCAGCGCCATCATCTGCTCGGTGGAGAGGTGCGGGAGAAGCAGGGCCCGGACCTGCTCTTCTTCGAGGATCCCGGGGATCATCGGCGAGACCCGCCCGACCTTCTTGATGAACACCGGCTTGCCGGAAGCGACGATCAGGTCGTCGCCCTCCTGCTCCGCCAGCTGGATGAGGAGGCGGTCGAGGAGAGGGACGGCGTGCGCCGCCTGACCCTGGGCGGTGATGCGCCAGCGGGTGATCAGCTCGCGCGCGGCCGCCCGGACCTTGTGGTGCGGGTCGTCGTGGAGCTTCGCCACTTCGGGGGCGTGATCGCTGCAGTCGAACTTGTCGAGGAACTTCACCGCCAGATGGCGGACGTCGGCGCTCTCCGATCCGCAGAGCGGTCCGACCTGGGGGGCCGCCGTCTTCGCCCCCATGTCGATGAGCGCCTGGATGCACACGGGCTGCAGCTCGCGATCCGCCGCCATGATGTGCAGGAGGTACGGGACCGCGCGGGCGTCGTTGATCGCCGCCACCGCCTCGATGGCGGTCTCCTTCACCCACCAGTCCGCGTCCTGCGTGGCGGTCTGCACCAGCGAGCGCAGCGCCTTCGGGTCCCTGGTGCGCCCGAGCACGCTGACGGCGAAGCGGCGGATGACGTCGCTCGTGTCCGCGAGCAGCGGAACGATGTGCGGCGTGAGCCGCTGTCCGCCGAGCTCGATCAGCGCATCCATCACCCGCTCGCGGACCCACCAGTCCTCGTCGCGCAGCACGCCCATCAGCTTCGGCCAGAGCTGCTGGTCGGGATCGGCGACGCTGCGGATGATCTCCGTGGCCATCCGCCGGACGTTCACGTCGTGGCTGCGGAGCAGCCAGATGATGGTCCGGGAGACGTCGAGCTTGCCGGCGATGGAGAGCTGCTTGAGGACCTCGGCGGCGCGGTTGCGCACCGGGATCTGCTTGTGCGCCAGCGCCTCGACCAGGGGCGGGAGGACCGCGTCGGTGGCGATGGACTCGAGCGCGTTGAGCACCGCGATCCGGATCGCCCGCGGGCCGGCGCGCATCTTCCGCTCCAGCGCCGCCATCACCCGGGCGGAGGTGAAGCGGCGCAGCCCGTCCACGGCGGCCTTCACCATTCCCACGCCGTCCGCGTCGAGGAAGATGCCGACGTACTCGAACCAGTCGTCCTCGGTGGAGAGGGCGGAGAAGGCGAGGATGGCCTGGATCACCACCGGCTCGGGCTGCTTCTGCGCATCGAGCAGCGGCGCGATCGCCTTCAGGGCCGCCGCCGGATCCTTGCCCATCACCGCCGCGTTGCCGAGGTGCTTGAGGGCGTGCAGCTTCTCCGCGGGGGCCCCCACCTGGAGCGTCGCCTGGAGCGCGGGGATGGCCTGGTGGCGCGCGAAGGCGACCAGCACGTCCAGCGCCTCGATGCGTCCCGCGAATCCCGGCTCGCCGGCAGCGCGCGTGAGCAGGTCGAAGATGGTCCTGCTTCCTCCGAGCTGCTGCAGCGCCCGCGCCGCCGTCGCCCGGAGCGCCGCGTCGGTCGAGCGCAGGTAGTCGACGAGCGCGGCATGCTCGGTGGCGCTGTTGACCTTGGGCAGCAGGGACGCGAGCGTGGTGCGCAGCGTGGGATCGGCGGACTTGAGCGCCTTGACGAACGGGGCGAACAGGGCCTTGTCGGGGTTCTTGTCGATCAGCCTCGCGAACACCACCAACCGCGAGCGCTGGACCCCGGCATCGGGTGCCTTGCCGGAGACGATGTCGAGCAGCTTGAGCAGCTCCGAGGTCTGGGGCGCCTCCGCGGCCGCGACGAATTCCTCCACGTCGTCGGGTGCCTTCCACGACGCAGCCTTGAACTGGTTGAGGAGGTCCTTCCCCGCGATCATCCCGCTCGGCAGCTTAGCATCGGGGTGCGAATTCGCCTGTTTGTTTGCCGGGGTAGGCAGCACTCGCACCGGCACGGGAAAGCGCTTGATGCCTACATTGGCGAGGTGCCGTCGGAGCTTCTCTACGTGGCGCTCGGCGATTCCACGGCGGCGGGCGTCGGGGCCTCGTCGGGCGGAGGGTACCCGGAGCGCCTGGTCGCGAAGCTGCGGCCGTCGTTTCCCGGCCTGAAGCTGCTCAACCTGGGCGAGAGCGGCGCGACGACCTCGGACGTGCTGGAGACGCAGGTCCCGCGCGCGCTCCGGGCGGGCCCCAGGCTGGTGACGATCGGCATCGGCATCAACGACGTCGGCCTGCAGATCCCCGACGATGCGTTCGCGCTCAACCTGGAGGAGATCGTCGTGCCGCTCCGCGAGCTTGGGGCGGCGATCGCCATCGCGAACATCCCCGACGTCGCGCTCTCGCCTGCCGTGTCCGGCCTGCTGCCGCGCGCGATGTACGAACGGCGCATCGAGCTCTTCAACGAGCACGTCACCGCGACCGCGGGGCGGCACGGCCTGACGCTGATCGATCTCTACGCGCTCAGCCGCGAAGCGCTGCCGGGCCGGACCGAGCTGTTCTGTTCCGACGGCTTTCATCCGAGCGCGCTCGGCTACGATGTGTGGGCGGAGCGGATGTTGGCGCCGATCGCCGCACTCCTGCGGGAACGCGTTGCGCTTCCTGCCTGAAACCACCGCTGAAATGCGGTCACTCCTGGTGCGTAAGGACTGACGAAGGGCACGCAGGAGGAGACCGCAATGGGCTTGCGAAAACACTGGTTCCCGATCGCGCTCGCCATCCTCTGGATGGCAATGGCCGCGATGGCCATCGCCGACTTCGCGTCCTTCGCGGCGGCGACCCAGCCGCAGAAGGTGGTGGCGAAGCAGGAACGTCCGCTCCATTCCACGACGGCGGGCCGGCCCGCGCTCCGCGCAGGGCTGCCCCGGAGCTGATCGAAGCGCCGGCCGAGGCCGGCGATTTCGATGCAGCGTCGATCCCGGGCAGACCTCGAGGCTGCCCATCGCACTGGCGAAGGTGCTTTGCGCTGACCGCGCGCACGCCCCACCTTGAACGGATGGACCGCGCGGAACGTGCCGGCGTCTGGGCGGGATGGCTGCTTGCTCCACTGACGGGCACGCTCTCGCTGCTTCGCCGGGCACGCATGTTCCATCCCGAAGGTGCGGTGTATCGGGCGCGCGTGGAGACCGTGCCGGGTCCCTACGCGATGCTCGGGCGGCGCCTGGAAGGGCCAGCCCTGGCGCGACTCTCGACGGCATGGTGGCGCTCGGGGAAGGAGTGGCTGGACGCGCTCGGGATCGCCATCCGCGTCGGGCGGGATCCCGGCGCGGAGGCGAAGCGGGGAGATCAGGACCTCCTCTTCGCCACCATCCGCTCCCCGTGGACGACGCCGTTTGCGCCGCTCACCACCGAGCAGCACGACTTCCTCGCCAACGACTACTACGGGGTGTCGCCGTTCGAGGTCGCCGGCATCGGGCGAGCGAAGCTGCGTCTCGTTTCTTCGCGGCCGCGGAGGCTCCACGCGCGAAAGCGGGGGGCCCGGCTCGTGGAGGCGGTCGAACGCGGGGAGGCCTCGCTGCAGCTCGAGATCCAGCTCGAGAAGCGCTGGGAGCCCGTGGCGCGCATCGTCCTGCTCGAGCCGGCGCAGGTCGATCAGGAGCGGTTGCGCTTCTCGCCGTTCCGGGACGGCAAGGGGATGGCTCCGCGCGGCTTCGTCCACGGCTTGCGTCGGGCGACGTATCTGCTCAGCCAGCTCGCCCGTCCGCTGCGGTCGACCTGAGCCAGACCCGTCCGCCGCCAGTCGATCCCGGCAGATTTGACGGGATCGCGGCGCGATGATGGAAGTCGTCTCATGGACCTGCGGCCTCGCGACGCGCCCGGGAAGACGGCCTCGCTCTCTCCCAGTGCGCTGAAGATCGGCCGGTGGTGCTGCATCGGGCTTGCGCTGGTCGTGGGGTTGGGGGCCGGAAGCGCGCGTGGAGCGGATTACGAGCTGGTCATCGCCAACGGCCGCATCGTCGACGGGACCGGCGCGCCCTGGTTCCGCGCCGACCTCGGGATCCGGAACGGCAGGATCGCTACCCTGGGGAATCTGGCCTCGGCAAGCGCCGAACGGCGCATCGATGCCGGCGGGCGCGTCGTCTCGCCGGGCTTCATCGACATGCTCGGCCAGTCCGAGCTCCACCTGCTCGTCGACAACCGCGTCGAGTCCAAGATCCGGCAAGGAATCACCACCGAGGTGACCGGGGAAGGAGGTTCGGCGGCGCCGATGAGCGAGGCCTGGATCGCCGAGGCGAAGCCCTGGCTCGACAAGTACCGGCTGACCATCGACTGGACGGATCTGGAAGGCTACTGGCAGCGCCTTTCGCGGGCGAGGCCGGCGCTCAACCTCGCCACCTTCGTCGGCGCCGCCCAGGTGCGCGGAGTGGTGCTGGGCCTCGGGGACGTGCAGCCCACGCCGGAGCAGCTCTCGCGCATGGAGGACGAGGTCGAAAAGGCCATGCGGCAGGGGGCGGTGGGAGTTTCCTCGGCGCTGATCTACCCGCCCGGATCGTATGCAAAGACGCCCGAGCTCATCGCCCTGGCGCGCGTCGCCGCGCGGCACGGAGGTGTCTACGCCAGCCACATCCGCGGGGAGGACGATGTCGTCCTCCGGGCGCTCGACGAGGCCATCGCCATCGGACGCGAAGCCCGCATCGCCGTGGAGATCTGGCACCTCAAGGTGAGCCTGCGGAAGAACTGGGGACGGATGCGCGAGGCGCTGGCCCGGATCGAGAACGCTCGCGTCGAGGGAATCGACATCTCGGCCAACGTCTATCCTTACATCGCCGCGTCCAACGGCCTCGCCGCCACCATTCCGGAGTGGGCGCAGGCCGGAGGAACGGATGCGATGATCCGTCGCTTCCACGACCCCGCGGCCCGGCGACGCATCCTCGGCGAGTTGAGGACCGCGCTGGAACGCGAGCCGGCCAGCACCATCCAGCTCGCTTCCTGCGTGAACCCGGCGTTGACGAAATACATGGGCCGCCGGCTCGATGACGTCGCGCAGGAGATGAAGAAGCCTCCGGAGGAGGCCCTGCTCGAGATCGTGGAGGCGGACCGCGCGCAGGGCTGGGCGGTGCGCTTCTGGATGAGCGAGGACGACGTCCGCCTGGCGATCCGTCAGCCCTGGGTGAGCTTCGTCACCGACAATCCCGGGCAGGCCATCGACGGTCCGTTCGCGAAGGACCTCGCGCATCCGCGCGCCTTCGGCTCCATGCCCCGCGTCCTGGCGCGCTACGTCCGCGAGCTGAAGCTGCTCTCGCTCGAGGACGCGGTCCGGAAGCTGACCTCGCTGCCCGCGCGACGGGCCGGGCTCTTCGATCGCGGCCTTCTGCGGCCCGGGATGGCGGCGGACGTGGTGATCTTCGACCCGGACCGCATCCTCGATCGCGCGACGTTCGAGAATCCGCTCCAGTACGCGGAGGGCGTGAGCCACGTGATCGTGAACGGCAAGGTGGTGCTGGACGAAGGGGCGATGACGAAGGAGCGCCCGGGAAAGGGGCTTCGGCGGACGGGCCCGTGACGTACGACTGGATCGTCGAGTCGGTGTCAGCCTGGAGACCGCCCGCCGGGCATCAGCTTTCCTGAAGGCGCAGCGGCGGGACCTTCGCCAACGCCGCATTCTCCTCCACGTGCGCGGGGGTCTTCATCCCCACCAGCGCGCAGGTGATCCCCGGCGTGCTCCGGGCGAACTGCAGCGCGCGCTGCGCGTCGGTGTCCACGCCGTGGAGGGCATCGCGCACGGGCTGCGGAAGCTGCTGCGTCAGCCGGCCCTGCAGGACGCTCGCGGAGGCGAACACCATCAGGCCCGCCGCGCGCGCGGCCTGGAGCAGCGTCAGCTCCCCCTGGTTGCGGAAGGTCGCCGCCTCGTCCATCTCGACGTTGAACGGCAGCTGAAGCGCCCGGAACCGGTGCCTGTCGCCGCCCACCGCGCGGGCCGCCTCGAGGATCTCGGAGAGCGAGAGGTACTCCTCGTCCTCGGGCTCCAGCCGGTACCCGCTCCAGGTGGCGGTTCCGTAACACGCGATCCGGCCATCGCTGCATTCCCGTTCGAGCGCCTCGAAGGCGAGCCGCAGGCGGCGGAGGAACTCGGGGCGGGGGACCTCGCCGAGCTGGGTCTCCGGGTTGTGCAGGTAATAGACGTCGATGCACTCGATCCCGAGATTGCGGCGGCTCCGCTCGACCTGGTCGGCCAGGTATCGCGGGGCCATCGAATGGCAGCCGGCGACGATCTCCTCCGCCTCGAGGATGCCCGGCCGCAGGAACGTCTCTTCCACGTACGCGCGCGCGTCGTAGGGCCGCCCCCCGTCGAAGGCGAGATAGCCGCCCTTCGTGCAGACGACGACGCCGTCCCGCCCCTCGCCGCTTTCGCGGAGCGCCGCGCCCACCGCACGCTCGCTGCGCTGGTTCCGGTAGTTGATCGCGGTGTCCACGACGTTCAGGCCGAGCTGGAGGGCGCGGCGGACGGAGGCCGCGTACCGCGCATCGGTAGCGGCGTCGTCGCGGCCGAGATACGTGCCGATCCCCAGCGAGGAAAGCCAGAGGCTCCCCGCCGC
>DASREU010000306.1:0-16026 GCA_035651935.1 Myxococcales bacterium | reverse complement strand
TGGATCGAGCCGCCCGGCAGGGACCAGGACGTTGATTTCCGGCCAGTGCGCCTGCAGCGAACCCGGCTTGATCCGGTCGATCTTCACCCGCCCCTGGAACTGCCCGAGGTTGTTTCGCAGGGTGATGGTGGCTCCTTCTCGCAACCCGAGTTTCTCGGCATCCTCGCGCGCCATGAGGACGTCATCGCGGCGGGCTCCGGTGATCGGATCCACGTCGGCGTGAATGATGCTGTTGAATTGCTTGCCTCGGCGGGTGGCGAGCAGGAACTGACCTTCCGGAACGCGTTCTTCCGGCAGCCCGATCGCGCTGAAATGTCCCTTGCCATCCGGAGTCAGGCACCGGTCCACCAGCAGTCGTGGCCCGCCGTACTGGAAGTTGTCGCCCTTCTTCCGGAGAGCTGCGATTCCTTTGTATGTGGGACAGACGCGATCGATCTCGTTCCGGATGTCCTGTGTATCGCGCCAGGGAAAGATGACGCTCGCCCGGGCGGGATCCAGCTTGCGGGCCAGCAGCACGGGAATCTCCCATTCGTCCCTGGCTTCCGGAACGTCCGGTCCACCCGGGATTCGAGGGCTGAAGATGATCCGCCGCTCTGTGCTCGTCTCCGTTCCACCGCCACGCTGCTCGTATCGGGTTCGCGACGGCAAGAGGACCACGGTATCTGCCGGATCCACCAGCATCGTGGGATTGACGACGATGTCCTGGTGCACACGAAGTTTGATCCTGCCGAGAGCGCGCTGCACCAGGTCTGGTTCAGGCAGGGTCTGCTTGAAATTCCCACCGCTTTGCCAGAGCACGTCGATCTCGCCGCGTTCGGCAGCCAGGATCATGTGAGCAGCGCTGAGCCCCTTCCAGGTTGGCGGCTCGAAGCCCCACATGTCCGGCGCCGCGAACTTCCTTGCGTTGTCTTCTGTCGCCGGCACGCCCATGACGTAAGCCCCGGGCATGCCGCCCATCTCAGCGCCGCCCTGGACTCCACTGTGGCCGCGGATCGGCATCAGCCCCGTGTGCGGCCGGCCGATGTTGCCCTTTGCCAGCTGCAGATTCACGATCGCCCGCACATTGTCGGTGCCATAGCGATGCTGCGTGATCCCCATGCTCCAGACGATGATCGCGTGCCGCGCTTTCCCGAACTTCTCGGCAAAGCGGAACATGTCCGCCTTGGTCTGGCCTGAGCTTTTTTCGAGCTCGTCCCAGGAAAGGGCGCGAGCCCGGGCCTCTACTTCCTTCCACCCGACGGTGCGCGCTGCAATGAAGTCGCGATCCAGCCAGTCGTTGTCGATGAGGTGCTTCAAGACACCGTAGAAGAACGCGATGTCGCCGCCGACGTGAATCTGGAAGTGATCGTCCGCGATCTTCGTGCCGAACAGCGCACTCTCAGTCACCGAGGGAACCCAATAGCGCGCCATCCCCGGTTCCTTATAGGGGTTGACGACGAAGACCTTCGTTCCCGCCTTCTTCGCGTAATACAGGTATTTCGTCGTGACCGGCTGATTATTGGCTGGATTGGCGCCCACGAAGACGATGAGATCGGCGCCGATCCAGTCCGAATACGAGCAGGTCGTCGCCGCGCAGCCGACCGTGGCGCTCAGGCCGGCCGTACTTGGCGCGTGACAAATCCGCGCGCTCGTATCCACGTGGTTCGTTCCCACGAAGCGCGCCACTTTCTGCTGCGCGTAGTAAGCCTCGTTCGTCAGGCCGCGTGACGTCAGATACCATCCAACGTGTTTCGGATCGGTCTTGCGGATCCGTTCTGCGACGATCTCCATCGCATCGTCCCAGGTGACGCGGCGGAAGCCACGATCGCCCTTGGAACGCACCATCGGGACCGCCAGCCGGCCAAGCTTGCGGAGCTGCTTCTCCGTCTTCTTCTTGAGCGGTTCGGCGTCCTCCAGCAACTGCCAATTCATCGCGGGCATGGTATTGAAACGAAGCAGCGCGAGACGCACGGCGCACAGATGGACGCCTTTCATCGTCCAGTCATGCATGCCGGTGGTCCCCAGCGAGCAGCCGTCGCAGCAGCCGTCGCGAAGCACGCGCCACGAGTAGCCGAGGCTGTCCTTGTTCTCCCAGAGAGCATCCAGGATGTCCCTGTAGTTGTTCGGGTGCTGCTGGTTCAGTCCGTAGGGGACCAAGCCTGCCCAGTTACGGCTGTTCACGCTCATGAAGAGCCTCCGCTCGCGCCGGGACATCACTGCTGGATGTCAACCGCCGAACATGGATCCGCATACATCGTACTGCGATATATACCCGGGATCGAGACGGATCAACCAGCGGTGCGGCAGCTCTGAGCCCCCCGCCTGGGATTCTGCTACGCTCGCGAAGGACGGCAGGAAGCGCGGGCGGACAGAAGAGAGCTTAGTTCGTCCTTTCGCCTTCGCGATGATTCCGGCATCTGGTTGCCGGTTGACCCTTGTTCCCGGTTCGGTTCATGCTGAGCAGAGCATTGAAGGACGGTAAGTCCCGAATGCATCCGACTCCGGGCGAAGTGCGTGATGGAACTGTAGCGCCAGCACCGAGTGCGTCGCGCATGCTTCGCTACGTCCATCGTGTATGCCCGATCGCGATCGCCCTCCTCTGTGCATGCGGGGGGACCTCGGTGCGGACCGATGTCTACGTCGCAGGCTACGTGAACAACGGGGCGGGCCTGACAGCGACGTTGTGGACCAATGGAAATCCCGTCGCGCTCACGGCGGAGCCGCAAAGGTCGGTGGCGACGGCGGTCACCGTCTCGGAGATCGGAGACGTCTACGTCGCCGGCTGCGCTTCGAGAACTTCGGTTGACATGGCCGTGTACTGGAAGAACGGTGTACTCGTGGCGCTCACCGACGGCACGCGCCAGGCATGTGCGGAAGCGATCGCGATTTCAGGAGGCCACGTCTACGCGGCTGGATACGAGACGTACCGGGCTCCGGTCGCCACGTTCTGGAGGGACGGCATCGAGACGCTACTTACGGATGGGACCAGCCTCGCCGACGCGGTGTCGATCGCGGTCTCGGGAGGCGATGTCCACATCGCCGGTTACCAAATCACGAACACGCAGGTCGCCCCGAACGAGTTCGTGATCGCGGACGTTGCCAGGTACTGGAAGAACGGCGTCGCGACGGCGCTGACGGATGGGAAGAACGAGGGAGTGGCCAACTCCGTCGCGCTCTCCGGCCGCGATGTGTACGTCGCGGGCTGGGAGGGAGCGGGCCCGGTCTTCGTCGCCAAAGTATGGAAGAACGGCGCCCCTGTGGCGCTGACGGACGGCGCGTTGAGCGCGAAGGCCATGGCGGTCACTCTCCGAGGGAGCGACGTGCTGGCGGTCGGAGCCCAGTCGAACGGAAGCCTGGATGTCCCGACGATCTGGACGAACGGATCCGCCGCGAGGCTGGGTGCCAAGGACCAGGCTTTCGCCGAAGCGATCGCGATCGCAGGAAATGACGTCTTCGTCGCCGGCTATGACGGCGCCTCGGCGGTGTACTGGAAGAACGGCATCGCGAACCCGCTGACCCACGGGTCAGGCGATGCCGATGCCGCTTCGATCGCCGTCTACCAACACTAGAAGGAGCGCGATCGATCAGCGCAGCCTCGAAGGCAGCGCGCGAGAGCGAGCGGCGAAAGCGGCGATGGGACGGCCGGGGGTCGCTCGCCATCCCGGATCGCACGCGCTCGGCAACTACGGCAAGCGCCGCGGGGGCGCTACCCGGGTCGGCCCGCGCGCGCACGGCGCAATCCGGCGGCATGCCCTGCCCCGCTCCCGATTACGACGAAGAGGTTCATTGCGAGGATTAATGATTGCTCCTGCATCGAACCAAGGTCTTGCTCGGTCGCATTGCACAGGAGCGCGCAAGCCATTGACTTTCCGCAGGGTTCGATAGCCATTGCGCCCACCTTGTAGGGCAGAGTAGGGTGCCGGCCGCTCGGAGCCCACATGGGTGGGCGACAAATTACCCGGAGAGTATCGAACATGCATATTCGCAAATTGTCATTGATGGCAGCGCTGTGTCTCGCCGCCGGCATCGTCGCATTCACCCGCTTGCCGGCGCGCATGTCCTCACCGAAGCGCGCCGCTGCCCATCGCATGCAGCCGGCCTTCCTCCTGGACACGAACTTCGCTGCCGCGAACTCGTCGGAGCCGGGCTTCGGCCTCTTCAGCTGTCAGGTCGGCCGAAGCACAGGGCAGTGCTACGACCCCTTCCAGATGCGGCATGCGTACGGGGTGGACTCGCTGATCGCGGCGGGCTTCGACGGAAGGGGCAAGACCATCGTGATCGTCGACGCCTTCCAGCACCCCAAGCTGGAGTCCCAGGTCGCGACCTACAACACTTTCTACGGCCTGCCGCAATTCAACACCGGCTCCGGTCCCACGCTGACCCAGGTCGCCCCTGACGGCCTGACGCCGTTCGATCCCACGAACGGCAACATGGTCGGCTGGGCGGAGGAGATCTCCCTCGACGTCGAGTGGGCGCACGCCATCGCTCCGGGCGCGAACATCGTCCTCGAGCTGGGCGCCGACAACTCCGACGAAGCGCTGATCGACGCCGTCAACGACGCCATCGACAACAACCGCGGCGACGTGATCTCGATGAGCTTCGGCGAGGCCGACGTGTGCCTCGGACCAGACCTCACCGCGGCCTGGCACCGCGCGTTCGCGAACGCGACGCGCAAGGGGATCACCCTCTTCGCCTCCGCAGGCGACCAGGGCGCGGCGCAGCCGTCGTGCGACGGCAAGTCCTGGATCCTCTCCGCCTCTTCGCCGGCGTCCGACCCGCTGGTCACGGGCGTAGGCGGCACCGAGCTGCGCGCGGCCGACTACTGCCTCGCCTCGCTGGGCTGCGATCCCGCGACCCACCCGGCGCCGGGCACGTACTTGAGCGAGATCGGCTGGAACGAAGGACCGACGGGCGACTTCTCGAGCAGCTTCGGCACCACGGAGGCCGGTGGCGGCGGGTTCAGCGCCGTCTGGGACGAGCCCTCGTACCAGCAGGGCACCATCCACGGCGGCAAGCAGCGCGGAGTGGCGGATGTCGCCTACAACGCCGCCATCCTCCACGGCGTGCTCTCCTTCCTCGACATCCCGGGCTTCGGCACCGGCTTCGTCCGCTTCGGCGGCACCAGCGCCGGATCGCCGCAGTGGGCGGCGCTGACGGTGATCGCCGCCCAGAAGGCGGCGCACAGTTACGGCTTCGTCAACGGCGCGATCTACAAGATCGGCCAGAACGCGTCCGTCGCGGCCAATTCGTTCCACGACGTGGTCAGCGGGAACAACACCGCGCTCGAGGCCGACTCGAACAACAACGGAGTGCTGGTCAACGGCTACAGCGCCGGAACGGGCTGGGACGCCTTCACCGGCCTGGGCTCGCCGAAGGCCCCCGGCGTCGTGAATGGACTGGCGCAGTTCTGGGCGCCGGGCCAGGGCACTGCCGCGATCGCGCAGTCGGGCCATGGCGGTGTGAAGCCGTCGGCCTCGCCGCACGCGCGCCCGCAGTAAGCCGGCCTCGCTTCACGAAAACGCGGCCCCTGATCGTCCGGGAAGACCGGACGGTCAGGGGCCTTCAGTTGGTCTGGGATTCATGGTCCTGGACGACCGGACGCCGCCGACCCTGGCGGGCGCCGCGATCACGGCGTAGAGAGGCCGTCGCATGCCGGTCGTCCTCGTCACGGGCGCGAGCCGCGGGATCGGAGCGGCGACGGCGCGCCTCCTGGCGGAGCGCGGAAACGACGTGTGCGTGAACTTCCGCGCGAACGCTCCGGCTGCGGACGCCGTCGTCGCCGCGGTGCGCGCGTCCGGCCGCAAGGCAATCGCCGTGCAGGCGGATGTCGCCAGCGAGGCGGACGTCGTCCGTCTCTTCCGCAGGTGCGATGAAGAGCTCGGGACCGTCGCCGGCCTGGTGAACAATGCCGGCATCCTCGAGCGCCAGGCGAGAGTCGACGCGATGGACGCCGCCCGCATCGGCAGGATCCTCGCCACCAACGTGACGGGTGCATTCCTCTGCGCGCGCGAGGCAGTGCGCCGCATGTCCAGCCGCCACGGCGGACGTGGGGGCGCAATCGTCAACGTCTCCTCCCGTGCGGCCGTCCTCGGCGCGCCGGGCGAGTACGTCGACTACGCCGCTTCGAAAGCCGCGCTCGATGCATTGACGTCGGGGCTGGCAAAGGAAGTGGCCGGCGAAGGGATCCGCGTCAATGGCGTGCGGGCCGGGATCATCGAGACGGAGATTCACGCGACCGGCGGCGAGCCCGCGCGCCCGGCGCGGCTCGGCCCGCAGCAACCGATGGGCCGGTCCGGCGAGGCGGTCGAGGTGGCCCGGGCCATCGTCTGGTTGCTCTCGGACGAAGCCTCCTACACGACCGGCTCGTTCATTGACGTCGCCGGCGGCCGGTGAGCCCTCCGTCGTCGCTCCGATGCGACGGAGACCATTGGAGCGCCCTTATCTTGCTGGACTCGGCGGACGGTCAGGGGCCTCGCTCCGGTCCGCGTTCGCGTTCCAGCACCGCCACGTTCACGCCGGCGCGGAGCTCGAAGCCGAGCTCGCCGTAGAGCGTGATCGCAGCCGTGTTGGTCGCCCACGCGTGCAGGAACGGCTGATCCCCGCGGCCCTGGATCGCCGCCGTGACGGCTACCGACAGGCGCCGCGCCAGACCTTGCCCGCGAAAGTCCGGGTGCGTGCAGACGCCGCTCACTTCGGTGTGACCCGGGAAGCGCATCCGCTCGCCGGCCATCGCCGCGAGCCGGCCCTCGCGCCGGATGCCGAGAAAGCGGCCCATGCGATGCGTCCGCGAGAGGAAGGGGCCGGGCTGGGTGAGCGTGGCGAGTGCGAGCATCTCCGGCGCGTCGGCGTCGGTGAGCAGCTCGATCTCGTCGTCGCGCTCGGCGTGGAGCGGCCGCTTTGCGACCATCTGCACGCCCGCCGCCATCTTCGCCGCGCGCAGGCCGGACGGTATCGCAATCGGCGGCACCTGCAGGATGTAGACGCATTCGCCCGGGCGCACGAGCGCCGCCAATCCTTGCTGTGCGTCGGCGGCGGCGTCGCGCGCCGACGCGAAGAGGTTGACGTCGGGCACGAACCGCCTCGCGCGCTCGTCGCCCTCGGCCATCGGCGCGTGGAACGTGGTGAGCGAGGCCCAGACGGGCCGGTCGAGGTCCTGCATCGTCAGGCCTCCTTATCAGGGCGCGAGGCCGGACCGTAAGCAGCGGGCTGTGGATGGCGCGCCGCCGCCGTCTCAGTCCTGCGTCGCCAGACGCCGCTCTTCCTGCTCGTCGTGCACCTGGAGCGTGCCGAAGTAGCCGGTAGAGAGCGGAAGGAGCAGATCCTGGAAGTGGCACTCCTTGGGTCCAATGCCGATTCCCACTGCGTAAGTTTCCCCGGGACTGAGGACGGTGGACGACAGCTCGCCGCAGTCGTTCGAGTAGATCTGGTGAGGCCGCGCGTCGGCGTTCACGAATTGAAGGATGGTGCCCGACATCACCGTAAGGGCTGGTGCGCTCACTCCGTGCTCGTCGAGACGCTCGACTTGCTCGTGCTTCTCGCGAAGCAAGCCTGCGCACCCGCAGAGCGCCGCCAGACCCGCCGCCACCACCATCTTGCTTGTCTTGCGATCCATGACCGTTCTCCTTGAATCGGTGTCCACGGCCGTTCCCATCCCTGGCGGCGCGCCATCCACATGTGGATTCGCGCCGCCGCAGTTGAGGCGGTGACTATCGGTTCGAGCTCCGCGCCGTGGCAGGCTCCACCATCTGCAGGAAGTCCGGCTCCGACGCGGACTGGTAGTGGGTCGTGTCAGCGGAATCCAGGAACCTGACCGCGAGCACCTCGCGCGGCACCACGATCCGGATGAGTTGGGCGCCACTTCCGCCGGTCTGATCGGACTGCAGCCCGGTCGCGTTCACGGTCGACGGCGCGCTGTACGTGCTGCGCCCCTCGCCACCTTCGGTCCCCGCACGTGCGGAGGAAGCGATGACGGATGAGAGAAACAGGAATAGCAAGGCAGGCATTTTCATGACGGATCTCCCAGCGGCGGAATTGCCACTCGCCAGGCTCGACGACACGGCTGCCCTCGCAATTCCCACGGGAATAACGCGCCCGCTTCCGAGTCCCGGCGCAGTTCAGTGCGGTAGTCCATCCGCAGCGTCGCGAACCTGTACCGGCGGCCGCAACACCGGCACCAGAGCACCGCGACTTGTTCGGGATCGGAACGGGTTCTCCTCGGCGCCCCGGAGGGTCAATCCATTCTTGCTATCCTGCGCGGCATGCGCCTCGTAATGGTCCTGGCGCTCGCGTGCGCCTGCGGTCGGGCCTTTCCCGCGGGGGCCTGTCGCGATTACGCGACACCGCGATGCTCGCCTTCTCCTACGATGACGTCGCTCGCACCGTGACGGCCAGGAACGCGTTCGCCGACGGCGGAGTGGAGACACTGCAGACGCTCTACGACGATGCCGGCAACTGGACCTCGATCGTCCTGCCGAACGGCTCGACCATCACGCGCAGCATCTCGCGGACGCAGAGAATCTGTGCGCCGTAGCCACAGAGGTGGACGGGAACTCGGCCCGCACGACTTCGCGGAGGGCGCAACCAGACCAGCAGTCGATTACCGCTGCGCTCTCTCCCGTTCGCCCTGCTTCTGCGCCACCACCGGCTGCTTGCGGTGAACCACCAGCGTGCGCTGCGTCATGAGATCATCGTCCTCGCGCGCGATGATCACCACCGTGCTGTTGCCGGGCTTGAGCGGCAGGTCCGTCTGGAAGTCGAGCTGCGCGGGAGCGCCCATGGCGGGTTGTCCGGGCTTGCGCGCGGTCCGGAAGAACACCTTGCGGTAGTCGTTCTCGTGCTGCACGAAGATCTGCAGATCGCGCATGCCGTTCGCGTCCGCCGCGCTGCCCGTCAAGGTCAGATGATCCTGATCCGTTTCGACGCCGCCGCGCGAGGTGTCCACGTTCGCCAGCTTGATCGACGGCGCCTCGCTCTGCGTCACCGCGGCGACCGTCTTCAGATTCGCCTTCGCGCCCGCGGCCTCCTTCGCGGCCGCGATCGGCAGGAACCCCGTGCGGCCCTTCTGCCACTCGACGCGCCAGAACTGGCCCGCGCGCCCGTGCACCAGGAGCACCGCGCCCTTCTTCACCGAGGCGAGCTTGAGGCCGGCCTCCTGCGCCGAGGCGAGGATCGACGTGTCGACCTGCACCCGGACCGGATGCGATGCGGAAGCGAGCGGAACGGGGGCCCCCGCCGGAAGCTGGAGCTTGTCGCGCTGCGCCTCGTAGAGGTCCTTGTCGCCGATCTCCAGCCGCACCGGCACCGCCTCGTCGAGGGCCTTCTTCACCTCCAGGACGAAGGTGGCCGTCTTCGTCTCACCCGGCTTCAGCGGCCCGAGCTTGGTCCGGCCCTTCTTGACGTTGATCCGATCCTCCGAGAGGTTCCGCAGCGCGGCGTACGCGTCGTACGCCAGGCCGGTGCCGATGTTCTTCACGTCGACGACGACCTCGGCGGTCTCGCCCTTGTGCAAGAGGCCGTCGCTGCCGGCGATCTGGTAGCTCCAGGCGAAGGTCGGGCGCGGCAGCTCGGCGATGTCGCTCTCCGCCCGCGCGTCCTCGAGCTGGTCGCCGGCCTCGTCCTCCCACTTCAGGGTGATGTCGTCGCGGCGCGAAGGAAGGTAGCGCGGGACCTTGATCGGCACCGTCCAGGTGCGCTTCTCGCCCGGCTGGAGCAGCCCGAAGACGAACTCGCGCCGGTCGAGGACGCCGTTCTCGCTCTTGGTGTAGGCCCGCAGCCGCGAGAGCGGCACGGTGCCGGTGTTGTGCGCGGTGACCGCGACCTCCATGGTCCCGCCGGCCTGCGTGCGCGGAACGCGGATCTCCGCCTGCACCTTGGCCTGGCTGCGCGGGGCGTTCACCCCCAGCGCCGCCCAGTTCACGTTCATCGCCTCCAGCGACTTGCGGACCTTCTCCTGCTCGGCCGCGCGGCGCTGCTCGACGAAGGGCTTCGCCTGCTGGAGCTGCTGCCGGCGATCGGTGGAGGTCGCGTGAAGCAGCATGTCGCGGCAGAACTCGATCTGGTAGTCGACCACCACGCCGTCCTCGTCGGACGGATCGTCGTCGTCCTCCTCCGGCGCCTGCCCCGCCTCGATCAGCTCGCGGTTCTTCCGCTCCTTCGCGGTCTCCTCCTTGACGAAGCGGAGGGTCTCCACCGGCTTCTGCTGGACGCGCTCGCGGCCCGCCTTGGCCTGCTCCTCGTCGTGCGCGAAGCCGTTGAAGAAGTGCTTGTCGTAGTCCGCCTCGCGGAACGTCTTCGGCGGGGCGAAGAGATCGATGCGATCCTTGACGATGCGCGCGGGGACGAGCTCGATGTCGGGGACGATCCCCACCTCCTGGATGGAGACGTCGCCCGGCGTGAGGTACTGCGCGATCGTCAGCTTGAGCGCGCTCTCGTCGCCGCTCTCCCGGTCCTTGAAGTCGTAGAGCACCTGCACGGAGCCCTTGCCGAAGCTCTGCCGGCCGACGATGACGGCGCGGTTCAGGTTCTTCAACGCGCCCGCGACGATCTCGGAGGCCGAGGCGCTCTCGCTGCTGATCAGCACCGCCATGGGGAACTCGCGTTCGCCGCCGTCGTTGCGCGCCAGCTTCGGCTCGCGCAAGGTGCCGTTCACGCCCACGGTGGTGACGATGGTCCCTTCCTCCACGAACGCGTCGCTCACCTGGATCGCCTGCTCCAGCAGCCCTCCCGGATTGCCGCGCATGTCGAGGATCAGCCCGCGCAGCGTGCCCCCGTTCTGCTGCTTCATCGTCCGGATCGCGCCCATCATGTCGCGCGTGGTGGTGCCGGAGAACCCGCTCAGCCGGACGTAGCCGACGCCGTTGTCGAGCAGCTTGGAGACCACAGTCTCGTACGTGACGAGCGCCCGGGTGAGGTCCAGGCGGCGCGCCTCGCTGCCCTTGTGCGCGACCCAGATGCTGACCTTCGTCCCGGGCTTTCCGCGCATCCGGTCGACCGCTTCCTGCAGCTCCATGCTGACGGTGGAGTCGTTGTCGATCTGGGTGATCACGTCACCCTTCTTCACCCCGCCCTTGAAGGCGGGCGTGTTCTTCAGGACCTTGCGGACGGTGAGCTTGTCCTCGATCATCGAGATCACGAACCCGAGGCCGCCGAACTCGCCGCGCGTCTGGACCTTCATCTCCTTGTAGACGTCGGGCTTGAGCAGCCAGGAGTGCGGATCGAGCGTGGAGAGCATGCCGTTGATGGCGGCGTACTCGATCTCGCGCTGATCGGACTGCGTGACCAGGTTGTCGCGCACGAATCCGAAGACCTCGTGCATCTTGAGCGGGATCTGCCAGATGGAGTCGATGTCCTTGTAGTCGAACTCGCGGGTGGCGCTGCCGACGGTCACCCGGACGTGGTTCTCGGGGATGTTGGAGTTCGCGTGTCCGCATCCGGCGGACTGCGCGCGGTTCGCCTCCAGGATTCCGCCCTGCGGCGCGCCGTTGGCGGGACCCGCCACGGAGGTCCCGGGCTCCCGATTGACGGGGTGATCGTCGCAGGGCGGCCCGCCGACCTCGACCATCATCTCCGCGACCTGCCGCTCGACGGCCTCGAGGGCCGCGGTGAACATCTCCTTCGGGTTGATGCGGCTGGGATCGACGTAGTTGTCCTTGATCTGGACGATGGTCTTCCGGAAGACATCGAGGCTCGCCAGGTCGTAGTTCTTGTCGTTCTGGGGGTCGACGGCCGCATGCGCGTCGTGCGCCCGCAAGGGGCCGCGATCGCTGGAGAGCGCCAGGAGCGATGCGGCGATGGCCGCGGGAGCGAGGAGGGCGAGACGAGCGTGCTTTCGCATGGGCGGCGGCTCTTTCAGCAGGCGGGCTTCGGAAGAGGATATCCAGCGTGGTGCCGGCCAACAAGGAACGGGCAGGAACTGTATCCTTTAAACAGCGGTGCGTGCTCCTGCATGCCGAAGTTCTCAGCGCCGCACGACTGCGTAGCCCTTGCCCTGCAGGGCTCCGGTCAAGGAATCGATGTGGTCGGGACCGCGGGTCTCGAGCGTGAGCTCGATCTCGGTATCCCCGACCGCCCCCTGTAAAAACGCCCTGTTGTGATGCACTTCCAGCACATTGGCCCCCTCCGCCGCGACCGCGGAGAGGACGCCGGCGAGCATCCCGGGGCGGTCGGGGACGCGGACGGCGATCATCACCCGCCGTCCCTCCATCACCAGCCCGCGCTCGATGATCCGGGCGATCAGGTTGGGGTCGATGTTTCCCCCCGAGATCGCGCAGACCACCTTCGTGGTGGGCGTGAGGCCCTTGATCTTGTGCTGCAGCAGGGCGGCAGCCGGGGCGGCGCCGGCGCCCTCCGCGACGGTCTTCTCCCGCTCGATCAGGGCGAGGATGGCGTTCGCGACCTCCTCGTCGTCCACCCCCACGATCTCGTCGACGAACTTGCGAAAGAGCGGCAGGGTCCTCTCCCCGGCGCGCTTCACCGCGATGCCGTCGGCCAGCGTGGTGGCGTTGGGGATCACGATCGGGCCGCCGGCGTCGAGGGCGGCGCGCATCTTCGGCAGGTGGGACGACTCGACGCCGATCACGCGCACGGAAGGCTTGAGCGACTTCATCACCAGAGCCATTCCGCCGAGCCAGCCTCCGCCGCCGATGGAAGCGACCAGCACCTCGACGTCCGGCACCTGCTCGAGGATCTCCAGCGCGGCGGTGCCCTGCCCCGCGATGATCGCGTCGTCGTCGAAGGCGTGGATGAAGACGTATCCCTTCTCTTCCTGCAGGCGCCGCGCCTCGGCGTACGCGTCGTCGTAGTTGGTGCCGCAGAGGACGATCCGCGCCCCGAATCGCCGCGTCGCCTGCACCTTGCTCAGCGATGCCGTCTCCGGCATGACGATCGTGGCCTGGATGCCGAGGCGCTGGGCGTTGATGGCCACGCCCTGCGCGTGGTTGCCGGCGCTCGCGGCGACCACGCCCCGCTTGCGCTCCTCCGGCGTGAGCAGGGCGAACTTGTTCGCCGCGCCGCGCTCCTTGAACGAGCCGGTGCGGTGCAGGTTCTCCAGCTTGAAGTGCACGCGCGCGCCGCACAGCTCGCTGAACGGCTCCGAGAGCGGGCACGGCGTCACCGCGACGATGCCGCGGATGCGATCGCGGGCGGCGAGAACGTCCTGCAGGGTGACCATCGGGCGCGCAGGGTGGACGCCCGCCGCGTCGCGGTCAAGCCTGTCGTGTGGGATGAAGTCGCACGCGACCCCGGTTGTGGAAATGGCCGCAACCACTAGGTTTGATGACTGGGGGTCCGGAAATGGCATTCAAGGCGGGCAGCAAGGCGGTCGATCGGCTGGCGGTGGTCGACGAGACGGACGCCGACCGGCAGACGATCGAGATCTACGAGCTCGTCACGCGCAAGCTGCGGGTGGGCCGCGTTCCACTGCTGTTCAAGGCCCTGGCGGCCGAGAAGGCGCTCGTCCCCTGCTGGGCCGCCCTGCGGCCGGCGATCCGCGTCCGGGCGTTCGAGGAAGCGGCGGACGATCTGCGGGCGCGCGCCGCCCAGTTCGCCGTCGATCTCGGATGCCCCCTGATCGAGACGCAGCTGGAGTGGGCGGGGTACGACGTCGACGAGATCGACGAGATCCGCGGGCAGGTGGACGTCTTCCATTACCTCGACGCGAAGCTCCTGATGGCCGTCTCGGTGCTGTCGCACGCGCTGTCCGGCGGGGCGGGAGGCGTCTCCCGGGGGCCGCGCGGGGAGCAGCGGGTTCCTCGCGGCGTGCCGCAAGACATGGACCCGATCGAGCTGGTGCCGGAGGAGCCGAACGGGACGCTCGGCAAGGTGTTCCGGAACATCCGCGCTCATCTCGGGCTGGGATTGATTCCGGACGACTTCCGCGCCCTGGGCCGCTGGCCCAAGTACCTGGAGCTCGCGTGGGGCGACGCGCGCAAGCGGGACGCGGACCCGGTGGCGCGCACGGCGATCAAGGATCTCTGGGAACAAGGCGAGGACGCCGCGCGCCAGCTGCCGGTGCGCGCCGAGGTGGCGGACGAGGCGCTGCGCGCCGCCGGTGCCGATCCCGCGCGGGTGCGCGCGCTGGCGCAGCGCTTCCGGCGCGCGTTGCCGAACCTGGTGCTCGACCTCGCGCTCTTCAAGGTGCAGCTCGACGGAGCGGAGTCAGCGCGCGAGAGCCCGTTCCCGATCCGCTGGAAGTACATTTCTTCCGACGAGTACACGACGGTGGGGCTGGACGAGCCGGTCAAGCTGCGCGCCGGGGACCCGACCAACCTCGAGGATTCCGAGGACCGGCCAGAGCGAACGCACTGATCGCGGCCTTCGGCGCGCCGAGTCCCGCGGCCGGGAGCGGTGCGGGAGCGACAGGCGTCTCCCCTCAGCGGACCTGCGCGACCTTGGCTCCGAAGAGCCGGTCCACGGCGGCGAGCAGGTCGTCGCTGGGCGCGACGCGCGTTCCCTTCAGGGCGATCTTCGTTTCCGCGGATCCGGGCAGGACGATGCTGAGCGAGGTGGTGCAGGAGCCCGGGTACTTGCCGAAGAGCGTCTTCAGCTCGGTCAGCTTCTCCGACGTCGCCTGCTCCGCCGAGAGCTTCAGCTCCACCCGCGTCGCCTTCGCCGCGCGCACATCTGCCAGGCGCGAGACCTCATCCACTTTGATCTCCGGCGCAGGCTCCGTGTCCTGCTGCTGCGCCTCGTTCCCGAACTTCTCGGCCAGCCGCACCATCCCCTTCACCAGCACCGGCTCGTCGCCTTTGAGGAGCGCCTCGTACTTCTGGATGGCGTCGTCGTAGATCACCAGGTCGCGCGCCCCGGTCAGGTCCTCGAGCACGGCAAAGGCGATCTTCTTCCCTGTCTTGGTCAGGCGCTCGCGCCAGCCCTGCACGATCCCGGCGACCGCCACCTTCTCGAACCCGCGGGCCGCGGCGAGCGAGCCGCAGGTGTGCGTGGCGAAGCGCTTCACGTCCTCCGCGTACCGCGCCAGCGGATGCCCGGTGATGTAGAAGCCGATGGCCTGCTTCTCCAGCGCCAGGCGCTCCCGCTCGCTCCATTCTTCCTTGCCGGTCACGCGCTCCTCGGGAGCCTGCTCCGCCGCTTTCGCTCCCCCGCCGAACAGGCCGAACTGCCCCGACTCGCGGTCCTTCTGCGCCGAGGCGCCCTGCTGCACCGCCGCGTCGATGGACTCGAACAGCGCCTTGCGCGGCTTGCCGGTGAAGTCGAACGCGCCCGCCGTCACCAGCGCCTCCACCACCTTCTTGTTGACCTTGCGCGCGTCGACGCGCGCGCAGAAGTCGAAGAGCCCGGCGAACGGCTTGGTGCGCGCCGCGAGGATGGGCTCGATGGCGTTCTCGCCCACGCCCTTGATCGCTCCCAGCCCGAATCGGATCAGCTGCTTGCCCGCCTTCTTCGGGTCGGGCCCGACGCTGAACTCCAGATCCGACTCGTTCACGTCGGGCTGCAGGACGGTGATGCCGTCGCCGCGCGCTTCCGCGATGTGCGCCACCACCTTGTCGGTGTTGTCCTTCTCCGAGGTGAGCAGTGCGGCCATGAACTCGACCGGATGGTGCGCTTTCAGAAATGCGGTTTGATAGGTAATCAATCCATAAGCAGCAGAATGGCTCTTGTTAAACCCGTAATCGGCAAACTTCTCCATCAAATCAAAAATATCGTTCGCCTTGCGCTCGTCGATCGCCTTGGCGCGGCAGCCCTCCACGAACCCGCCGCGTTCCTGGGCCATGACTTCGGCCTTCTTCTTTCCCATCGCGCGGCGGAGCAGGTCGGCGCGGCCCAGCGAGTAGCCGGCCAGCACCTGCGCGATCTGCATCACCTGCTCCTGGTAGACGATCACCCCGTACGTGTCCTTGAGGATCGGCTCGAGCAAGGGGTGCGGATACGTCACCCGCTCGCGGCCGTGCTTGCGGTTGATGAAGACGTCCACCATCCCGCTGTCCAGCGGGCCGGGCCGGTAGAGCGCGCCGGCGGCGATCACGTCCTCGAAGACGGAAGGCTTGAGCTTCTTCACCATCTCGGTGAAGCCGCTCGACTCCATCTGGAACA
>DASREU010000305.1:0-11656 GCA_035651935.1 Myxococcales bacterium | reverse complement strand
ACCATCTGCATGGGCCAGGCGGCCTCGATGGGCGCCCTGCTGCTGACGGCCGGAGCGAAGGGCAAGCGCTACTCGCTGCCGCACTCGCGCATCATGATCCACCAGCCGAGCGGCGGGGTCGGCGGACAGGCGAGCGACATCGAGCTGCACGCGAAGGAGATTTTGCGGCTGAAGGCGAAGCTGAACGAAATCATGCAGAAGCATACCGGCCAGCCGCTCGACCGGATCGAGAAGGACACGGACCGCGACTACTTCATGGGCGCTGGTGAGGCGAAGGAGTACGGGCTCATCGACGAGGTGGTGATCAAGAAACCGGCGGGCGGGCTGAAGTAGGGTTAGATTACGGCGAACTACGGAGGCGTCGGAGCAGTTGCGGGAGGGCGGCGGCTTTGCCGGCGCCCGGGGGAGCCTGAAAGGCGGAGCAAGTGGTAGACAAGCGCGAAAACCATACGCTCTGCTGCTCCTTCTGCGGAAAATCGCAGAAGGAGGTGAAGAAGCTCATCGCGGGGCCGACGGTCTACATCTGCGACGAGTGCATCGGCCTCTGCAACGACATCATCGCGGAGGAGATCGACAAGGAGGAGGCGCGCGACCAGAAGCTGCGCATCCCCCGGCCTTCCGAGATCAAGACCATCCTCGACGAGTACGTGGTGGGCCAGGAGCGGGCGAAGAAGATCCTCTCCGTCGCCGTGCACAACCACTACAAGCGCATCGAGAGCAAGGTGTCGCTCGACGACGTCGAGCTGCAGAAGTCGAACATCCTCCTGCTCGGCCCCACCGGATCTGGCAAGACGCTGCTCGCGCAGACGCTGGCGCGGATCCTCAACGTGCCGTTCACCATCTCCGACGCCACCTGCCTGACCGAGGCGGGGTACGTGGGCGAGGACGTGGAGAACATCATCGTCAACCTCCTGCAGGCCGCCGACCACGACATCGAGCGGGCGCAGAAGGGGATCGTCTACATCGACGAGATCGACAAGATCGCGCGCAAGAGCGAGAACCCGTCGATCACCCGCGACGTCTCGGGCGAAGGCGTGCAGCAGGCGCTGCTCAAGATCATCGAGGGCACCGTCGCCAACGTGCCGCCCAAGGGCGGCCGCAAGCACCCGCAGCAGGAGTTCCTCCAGGTCGACACCTCGAACATCCTCTTCATCTGCGGCGGCGCCTTCGGCGGGCTGGAGAACATCGTCGCCCAGCGGACCGAGGGCAAGAGCCTGGGATTCGGCTCCGACGTGAAATCCAAGAAGGAGCGGAACATCAGCGAGCTGCTCCGCGACGTCCAGCCGGAGGACCTGCTCAAGTTCGGGATGATCCCGGAGTTCATCGGACGTCTGCCGGTGGTCGCCACGCTCGAGGAGCTGGACGAAGTCGCGCTGGTCGACATCCTCACCAAGCCGCGCAACGCCCTCGCCAAGCAGTACCGCAAGCTGATGGAGATGGACGGCGTCCAGCTCAAGTTCACCGAGGGCGCGCTGCGGGCGGTGGCGAAGGAAGCGATCCGGCACAAGAGCGGCGCGCGCGGGCTGCGGGCGATCCTCGAGAACTCGATGCTGAACGTGATGTACGAGGTGCCCTCGCACAAGAACATCCGCGAGATCGTGCTGAACGAGGACTGCATCCTCAAGAAGGAAGCGCCTCTGATCGTGTACGAGAAGCAGGCGGAAACCGCCTAGCTTCCTCAGAGCGTGAAGATCGCGCTCACGCAATCGGCCATGTGCACCGGCGCGCCGGTCCTCAGCGGGGGCCGGTCGAGCTTGTCCCAGGGTGCGGAGACGGCCGTGATCGTCGCGGCGTACTGCCTTCCCAGGTGCAGGAAGCCGGCGGGGATCCGAACCGACGTCCCGGAGTAGACGGTGATCGCCACCTCCTGGAAGTCGCCGGCGTCGACGGGGTCGATTCTCACCACGTAGGAGGTCGCGGTGCCGAGCGAAGGCGGCGACCAGGAGATCAGCGGGACCTCGCTTACGCCGGACTGGGGGACGAAGGCATCGCGTCCCTGGATCTTCGGAGAGAGCGGCGGCGAGAGCGCGGGAGCGATCGGACCGGTCGCCGGAACCGGGAGCATGGAAAGCAGCGCGCCGGACCAGTAGGGAGAGCTGGTGCCTGGCGCGGTGATGTCGGCGCTGTAGTAGACGTATTGCATCTCCTGCCAGAGCGGGGGGAGGAACTGCCCGTACGTCATCGCGCCATAATCGATGTCGAGAGTGGCGGGTCCCTGCACCCAGAGCAGCGAGGTCGACGCGCCGCCGGACGGCGAATCGGGAAACGCGATGGAATGTGGGACCGCGAGGACGGAGACGCCACCGCTGGTCGATGAGGGAACCGCGTAGGGATTGATCTGCGGCAAGAGGGCGGCGAACTGCGAATTGCGCAGGTCCGCGTGCAGCACCGCAGTCGAAGGCGCGTCCGCCAGCGCGACCTGGAAGCTCGTCGAACCCGCCGCTCCAATCGTCAGGGAGTCGAGCCGCTGGAACCGGGTCGCAGTGCGCTCGACCCCGGCCGTCGGACCGCTGCCCAGCGGACTCGTGGAGCGTTGGTACACGTACTCGACGTCTCGTTTCGATGCATCGGGCAAGCCCGTCCGGTCGGCCGTGGTCGCCGCCGCCCAGTCGAAGGAGAGCGTGGCGGCGGTCATCCCGCTGCCGATCTGCCCGAAGCCCGGGCGCGAATACACGTGCGCCTGCGACCCGGCGATCATGATCAGGTCTCCGGTGAACCCGTTCAGGTTGGGGACCCAGGGCGTGAGATTCGCGATGCTCATCGTCACCGGGCTCGAGCCCTCGCCCGCGATCTGCAGATCAGGGCGCGCGGAGACCACCATCGACAGATCGGGAGTGCTGGTGGTCAGCTCGACCAGCTGGCTGTACGTCGCTGCCAGCGAGCGAGAGCTCGGGGGATAGATGGTGTCGATCTGCAGCAGGTAGCGTCCTGGCGGCACGCCGCTGGCGGAGAAGCTGGAGTCCGGTGCGGGGACGATCCGCACGACATCGTACCCGTCGTCTTTGGGCACGAAGATCGCCGAGACGCGCATCATCGGCGGCGCGACCACGCCATTGCGCGAGGTCTTCGTTCCATCGTCCTGCCAGAACACGGTGGAGAGAGCGCCGGAGACGGTGCGGGTGGCCTGCGGCGGGGCGCCCGCATAACCGAGGCCGAGCTTCATCACCTTTGCGGAAGCGCGGTCGCCTTCCATCGCCGTGGTCATCTGCTGGAACTGCGCGGCGCCCGAGCTGGTGCTCCAGTAGACGGCGACGTCAGGGTGGCCGGAGGGGACCGGAAAGGAGACCGTCGCGGGTTGCACGAAGGAGGCGGTGGCCGGGCTGAACACGTACACGGCGGTCAGAGCGGCGCTGGGCGCGACGGCGGCCGATTGGGTGATGCTCACTTCCGTCGGCGTCGCGAGTGCGCCGGCGGGGATGGTCAGGGTAGGCCCGCCGGCGAGGGAGACCACTCCGCCCTCGGGGCCCACCAGGGTCTTCGAGGAATCGCCCTGCTGCGGGTCGGACATCTGGAAGACGCAGCCGGCGAGGAGCAGCACCGACAGGACGACCGATGGCCTTCGCGCCATGCTCCCTCCCGCGCGCCGGAGACTTCGTCACGAAGCGGGGGGCCACAAGCGCGGCGGACGGGCGATGTCGGGAGGCAAACCGGCCGCCGACATGTACGGTCTTCAACGCCCTGCCGGCGCGCCCGCGATCTGTGCGCCCCGCGCCCACCTCGCGGCGATCCGCCCTCGGGGAATTTGGGAGCCCGCGCGACCCGTTGAGAGTGAGCAGGGATTTGCTGACTTCGCTGGACGGTCGCGCTACGCTTCGCGCACGCACAGCGGCCAGCCGAGCCCCCGGAGGCAAGACCGATGTTCTTCCGCAACGACGACAAGAAGGACCCCAGGAGCAAGGCCGGGGTCCGCACCGTGCCGCTCCTCCCGCTCCGCGACATCATCGTCTTCCCGCACATGGTCGTGCCGCTGTTCGTGGGGCGCGAGAAGTCGATCGCGGCGCTGGAAGAGGCGATGGCGCACGAGAAGGACATCCTCCTCGCCGCGCAGAAGAAGGCGAAGACGAACGAGCCGGCGCCCGAGGACATCTTCGAGATCGGCACCCTCGGCACCATCCTCCAGCTCCTCCGCCTGCCGGACGGAACGGTGAAGGTGCTGGTGGAGGGCAAGAAGCGGGCGCGGATCCGCAAGTACGCCGCGCAGGAGAAGTTCTTCCTCGTCGAGGCGGAAGAGGTCGACGAGGTCAACGAGCGCAACGTCGAGGTGGAGGCGCTGGTCCGCTCGGTGCACGCGACGTTCGAGGCCTACGTCAAGCTGAACAAGCGCATCCCGCCGGAGATGCTGATGTCGGTGGCGACCATCGACGACCCGGCCCGGCTCGCCGACACCATCGTCGCCCACCTCTCGCTCAAGCTGAACGACAAGCAGTCCATCCTCGAGGAGCAGTCGGCCGCGAAGCGGCTGGAGAAGCTCTACGAGCTGATGCAGGGAGAGATCGAGATCCTCCAGGTGGAGAAGAAGATCCGCACCCGCGTCAAGAAGCAGATGGAAAAGACGCAGAAGGAGTACTACCTCAACGAGCAGATGCAGGCGATCCAGAAGGAGCTCGGCGAACGCGACGAGTTCAAGTCGGAGCTGCAGGAGCTCGAGGAGAAGATCAAGAACAAGAAGATGTCGAAGGAGGCGGTCGCCAAGGTCAAGAAGGAGCTGCGCAAGCTGAAGATGATGTCGCCGATGAGCGCCGAGGCGACGGTGGTGCGCAACTACGTCGACTGGATCCTCGGCCTGCCCTGGTACGAGTACACGAAGGACAAGCTCGACATCAACGAAGCCGAGAAGATCCTCAACGACGATCACTACGGCCTGAAGAAGCCCAAGGAGCGCATCCTCGAGTACCTCGCCGTGCAGGCGATGGTGGAGAAGATGAAGGGCCCCATCCTCTGCTTCGTGGGCCCTCCCGGCGTGGGCAAGACCTCGCTGGGCAAGAGCATCGCGCGATCGCTGGGGCGCAAGTTCGTCCGCATCTCGCTGGGCGGCGTTCGCGACGAGGCGGAGATCCGCGGCCACCGGCGCACGTACATCGGGGCGCTGCCCGGGAAGATCATCCAGTCGCTGAAGAAGGCAGGCAGCGGCAATCCGGTGTTCCTGCTCGACGAGATCGACAAGATGAGCACCGATTTCCGCGGCGATCCCTCGTCGGCGCTGCTGGAGGTGCTCGATCCGGAGCAGAACCACACCTTCGGCGATCACTACCTCGACCTCGATTACGATCTCTCGAAGGTGCTGTTCATCTGCACCGCGAACACGCTGCACGGCATCCCCGCGCCGCTGCAGGACCGCCTGGAGATCATCCGCATCGCCGGCTACACCGATCTGGAGAAGCTCTCCATCGCGCGCAAGTACCTGGTGGCCAAGCAGCGCGAGCAGAACGGGCTGGAGAAGGTGGACGTGAAGTTCACCAGCAAGGCCCTGATGGAGCTGATCCACCGCTACACCAAGGAGAGCGGCGTCCGCGGGCTGGAGCGCGAGATCGCCACCTTGTGCCGGAAGACGGCGAAGGACGTGCTCTCCACCGGGAAGAACGAGGAGAAGATCCTCGTCACCGCGAAGCGCGTGCACAAGCTGCTCGGGCCTCCGCGGTTCCGGTACGGGACGACAGAGGAGCGCGACGAGATCGGCCTCGTCACCGGGCTCGCCTGGACCGAAGTGGGCGGCGAGCTGCTGCAGACCGAGGCGACGGTGGTGCCCGGCAAGGGCAAGCTGATCCTCACCGGCAAGCTCGGCGACGTGATGCAGGAGAGCGCGCAGGCAGCGATGAGCTACGTGCGCTCGCGGGCGGAGCGGTTCGGCCTGGACAAGAAGTTCGCCGAGAACGTCGACGTGCACATCCACGTCGCCGAAGGTGCGGTTCCGAAGGACGGCCCCAGCGCCGGAGTGACGATGGCCACGGCGATGGTCTCGGCGCTGACCCGCATCCCGGTCCGCAAGGACGTGGCGATGACGGGGGAGATCACCCTGCGCGGGCGCGTCCTGCCGATCGGCGGCCTGAAGGAAAAGGCGCTGGCGGCGCACCGGGGCGGGACGAAGACGATCCTGATCCCGAAGGACAACGCCAAGGACGTGCGCGAGATCCCCCTGAAGATCCGCCGCGAGCTGACCATCATCCCGGTCGAGCACGTCGACGAGGTGCTGCGGAACGCGCTGGTGCTGGAGAATCCGGACGCGTTCTTCAGGACGGTGGAGACGAAGATCGAGGCGCCGGGGAACACGCCGCAGACGGCCGTCTAGGTTTCAGGTGCGGGGGCAAGGCTGGCCACCCTCCCGGCGGGCGGGGCGGCGGACCGGCGCGCCGGTGCGCACCGTCCTTCGATGGACAAGCTCTCGGGCAAGAACCGCTGGCGCGTGATCGACCTGCTCGCTGAGCGGCTCGCGTTCGCGCGGGCAGGCGTGAAGCTCTATGGCACCCTGCTCTCCCGGGTTCGGAGCGAGCCCAGGCTCCAGGGGCTCGTCGGGGAATTGCAGCGACACCGCGATGAAGAGCAGGAGCACGAACGATGGCTGGAAGCGCAGATCCGGGCTCTCGGCGGTGACGTGCACGCCCTCACCGAGCATTCGGTCCTGGCGCAGGCCGAGTCGGAAGGGGTGGAGCGGGTGATCCGGCGCGACGCGAGCATCCCGCACGATTTCCATGCGTTGCTCGCCGCTGAGCTGGCCGACCACGCCGGATGGGACCTGCTGGTGCAGATCGCCGACGAATTCGACGATGCGGAGGCGAAGGAGCAGTTCAGCAGGCGGCTGCGCGAGGAGGAGCAGCACCTCCTGTTCGTGCGCAAGACTCTGCTCGAGCTCACCCGCGACGAGGTCAGCGAGGCGCCGCCGCTTCCTCCTGCGGAGTAGCCAACGCCCAGAGCTGCCGACCGGTGAGGGTTCCCTGCGGTGCGCGGTCGCGGAGGATGTGCGCGATCGCCGAGCAGAGCACGTCCGCGGGAATGGGCCGCAGATCGTCCGCCAGTCCGCGCAACCCGGGAAGCGCTCCGAGCAGCCGGAACGCACCGCCGACCAGCGGCGGAGGCTTGCGCTGCGTCCCGTCGCTGGGCAGGGCCGCGGATCGCGTCGTATCGAGGAACGAAGGGCGAAGGATCGTGTGCGGGAGCCCGCTCTTGCGCACCACCTCTTCCGCCTTGAATTTCCATCCCAGGTAGCCGCTGCCGGGGCGCGCTCCCATCGCGGTGAGCAGGACGAAATGGCGCGGCTCGGGCGACGCTACGCGGCGGGCCGACTCCGCGAGCTCGACCACCGGACGGTAATCGGAGGACTCGTAGGTGTCTCCGGCCGCGAACCGGCGGCGCATCGTTCCGACCAGGCAGACCACCGACTGCGCCCGGGCCATCGCCGAATCGAGCCTGGCGGAGTCGGAGAGATCGGCGACCAGCGCCTGGGGGTCCTTGCCGAAGGGATGCCGCGCGGCGGTCTTCGGCCGTACGTGCGGGATCGCTCCGAACCCTTTGGTGCGGAGGAAGGGAACGAGAGCGGTCCCGATGGCGCCGGTAGCGCCCGCGACGAGCACGGTGGTCACGCGGGGCACGGTACACGATCTCACGGGCGTGCAGGCGCCTTGCGCACAGGCGGCGCCACGCGAGGCGGCCCCTTGCGGAGGACCTCGCCGTCGATCTCCCACCGGATGTCGTCCGGCGCCGTGCCGCGCGCGCGGATCCATCCCTCGTGGATGCCGCGAAGGTGGTGGGCGGGGCAGACGCTGACGCGGTTCCATGCTTCGTCGCTGCCGCCCTGGGAACGGAACCGGATGTGGTGGGCATCCCCGGCGGCCCGGCTGCAGCGCGGGACCTGGCAGAAGCCGCCGTCCCGCTCCAGGACTTTGCGTTCGAGCGTGCTCGGACGGTACAGAGCCGGTCCCCAGGTGTCGACGAAGTGCTGCGCGATGGTCCGCAGGCACTCGTCAGGTGTGAGGTGGCGGCTTGCTTCCGCGCGCGCGGCCCGGAAGGTGTCGGCGAGCAGCTCGATGACGCGTACCGGCACGGAAAGCTCCAGCTGGCCGCGCGCGGACATCTGCGCTTCCTCTTCGCCCTCGACCTCCCGGCGCAGCTCCACACAGGTGAGGGCGCACGCGCGGTCGATCCAGTGGCCGATGGTGCTCTCGTCCGCCTCCCAGGCGATGGTGCGCGCCCGCTCGTAGGAGATTCGACCCTCGCACAAGGCCTGACGCAGCGCCGGAACCGCCTGGAGCCTGCGCTCCAGCGCGATGCGCTGCTCCACCGCCCGCTGCGACATGCCCAGCCGCTCGGCGCAGTACTGCCCGAAGCTGGCGAAGCGGACGTCTCTCCAAAACCCGAAGCTGCGCATGAGCAGGGCGAAACGTCCGAAGCTGTCGTCCCAGCCGTTGCGGAGCGAGGCGAGCTCGCGCAGCTTCTCGTCGAGCAGAACCGGATCCTCCATCACGGGCACGCTGGGCACAGGAGCGGCCACGGGATCGATCTGATCGAGAAACGCCCAGCGCGCGGTTTCCTTCTCGAGCGATTCGTGGAGCTCCTCCTTCCAGTGCTCGACGCGGCCCCGCAGGATGCCCACGGGCTCCCGGGGATCGCCCGCTGCATGCGACCCGGCGTACTCCTGGAGGACCATCTCCAGGCGCTCCCACTTCGGTGTGGTCGCGCGAAGCGCCTTTCCTGCGAGCGCCATCGCCTCGTCGAAGACCTCCTTCGTCTCGCGGGAGATCGCGACGCAGAAGCGCTCCCACTCCTCTTCTACGTCTTCGATCGACTCGAGCCCCGCCGCCTTGACCTCGGCTTTCAACGCCCGCACGGTCATTCGAGGGGCGCGGGCGACCCATTCCTCTTCCGCATCGCCGTGCGCGAGCGGCAGGATCGCTTCCGCCTGGCTGACGGTGATGTCGCCCAGCCAGACGGCGGCGCGAAGAAGGGGGCGACCGCGCAACCTCTCGGCGAACCGGACCATCTTCTGCGCCGTGCTCCCTTTGATCCCCAGGCGCTCGGAGGCATAGTCGAAGGCGCCGGCATAGCCGAAGCGCATCAGCCCGGCGCCGTTACTGAGTGCCCGAAGACCCTCGCCGATGGCGATGTCCAGCGCTCCCCGCCGGCGCGCCAAACGCGCCAGATGGCCGTCGACGAGAATCGCCGACTCGGTGCGGAGAAGGTCTCTCCGCTCGTGGGCGGGCGTCTCGAGGGACTGCGCAAGGGTGGCGAGCTCGGCCCGGCCGGGGTCAGCCCGGCCCGCCTCGGCTGTCAGGTTGGCGCAGTGCTCGCTCACCTGAACAGGGATACCAGAGCCCTCCGACATTCACTGCCGAGGACGGGCCATCCGCCTCGAGCAGTCCCGATGTCGAGGACCCGCCCTCGAGGACCTCCGACAGCCGGTTCCCCCGAATCACTGCCAGATGTTCTTCCACCACGGCGCCGGGTCCGCCGGTGCATCGGGGCCCATGTGCTGGCGGATGCGCGGCATGTCCCAGCCGGTGAGCGACGCAACCGTCTCCGCCTGCTTGCCGCGGCGGACCGTCAGCTCCTGCTGATACGCTTCCGCCTCGGCGCAGGAAGCCTCGCCGCGGTACGGATGGCGGATGATGTAGCGGCCCTGGAAGAGCTGCTGGTCGCCGGTCTCCTGGAAGACGAGATCCTCGGGGAAGTGCTTCGCGTCGTAGCGCACGTGCAGGCGGGTGAGCGTGAGCGGCATGCCGCCTGCGTGGTAGGCGCCGGGCGAGCCGTCGAGCCAGAAGACGCCGGTCTGGCGCAGCTCCTCGGTCGAGAGCGGCGGCGCGGCGCAGGGATCGCACGAGCCCATGTTCCAGACGTACTCGGTGGCGATGGCGCGGCGGTCGTGCTCGCGCCAGGTCCTGGCGAAAGTGGCGCGGTAGAAGTCGCCGAACTCCTTCTGGACGAACTCGGGGACCTCCACGTCGCTGGGGATCTTCACCGTCTGGTAGTTGCTGGACTCGACGCGTCCGTGGCGGGTGATGGCGTAGATGATCAGGTCCTGCGGGCCGTCTGCGTTCGCCATGCCCAGGCGGATCGGCAGCATGAACTTCGGCGATTCGAACGCGATCTGGATGGGGCGGAGCTGCTGGAACCCCGTCTTGCGCTGCTCCTTGAGATTGACGCGGCCGACGAAGAACTTCATCTGCTGGCGGACGTAGGGGGCGAGGGCGGCGCTTGCGCTCTTCGGGATCCGGTAGCCGCTCGCGCGGAGGAACGTCTCCAGGCCCTGCGACTCTGTCGCGGAGAGCAGGACGATGTCGTACTCGCCGACGGTGTACGCGGCCTCGACGGTGACCCCGAGCGCCTTCGCTTCAGCTCTCGTCTCCCGGGCTGCGGAGGCGGGGGCGGCGCTGTCCCGGGCCATCGCCTTGTAGCGAACGACCGCGCAGGGATCGGGGTCGTGGTACTCGACGAGCCGGGGGGCGGAATAGGCGTCGAGCCGCTCGAGCAGCCGGCGATCGCCGACATGGATCTGCTCGCGGGTGAGGACGCTCGGCACCGGGACGACCAGCGCGAACTCGTCCATCTCGCCCTTGAAGTCGTTGCCCAGCGTGATCACGGTGCGCTGGCCGTCGCGGACGATCGCGACTTGCGAGGAGTGGTTGAAGAGCTGGCCGTCCGCCTTTCCCACGAAGAAGCCGCAGAACGCGTGGGCGGGAGCGGACAGGGCTACGGCTGCGAGAGCACAGGCTGCGGGGACACGCATGCGGATTTCTCCTCTGTGAGTGCGTCGAGAACAGGGGTGAGCGGAGCGCAGAAGAACAGCGCCCAGATGACGGGGTTCTGGATCCAGCGGAGCGAGAGCGCGAACGCGGTGCAAGCGACGATGACGGCGAACGCGAGGCGCGCGCTGCGCGAGCGCGGAGTGGTCTTCGGGTCCGAGATCATGAAGAAGGTGAAAAGCAGCAGGCTTCCCGAGGCGAGCTGGTGCAGCAGAACTTCCGGCCGTTGCCCGAGCTGGAGGACGCGGAAGGCGCGCAGGGCGATCCAGCTCCCGAGGAAGGCGAGGCTCACGTCGGCGCGGAAGGCGCGGTGCGCGACGGCGAGGCCGAGGGCGAGAATCCAGAGGAGGAGGATGCCGCTCTCGCCCCATTGCGTCGGAGAGCACCATGCGGAGGGCGTGAGCAGCATCAGGCAGCAGAGGCCGAAGTTCGCCGGATTGAAGAAATGGCGGCCACGGATGCGCAGCGTGTACTTGCTGGCGATGGCGAGGACCCCGGCGAGGAGCGGGACCCAGGGTGCGCCGGCGCGGAGCAGGAGCGTGAGGCCGAAGCTGGTGATCACCGGCGAGAGGAGGCCCGCGTGCGGGAGCTTCAGGATGCGCTCGCAGGCGAGCTGGGTGCCGAGGCAGGCGGCGAAGACGAGCGGCGCATGCCAGATGGGGAAGTCGCGCGCAGTGAGACCCAGCAGCAGGAAGCTGCAGAGGAACGCGATTTGGAGCCAGCGTGGATCGCGGGGCATGCCGGCAGCGAACGCGCGTCGCTTCGCTTCGATCTGAAGCGCTAGCGCAGCGCGGGCGCCCAGGCGAAGGCGATCGATGCCGAGCGCCGGGAGGGGCGTGGAACCAGGCCGAGCCGCTGCAGTTCTTGCCCGCGGGCGGCATCCTTCACCAGCACACCCCGGCGGGCGACGCGCCGCGCTTCGCGCA
>DASREU010000304.1:0-42428 GCA_035651935.1 Myxococcales bacterium | reverse complement strand
AGCCGCGAGACGATCACGTCGCGGCGCTTGTGGAACTGCGCCACCATCGCGTCGACCACGTCCTGCGGGCCGCGGAGCGCGGCGAGGCCGGCTTCCTGCACGAAGGAAGCAGTGCAGGTGTTCGAGTTGATCACCAGGCGCACCGCGAGCGCCGAAAGCGATTTCGGGAACAGGCCCCACCCGAGCCGCCAGCCGGTCATCGCGTACGTCTTCGAGAACCCGTCGGCGACGATGGTGCGATCGAGCATGCCCGGCAGCGCGGCGATCGACGGCGCCTCCGCGGTGTAGCGAATCCGCCGGTAGATCTCGTCCGTCATCACCCAGAGGTCGTGCCGTTCCGCCAGCGCCGCCAGCCGCCGGAGGTCGGCGGCGGGGACGACGGCGCCCGTCGGATTCGAAGGCGAGTTGAAGACGATCAGCCGCGTCCGCGGGGTGATGGCCTCCTCGAGCGCATCGAGATCCAGGGCGCGGCCCTCGGAAAGCCGCGCCGGCACCGAGATCGGCGTCGCCCCGCAGAAGCGCGTCATCGACGCGTAGATGGGAAATCCGGGATCCGGGATCAGCGCTTCGTCGCCCGGCGAGAGCGTGAGGAGGAAGCCGTAGAAGAGGATCGGCTTCGCTCCCGGCGTGACCACCACGTTCTCCGGGTTCCCGATCACGCCGCGCTCGACCAGGTGATCGCAGATCGCCTCGCGCAGCGCCGGGATGCCGGCGGGCCCGCAATAGCGGGTTTGCCCGTCGCGCAGCGCGCGGATTCCGGCCTCCACGATGTGCTCCGGCGTCGGGAAGTCCGGCTCGCCGACCTCGAGATGGATCACCTTGCGCCCGCGAGCCTCCAGGGCGCGCGCCTTCACGAGGACGTCCATCGCGTTCTCGGTCCCGAGCACACCGACGCGGCTGGCGATCTGCGGCATGCGGCGGAGTCTATCGCGTCAGGCGCCGCGCAGCGTGTGCGGCGCGAGCCAGGCCGCTGCGGCAAAGCCGCCGACCCAGCGGATCTCCTCGACCGACAACACGAACGCGGTGAAGTCGGGCAGGGCCAACGCCTGGCTCTCCGGATGCCGGGCGGCGAAGGCGTCGCGGCCGGCGTCCTGCGCGTCGGGGGGCAAGGGCCGGAACGCGCCGACCAGGGTCGCGCGGGCCGGCTGCAGTTCCCTGGCGCCGGAGTCGCTGATCAAGAGGCTCGCGCGCGGGTCGGCGAGCAGGTTCTGCGTGTGCGCGGCGAGGCGGCTCAGGTAGATCAGCGGCTCGCCCGACTGCCACGAGGCGTACGGCACGACGGATCCGAACGGATGACCGCGGTGGCGCAGCGAGATCGTGGACAGCATCCCCTGCCGCTCGGCGCGGAGGAGGGCCCGCAAGTCGGCGCCGAAGTCGGCCGTCATCGCTTCAGCTCGCCGGCGATCCAGGCCGCGGCGCCGAGCAGACGCGCCTCGTCGGAGCGCGGCCCCACCACCTGCAGGCCGACCGGAAGTCCGGCGGGCCCGCGGAGCAGCGGAAGCGACATGCAGGGCGTGCCGAGGAGCGTCCAGATCCGGGAGAAGATCGGATCTCCGGTGCCATCGAGTCCTTCCGGCGCCTCGCCCACCGCGGCGGGCGTGATCAAGGCATCCACGTCCTGGAAGACGGCGTCGATCTCCTGGCGCGCCCTCCCCGCCTGCGCCTGCGCGGCGCGCAGCCGCTCGGGGGAGACCTTCGCGCCGTCCTGCAGGAACTGCCGGAGCCGGGGGCTCAACTGCGTCTGTGGCTCAGAGCGCAACGACTGGTGCGCCTCCGCGCCCATGATCGCGATCTGCGCGTCGATCAACCCGGCGAACGTCGGCCCGAGCTCGACCTCCTTCGCGCCCGCCCGCCGCGCTGCGTCCTCGACCGATTCGCGGGTGTGCGGCGTCGCGTGCGGCCACGCTTCGGTGCGGCAGAACCCCAGCCGCGGGCGGCCGTGCCTGCTCTGCACCGGCGCCCGGCCGGAGAGGACGCCGAGCAGCAGCCGCGCATCCTCGATCTCCCGCACGAAGAATCCGAGCGTGTCCAGCGAAGGCGCGAGCGGGTGCACGCCCTCCAGCGGAAGGAGCCCGTGCGTCGGCTTGAGGCCGATCACCCCGCAGAACGACGCAGGCCGGATGATCGAGGCGGCGGTCTGGGTGCCCAGCGCGGCCGGCACCATCCCGTCGGCCACCGCGGCGGCCGATCCGCTCGAGGAACCGCCGGGAGTGCGCGAAGGGTCCCGCGGGTTGCGCGTCTTCCCCGGCGCGTACACGGCGAACTCGGTCGTCACCGTCTTTCCCAGGACGATGGCCCCCGCCTCGCGCAGGCGGCGGACGCAGGCCGCATCTTCCGCCGGACGATGGCCGCGGTGGATCGGAGAGCCATACGCGGTCGGCAGGTCCCGGGTATCGATCAGATCCTTCACGCCGATCGGCAGACCGTGCAGCGCGGGCTTGTCGCGCAGCGCGTCGATGCGCCTCGCCTCCCGCAGCGCGGCCTCGGCGTCGATCGCTTCCCAGGCCTGCACGACCGGCTCGCGCTCCGCGATCCGCGAGAGGCAATCGCGCAGGAGCCCCTCCGCCGAGAGCTCGCCTCGCTCGAGGCGCGCGATCGCTTCCGCCGCGGCGATCACGCTCCGCACCACTTCCGTGCGAGGCGCGCGTAGATCTCGACCGCCTGCTCGATCCGATCCACCCGGCAGTGCTCGTCCGTCTGGTGGCAGAGGGCCATCTCGCCGGGTCCGAGCACCACCGTGGGGACGCCGCCGTACGCCGGAGTCAGCACGCTCGCGTCGGTGAAGTACGTCGCCGTCCCGGGGTCCTGTTTCTCGCCAGTGACCGCCGAGGCGATCTCGGCCGCCTGCTGCACGAAGGGGTCCTTCTCCGCGGTTCGCACTCCCTCGAGATCGACGATCGTCGTCAGCTCCACCTCCGGACCGAGCACCGCCGCCAACCGCTCGCGGAGCGCCGCGTGCTTCTGGGCAGGCACGGTGCGGATGTCGATGCCGATCACCGCTTCGTCGGGAACGGAATTGACGTTCAGCCCGCCGCGGATGGTGCCGATGTTCAGCGTCGGATGTCCGAGCAGGGGATCGTCCGGGACCTCGAACTTGAAGAACGCAAGGTCGAGCACCGCGCGCGCCGCCTTGATCACCGCATTCACGCCCAGCTGGGGCATCGAACCGTGCGCGGTGACCCCGCGCGTGCGCGCCTGCAGCCAGAGCGCGCCCTTGTGCCCGATCACGGGCCTGTTCCCGGTGGGCTCGCCGACGACCAGCGCGCTGGCCCGGCCGAGCGCCCCGGGCACCTTGGCGAGGTGCGCGGCGCCCTCGCAGCCCGTCTCCTCGCCGGCGACCAGCACCACCGTCAGCCCGGCTTTGTGCAGCGGGGTCCGCGCGAGCCGCAGCGCCGCCTCCACGATGGCGGCGACGCCGCTCTTCATGTCGCTCGAACCGCGGCCGTACAGCTTGCCGGCATCGAGCTCGCCGCCGAACGGGTCGCGCGTCCACGCCGCGGCGCCGAGCGGCACGGTGTCGAGGTGACCTGCGAAGCAGAGCGGCGGAAGCCCTCCGCCTTCCCGGCGCGCGATCAGGCTGGCGCGCCCGGGGGCGAACTCGTGCATCGCCACGGCGTATCCGGCGTCCTGCAGGAGCTTTCCCGCACGCTCGGCGCAAGGCCGCTCCGGGCTCTGCGGATTGATGGTGTCGATCCGGACCAGCTCGCGCGTCAGCTCGACGGCGTTCATGCGTTCCTCCCTGCCGGCGCGCCACCCGTGCCGAAGTAGGCGGCGCGCACCTGCTCGTCGGCGAGCAACTCGGCCGCGGTCCCCTGGGCGACGACGCGGCCTTGAGAGAGCACGTAGCCCCTGTGGGCGATGGCGAGCGTCTGGTGCACGTTCTGCTCCACCAGGAACACGGTCACGCCCTGCTCGTTGATCCTGCGGATCACCGCGAAGTTCTCGGTCACCAGGAGGGGCGAAAGCCCCAGCGAGGGCTCGTCGATCAGCAGGAGCTTCGGCGCACCCATCATCCCGCGCCCGATGGAGACCATCGCCTGCTCGCCGCCCGACATCGTCCCCGCGAGCTGGTCGCGGCGCTCGGCGAGCCGGGGAAACACCGCGAACACCCGCTCGAGACGCTGATCGATCACCCGGTCGTCCTCTTCGAGGTATGCGCCCAGGTGCAGGTTCTCGACCACCGTCAGGCGGGGAAACACCTTGCGGCCTTCGGGAATGCAGGCGATCCCCTGGGCGACCACCCGGTGCGTCGGGAGCCCGGTCAGATCCTTGTCGCCGAAGAGGACGCTGCCGCGCCTCGGCGGAGTGAGCCCGAGGATCGAACGGATCAGCGTGGTCTTTCCCGACCCGTTCGAGCCGAGGAGGCAGGTGATGGTGCCCTTCTCGACGGTGAGCGAGACGTCCTGCAACACGTCGGCCCGGTCGTAGGCGGTGAAGACGTTCTGGACGCGCAGCCCTTCCATCCTCACTCCAGCCCCAGGTACGCCTGCCGGACCATCGCGTCGTGCGACACCTCGGCCCAGGCGCCCTCGGCGATCTTCTTCCCGTAGTTCAGCACCACGCAGCTCCTGGTGACGCGCTCGATCACCGACATCTCGTGCTCGATGAGGATGATGGTCAGCCCGCCCAGCTTCTGCTGCACGAGGAGGATGTCGTCCATCAGGCGCAACGTCTCGTCGTGCGTCATCCCGGCCGACGGCTCGTCGAGCAGGAGGAGCTTCGGCCGGCTGATCAGCGCCCGGCACACCTCCACGCGGCGCCGGTCGATCATCGGGATCCGCGAGGCGGGCGCGAGGATCTGGTCGGGCAGCGCAGGATCGAAGATGTGCAGCAGCTCGCGCGCCCGGGCGTAGTTCTCCTCGATCTGCGCCCGCAGCGCGCGCCGCTGCACCAGGTTGAACCAGAGCCCGTGGTCGAGGTGCTGGTGGTTGCCGACCATGAGGTTGTCGAACACCGAGAGCGGCAGGCAGAGGCGGGAGCGCTGGAAGGTTCGCGCGATGCCGATCCGGTACACCGCCTGCGGCTTCCAGTCGGTGATCACCGCGCCCGCGAAGCGCACCTCGCCCGCGCTGGCGGGAAAGAGGCCGGTGAGCACGTTGAAGAAGGTGGTCTTGCCGGATCCGTTCGGGCCGATCAGGCCGAGCACCGAACCCTCTTCGACTGACAGGTCGAGGCCGTCGAGCGCGAGAAGGCCGCCGAAACGGCGGGTCAGACCGCGGCACGAGAGGAGCGGGGCGGTCATGTGCGGCCGACCAGGCGGCGCAGCGGACGCGGCAAAAGGCCCACCGGCCGGAAGAGGAGCACCAGCACCACCAGGATGGCGAAGATGAGGAACCGGTACTCCTGGAGGATCTGCAGCTTCTCCGGCAGCAGGATCACCACCGATGTCGCCAGGGCGACGCCCCAGGGATTCCCGATCCCCCCGAGCAGCAGGATGGAGACGAAGATCAGCGACTCGGCGAAGGTATAGTTGTTGGGGGCGATGAATCCGATCATGAACGCGGAGAGCGCCCCCGCCACGCCGGTGATGAAGTTCCCCAGGGTGAAGGACGCGATCTTCCAGCGCGCGATGTTCAGCCCGAAGGTGGCGGCCGCCGTCTCGTCGAGCCGCACCGCGTCCAGCGTCACTCCGATCCAGGAGCGCTCGAGCCGCTGGACCACGCCGAACGCCAGCACGAGGAGCAGGAGCGCGACGACCAGGTACCGGAGGTAGAAGGACCCTTCGAAGGAGGCGATCGCCACCGGTTCGTTGAAGTGGAACGGGCCGATCACCATCTCCGGCAGCTTCAGCCCCTGCGGCCCCCCGAGCGAGTCGTTGACCTCGAGGAACGTGCGGAAGAGGAGGGCGAAGGCGATGGTGATCAGCGCCGCGTAGTGGCCGCGCGTGCGGAGGATGGGGAGCAGGAGGACGGAGCCGATGATCGCCGCCGCGGCGCCGCCGGCGAAGAGGACGATCCAGTCGGGCAGGCCGGCGACGCGCGAGAGGACCGCCGCCGTATACCCGCCGACGCCGAAGAAGCTCGCGCCCGCGAAGTTGACCACTCCCGCGTACCCGAACTGCACGTTGAGGCCGAGGCAGGCGACGGTGATGATCAGCACCCGCACGAGGAGCAGGAGGGCGAAGTCGTCGTCGCGGAGCAGCAGCGCGAGCACCGCGACCGCGGCGACGGCCAGCCCCTGGGCAAACCCCTCGTGAGCGTCGAGGGCGTGACCGAGCGGCGCGAGCAGGCGTGTGCGCAGGGCGATGACGCCGGCGGCGATCGCGATGGCGAACAGCAGCGCGATCTCGCCCTGCGATTCAGCCCGCAGGATCAGCCATGCGAACACCGTGACCACCGCCGTGAGCAGGACGGGCCCTGCGGCGGACTTCATACGCGCTCGCTCGTGCGCTCGCCGATCAAACCGGTGGGCCGCAGCGCCATCAGGATGATGACCACGCCGAACGCGAACACGTCCTTGTAGGCGCTGGCGAACGGCAGCGCGACGGCGCCGATGGTCTGCAGCGCGGCGAAGAGGAAGCCGCCGACGATGGCGCCGTAGAGATTGCCCAGGCCGCCGAGGATCGCGGCGGCGAAGCCGATCACCCCGAGCAGGAGGCCCATCCCGAAGAACACCTCGTTGTAGTAGAGGCCGTCCATCACGCCCGCGAACGCGGCGAGCGCGGACCCGAGGGCGAACGTCACCAGCACCACGCGCTTGAAGTCGATGCCCATGGTCCGGGCCGTCTCCTCGTCCTGCGCCACGGCGCGGATCGCGAGCCCCAGCCGGGTGCGGTTGATGAGGAAATGGGTCCCGGCGATCAGGAGCGCGCCGCAGACCAGCAGGATCACGTTGTCGAAGCGGAGGTGGAAGTCGCCGAAGTTCCACCCGGAGGTCGGCAGGAGCGCGGGGAAGAGCTGCGGCTGCGACCCGCCCGGATAGAACAGCCGGATCGATTCGCGCAGGACCGTTCCCCCCATCAGCGTGACCAGCAGCACGTTGAGCTGCGGCGCGCTCTTCACCGGCAGCACGATGAAGCGGGCGACGAGCGCCCCGAGCAGCGCGGTGGCGGCGGCCGCGACCAGGATCACCACGGGCAGGAGAACCGCCGGCGAGGCCACGCCGGCGGCGGTGAGCAGCGTCCAGGCCGCGAGGCCGGCGAAGGCGCCCGCCGCGACCACATCGCCGTGGGCGAACTGGATGATGTCCAGCACGCCGAAGAAGAGCGTGAAGCCCACGGCGACGAGCGCGTACATCATGCCGAGCATCGCGCCGTTCATCACGTACTGCGCGAGCAGGCTGGGAGACATGGCTACTTGCCGACGAGCTTCCGCTTGCCGCTTCTGTACTCGCTGTCCTCCCAGGTCAGCCACTTGCCGTCCTGGACCACGTACTTGGTGATCGCCGGCACCGTGTTCTGGCCGTGATCGTCGAAGGTGATCTTCCCGATGATGGAATCGCGGTCCTTCACGTTCGCCAGCTCGGCGATGACCTTCTTCCGGTCGGGCCCGACTTTCTCGATGGCGTCCATCAGGAGCTCCGCAGCGGCGTAGGCGAATGGTCCGTACGCCTCCGGCGGATTGCTGTAGCCCTGCTTGTTGTAGTCCTCGAGGAACTTCTTCCCGCCCGGCAGCTTCTCCGCCGGCGCTCCTTCGCGGAAGGCGAGCGCCCCCTCGGCGAGCGGTCCCAGCGCCTTGATGAAGTCGTCGTTGACGATGCCGGAGGTGCCGTCGAACTGCGCCTTGAGCCCGAGCTTGTCCATCTGCGCGCGGATGCGGACGCCGATGGGCGTCAGGCCGCCGAAGTAGAGCGCCTCGGGGTTGAGGGCCTTGATCTGCGTCAGCTCGGCGGTGAAGTCCTGCTGGTCGGCGGTGACGCCGAAGGTGGCGAGGATCTGCCCGCCGTCCTTCTGGAAGAACTGGCTGAAGTACTTGTTGTGACCCTTGCCGTAATCGGTGGTGTCGTGGATGACCGCCACCTTCTTGTAGCCATGGTCGGTCATGAACTTCGCGTTGGTGTCGTTCTGGTTGATCATCGTGCCGTTGACGCGGTGGATCTCCTTGAAGTTGTTCGCGTAGGTGATGTCCGGAAGCACCGCGCCCCAGACGATCGTGGGCAGGCCGAAGCGGTGAAAGGTGTCGACGGTCGCCATCGCCACTACCGAGCAGTAGTGGGTGACGCCGGCGATGATGGTGCGGTCCGACCCCGCCTTCGTCGCCATCTGCACGCCCGCGTCCGGCTTGCACTCGTCGTCCATCACCACCAGCTCGTACTGGTACTTCGCTTTCGGGTCTGCGTTGCGCAGGCGCACGGCGAGGTCGGCGGAGTTGCGGCCGCCGAGGCCGATGGCGGAGTTGCCGCCGGTGAGCGGGCCGATGAACGCGATGCGGACCGTCTGCTTCGCGTTCGCGGAGAAGGAGAGGGCGGCGATCAGCGCTGCGGCAGCGAATCTCATGTGCACCTCCTTGGGCAGCGGGGGGGCGCGCAAGCTAGCAGAACGCCACCGCTACGGCGATACCGGGGGGCTCCACGTTCCACCATCCTGCATTCCCGCCTTTCGCAGCAGGATCGCGAGCGGGCAGAAGCCGGTGAACGCGCTCTGCAGCAGGTTCGCGCCGACGAACGCCGTCAGCCAGATGAATCCGGGATGGACCATCCGCGTCAGGACCAGGCTGACGAGGATCATGCTGCCGGCAAACGCGAGCACTGCTCTCTGGACCGTCATTGCAGACCTCCGGGGATGGCCGCGAGCCGCGGCAGTTCCTGGGGAACGCGCTCCTGCGCCCGCGCGCCTTCGCGCTGCAGCGCGGCGGCGCGACCCCTGCGCGCCACCAGGTAGTAGAGGACGGGCACCGCCAGGCGGGAAAGCAGGGTGGCGGTGATCTCGCCGGCCATCAGGCTGATCGCCAGGCCCTGGAAGATGGGGTCGGCGAGCATCACCGCGCTTCCCACCAGCACCGCCGCCGCCGTGAGCAGCATGGGCCGGAAGCGCACCACCCCCGCTTCCTCCACCGCGAGCGCGAGCGGCATGCCTTCGCGCAGCTTCAGCTCGATGAAGTCGACGAGGATGATGCTGTTGCGGACGATGATGCCGGCGCCGGCGATGAAGCCGATCATGCTCGTGGCTGTGAAGAAGGCGCCGGCGAGGCCGTGCGCGGGGATGATGCCGATCAGGCTGAGCGGGATCGGCACCAGGATCACGAGCGGAATGGTGAAGCTCTGGAACCAGCCGGTCACCAGCACGTAGATGAGCAGGAGCACCGCGGCGAACGCGATCCCCAGGTCGCGGAACACCTCGAGGGTGATGTGCCACTCGCCGTCCCACTTCAGCGACACGCGCTCGGAGTCGGGCGGCTGGGAGAGCCCGTACCGCGGCACGGCGTCGCCCAGCTTCTGGTTCAGCGTGGACAGCGCGTACACCGGGCTCTCGATCTCGCGCGCGATGTCCGCGAACACGTAGCTGACCGGCATCAGGTTCTTGTGGAAGATCTCGGGCGCCTCGCGTCCGGGCGCCTCCCCGACGAGCTCGCCGAGCGGCACGGGCCCGCGTGCACCGGGCACGGTCAGCGAGAGGATCTCGGCGAGACCCCGTCGCGCCGCCGGAAGCTGCAGCACGACCGGAACCAGCGACGACGCATGCTCGACGTGGAAGGACCCCAGGGTCGCGCCGGCGCCGGCCGCCGCGAGCGTCTGCACGACCGCTGCCGGCTGCACCCCGTGCAGCGACGCCTTCTCGCGGTCGAGGACCAGCGACAACGTCGGCGCGGTGGGGTTCAGGCTGGAGTCGATATCGACGACGCCCGGGGTGGACTGGAACGCTTCCAGGACCTTGCGCGCGTACGCGTCGCGCTCCGCCGCGCTCGGGCCGTACACCTCCGCGACCAGCGTATCGAGGACGGGCGGCCCCGGCGGGATCTCCACCAGCTTGAGGCGGGCCCCGAGCGGATGCGCAAGCTCCTCGAGGGCAGGGCGGAGGCGGGTGGCGATGGCATGGCTCTGCGCCTTGCGATCGCCCTTGGGAACGAGGTTGACCTGCACGTCGACCTGCTCGGGCGCGTCGCGCAGGAAGCTGTGCCGCACCATTCCCACGAAGGTGAAGGGCGCGGCGACGCGTGAATGGACCTGCACGTTCCGCACTTCGGGTTCCCGCAGGACCCGCCGCGCCAGGCGCTGCCCGAGAGCCAGCGCGTCCTCGCGCGGGGTGCCCGCGGGGAGGTCGGCCTGGATCTGGAGCTCGCGCTTGTTGTCGAAGGGCAGCATCTTCGCCTTGACCGCTCCCGTCGCCACCAGCGCCGTCGCGCAGCCGAGCAACAGCAAAAGGCCCGCGAGGAAGCTCCAGCGCACCTTCGCGGAGCCGAGCAATGCGCCCATCACCCGCCGGTAAGCGCGCGTGAGACGGGTCTCGGGAAGCGCTTCCGGATGCGCGGACGGCTCGTCTCCGTCCGGCTCGGGCGAATCCAGTGCAGGGTCGCTCGGGTGCATGCCCGTGGCGTCCATCTCGCCGAGCCGCGCCTCGCGCCGGAACACCCTGAGCGCCGCCCAGGGGCTGAGGATGAAGGCGATGGCAAGCGAGAAGATCATCGCGGCGCTCGCGCCCACCGGAATGGGTCGCATGTACGGGCCCATCAAGCCGCGCACGAATGCCATGGGCAGGATGGCCGCGATCACCGCGAAGGTGGCGAGGATCGTCGGGTTGCCCACCTCGTCGACGGCGTCGAGGACGGTGCGCGCGAAGCTCCGCTTCGGCCCGGGGAGGTGCAGGTGCCGGTGCACGTTCTCGACCACCACGATGGCGTCGTCGACCAGGATGCCGATGGAGAAGATCAGCGCGAAGAGGGTGACGCGGTTCAGGGTGTAGCCGAACAGGTACGTGAGCAGCAGCGTCAGCGCGAGCGTCACCGGGACGGCGACGCCCACCACCGCCGCCGAACGCCAGCCCATCGCCAGCCCGATCAGCGCGATCACCGACAGCGTGGCGATCAGCAGATGCTCGATCAGCTCGTTCGACTTCTCCGAAGCGGTCTCGCCGGAGTTGCGGGTCACATCCACCTGCACGCTCGCCGGGATCAGGTTGCCGCGCAGCGCGTCGACCTTGGCGGCGATCCGCTTCGCCAGCGCGGCGGCGTTCGTGCCCGTCCGCTTCGCCACCGCGATGGAGACCGCCTGCGAGAACGCGCCGTTCTCGCTCGAGGCCGTGAGGATCACGGCGGGATCCGGCTCGGGGCCGTCCACCACCTGCGCGACGTCTTCGAGGAGCACGGGCTCCTGCCCACGCGTTGCCACCACCAGCTTCCTCAGTTCCGCCGCGGTGCGCACGAACCCTTCACCGCGAAGCGCAACCCGCGCGCCCGGGGCGACCAGCTCGCCCGCGGGAAGCTGCGCTTCGGCACGGACCAGCGACTGCTGCACGTCCGCGAGCGAGACGGCGAAGGACCGGAGCCGCTGCGGGTCGGGCTCGACGCGGACGACGCGGCGAGCCCCTCCGAGCACTTGCACCTGCGAGGCTTCCGGCACCTGCGCGATCTCGCGCGCCACTTCTTCGCCGAGCTGCCGCAACACTCCCGCGGGAAGGTCGCCGCCGTGCAGCGTGAGGACGAGGAACGGCACGTCATCGATGGTCAAGAGGCGCACGGTGGGCTTGCCGGCCGCCGCCGGGAGCAGCTCCGGGTGCGCGTCGATCTCCTGCCGCACCTTCAAGAGGCTCGAGTCGAGCGGCTCGTTGACCTTGAACCGCACCGTGACCAGCGCGCCGTCGCGCCGGCTCGTGCTGTAGAGGTACTCGACTCCCGGGATCCCCCACAGCCGCTTCTCCAGAGGCGTGGTGAGCTGGTTCTCCACCTCGGCCGCCGATGCGCCCGGAAGCGAAGCGAACACGTCGACCATGGGGACGACGATCTGCGGCTCCTCTTCCCGTGGCGTGAGCGCGACGGCGAAGATCCCGAGCGCGATCGAGGCGATGATCACCAGCGGGGTCAGCTTGCTGTGGAGGAAGGCGGCGGCTACGCGCCCGGCGACGCCCCGCCCGTCAGCGCGCATCGCGCGGCTCCACGGGGTCGCCGTCGCGCAGCGTTCCCGGCGTCTTCACCACGGCGTCCGACGGCGCGAGTCCCGCCCGGACCGCGACGGGGTCGCCCGCGTCCTCCCCCATCGCGAGCCAGCGCAGCTCCGCGCGGCCATTCGCGACCAGGAACACGCCTTCGAGGTCTCCGCGGCGCACCACCGACGATCGCGGGACCCAGAGGCGCTGCTCTCCTGGCGCCGAGCGGAGTTGCAAGCGGGCGAAGTCGCCGGGCCGGAGTGGACCCGTGCTGGAGACGATCGTCGCGCGGAGCGTGCCGCGATGCGAGAGGGCGTCCGATCCGGGGCTGAGCGCGCTCACCTTGGCGACGCCCTCGATCTCGCCGGCCCTGAACGGCACATCCATGCCCGGTCCGACGGCCCGAGCCTCCGCCTCCGACAGCGCCGCGAGGATCTCCAGTCCTGCGCCGGCGAGCTCGATCATCGGCTGGCCGGGGCCGACCAGGTCGCCCGCCGAGACCCTCTTCGCCAGCACGACGCCGGCAAACGGCGCACGCACCTCGCTGTAGGCGAGCGCCGCCCGCAGGGATGCCACCTGCCCTTCGGCCTGCGCGCGCTGGGCGATCAGCGGATCGAGTTGTGCGGGCGGCGCATGGCCCGACTCGACGAGCCCGCGCACCCGGCGCTCGTTCGATCGCGCCGCTTCCAGGCCGATGCGGGCGGCCTCGAGCTGCGCGCGCACGTCTCGATCCGCGAGGCGCACGAGCACCGCGCCGCTCGCGACCCGCGACCCTTCCCGGACCAGCACGCGGTCCACCGTCGCCGGCGTGCGGGTGGAGATCGTGGCGTGATCGGCGGCCGCCACGGTGCCTGCGACCCAGCGCGGCGCGGCGGCGAGGGCGGCATGGATGACCTCGACCGCGACCGGCGCGCGCGCCGCCGTCACCTCGGGGCGCGCCTGCGCCGCGCAACCTGCCGCCAGGAGTCCAAGCATCGCGAATCGCATCGGTTTGACCGCTCCCGTCCCTGTGGGGGACCTCTGCTGGAGCCAGAGGGGCGGCAAAAGGATTCAGGGCGCGCCGCGGGCGCAGGCGTATGATCGACCCATGGCTTCGGATGCGGATCTCCTGCGCAAAGCGCAATCCGGAAACATCGCGTCGCTCGACGAGCTTCTCGCCCGCCATGAGCGGCAGGTCTTCCGCTTCGGCCTGCGGATGTGCGGCAACGAGGACGATGCGAAGGACGTGCTGCAGGAGACCCTGCTGGCGGCCTTCCGGAACATCGATGGGTTTCGCGGCGACGCCCAGCTCTCGACCTGGCTCTACCAGATCGCGCGCAGCTTCTGCATGCGAGCGCGCAGGCGAACGGCCGGAGAGCCGGAGCAGACGGAGCCGCTGGACGCGCCCGCGGCCGCGCGCGTGCCTTCCGCCGAAGCGCAACCGGACGCCAAGGCACATGCGCGCGAGATGGGGCAACTCCTCCAGGCCGCCATCCTCGCGCTGCCGGTCGCGTATCGCGAGGCGCTGGTCCTGCGCGACGTGGAAGGCCTGTCCGCCGAGGAAGCGGCGAAGGTGGTGGGGATAGAGGTGGGCGCGCTGAAGAGTCGCCTGCACCGCGCGCGCATGGAGCTGCGCGAACGGCTGGGCGACGTGCTCTCGTCGGGGGCGCCGCAAGCCGCCTGTCCCGACCTCGCCGAGGAGCTCGCCGCGTACGCGACCGAGGACATCGACCAGGCGGCATGCGCGCGGATCGAGGACCACCTCTCGCGCTGCCGCAACTGCTCGGCAGCCTGCGATTCCCTCAAGCGCACGGTCTCGTTCTGCAAGCAGATCCCGGGCGACGAGGTGCCCGCGCCGGTGCGCGCCGCCATCCGGGCCGCGCTGCTCGCCGCCTCGTCGCCGCGATAGTCCTTCACGCTCGCCGCATCGGTTAGTGTGCGTCGCGCATGGCGCACGCGAACGTCTTCCTCACCAACCTGGCGATCGTCCTCTGCGTGGCGGCGGTCACCACCGTGCTGTTCCAGCGGCTCCGGCAGCCGCTGGTGCTCGGGTACATCATCGCGGGCCTGCTGGTGGGGCCGTACGTGCCGTTCCCGCTGGTCGCGGACAGCGACACCATCCACGGGCTCTCCGAGCTGGGCGTCATCCTCCTGCTCTTCGGCATCGGCCTCGAGTTCACCTTCAAGAAGCTGATCCGGGTGGGCGCGGCCGCCGCCGTCGTCGCCCTGGTCGAGATCAGCGTCCAGATCATCCTCGGCGACGTCGCCGCCCAGGCGTTCGGCTGGACGTCGCGCGAGGCGTTGTTCGCCGGCGCGATGATGGCCATGTCCTCCACCACCATCATCGCCAAGGCCTTCAACGAGATGAAGGTGGGCGGGCGCGTGCGCGAGCTGGTCCTCGCCGTGCTGATCGTCGAGGACCTGGTGGCGATCCTGTTGCTCACCGCGCTCTCCACCCTCGCCGCGGGAAGGCTTTCCGCCGGCGAGCTGGGGATGACCGCGGGCCGCCTCCTCCTCTTCCTCGCGGTGGTGTTCGCGGGCGGGGTGCTGGTGGTGCCGCGGCTGGTGCGCGCAGTGGTGAAGCTGGAGCGTCCGGAGACCACGGGCATCGCCTGCATCGGCATCTGCTTCGCGTTCGCGCTCCTCGCGCAGCGATTCGACTACTCCGTGGCGCTCGGCGCGTTCATCGCCGGGTCGCTGGTCGCCGAGTCGGGCGAGGGCGTCCGGATCGGGCACCTCCTCGAGCCGGTGCGCGACCTGTTCGCCGCGGTGTTCTTCGTCTCGGTGGGAATGCTGATCGATCCCTCCATGGTGGTCGCCAACTGGCTGCCGATCCTGGTCCTCAGCGTGGTGGTGGTCGCCGGGCGCATCGTCGGCGTCTCCGTCCCGGCCTTCCTCACCGGCCAGGGCGTGCGCACCTCGATCGCTGCCAGCATGAGCATGGCGCAGATCGGAGAATTCTCCTTCCTCATCGCGCAGATGGGGATGGCCACCGGAGCGATCCGCGAGTTCCTCTACCCGGTGGCCGTCAGCGTCTCCGCGATCACCACGCTGTCCACGCCCTGGATGATCCGCGCCGCCGGGCCGGCGTCCGCCTGGGTCGATCGCAAGCTTCCGCACGCGCTGCAGACGTTCGTGGCGCTCTACGGGTCGTGGATCGACGGCCTGCGCGCGCCCGGGCCGCGCAAGTCGCGCGTCCAGCGGCAGGCGCGCCTGCTGCTCGGAGACGCGGTCCTGCTGGCGGCGGTGCTGGTCCTCTCCGCCCGCTACTTCTATGACGTGGTCGCCTGGTTTCGCGGGCGCACGGGTCTCGGGCTCCTGGCTGCGGAGGTGGTGGCCATGGTGGCAGCGATCGCGCTGGCGACGCCGTTCGTGATCGGGATCGTGCGCCTCACCGGCGCGCTCGCCATCGCGCTCGCGGCGCAGGCGCTGCCGGACGCGGCGCCCGGGAAGGTGGATCTCGCGGCGGCTCCCCGCCGCGCGCTGATCGTCGCCCTCCAGCTCGCGGTGGCGGTCGCCCTCGGGCTGCCGCTGTTCGCGGTCGCGCGCGTCTTCCTGCCGCTCACGCCCACCTTGATCATCTTCGGAGCCGCTTTCATCTTCCTCGCCGTCCGCCTCTGGCGTTCGGTCAACCAGCTCCAGGGGCACGTGCGCGCCGGCGCACAGGTGCTCGCCTCCGCGTTCTCCCAGGTGAAAGGAGCCGCGGCGCCGCAAGGACCGAACCCCGAGGTGCTGGTCGGCCAGGTGCTTCCGGGCCTCGGCTCGCCAGTGCGATTCGCGTTGCAGGAAGGAAGCCCGGCGGTGGGGCGCACGCTCGCGAGCCTGAACCTGCGCGGGACCACCGGCGCCACGGTGCTTGCGATCTCGCGGGGCGCAGAAGGCGTGCTGGTGCCCACCGGTCACGAGGAGCTGCAGGTCGACGACGTCCTCGCGCTCGCGGGCACTCGCGAAGCGGTCGACGCCGCCCGCGCCCTGCTGACCGGGACCGGCGACAGATCCGGCGTTCCGGCAGGCGCCGCTTCGGCGTAGAAACAGCGCATGCGGTCCGGCTTCCCCTGCGCCCTCGCCCTGGCCTGCGCATGCGCGCAGGCGCAGAAGCCGCCGGCGCGCAGCGGCTTTCTCGAGCTGCAGAGCGAACATTTCTCGCTGCTCACGGAGCTGGCCGAGCCCGCCGCGCGCGCCGCGATCGGACGGATGGAGGAGATCCGGGCTGCGTTGCTCGCGGGATCCTGGCGCGGCGCTGCGCCCGCGGGGGGACGGCTCCAGGTGGTGCAGCTCGCCTCCTCCGCGCGGCTGCGCGCGTTCGCCAACCCCGCGATGAGCGCCTTCTATCAGCCGACCGGATTGTTCGGCGAGCCGTTCCTCATCCTCACCGCCGAGGATGCCGCCGCCGGCGACGTCGTGCTCAAGCACGAGCTCGCGCACGCGCAGCACGGGTCGTTCCTGCCGCGCAGCCCGCGCTGGTTCTTCGAAGGGCTGGCCTGCTACCTGGAGACGTTGCGCCTCGATGCCGGGGGCCGGTACGTCGTCGGCGAGCCCAGCGAGGAGCGGCTCGAGTATCTTCGCGTCCACCCCGCAGTCGACTTCGCCCGGGTGCTCTCGATGCCCACGCGCGACGCGGTGCTTCTCGGCGGACAGGAGGGATACGAGTTCCAGAGCGCGGCGTGGCTGCTCGTCTTCTACCTGGCGAACGAGTACCGCGCGCAGCTCGACGCATACATCGCGCGGCTCGCGAACCACGAGGACGCGCAAGCGGCGTTCGCGGCCGCGTTTCCCGGTCTCGACCGCTCCGATCTCGCGGCGCAGGCCGCGCGCTACCGCAGCGTGCTCGCACGCGGTGAGGAGAAGATCCGCACGACGCAAGTGCGGATCTCTTCCGCGACGGCGGACGTGCACCTGCGCGCGGTGCCCACCGCCGAGGTCGCGGCGCTCCGCGCGGAGCTGTTCTTCCTCTCTCCGGGACTGCCGCGCGCCCGCGCACACCTCGCCGAAGCGCGCGCTGCGGCGGACGAGGCGCTGCGGGAGGATCCGGCGCAGCCGCTCGCGCTCGCCGTCCTGCTCGCGTTGCCGGAGGGCGGTAACGCAGCCCCTTCGCTCGAGCGGATCCGTGCGGCAGCCGCTGCGCGGCCCGGCGACTTCCGCGCCCAGATGCTGCTCGCGTTTGCCGTGGGAGCGCAGCAGCCCGACGAGCGGCGGGGCGCGCTGGCGCGAGCGGCGAAGCTCGCTCCCGACAATGCCACCGTCCTCAACGCGCTCGCCTGGCACGACCTGACACACGGCCGCCCGTCCGACGCCCTCGCCGTCGCGGAGAAAGCCGTGCGCCTCGCTCCCGGCCGCGCCGCGGTGCTCGACACGCTGGCCAGCGCGCTGGCCGGATCCTCGCGCTGCGACGAGGCCGTGAAGGTGGAGGAGCGGGCTGTCGAGCTGACCGCGGAGCACGCCGGCGGCGAGCTGCGGCGGAGACTGCTCGTGCGCCTCGACGCCATGCGCGCCGGCTGCGCGGCCCTGCGGCTGGAAGAAGAATGAAAGAGGCGGGCGGTGTGGAACCCGCCCGCCTCGCCTTTCACTGAAGGCCCCCTGTCAGAGGCGCGTGCGCAGCCATCCGCGGCGGATGTTGTCCGGGCGTCCACCCGCTTCGGCGTACATCTTCTTCATCTTCGCGATCCCGTCCTGCGAGAACGGGTTGGTGGGGCAGGTGTTGGTCCCGCCCGGCACGAAGCACGGCGTCCACGTCGGAGAGAACTCCATGATCCGCCGCGTCTCGGAATCCGCCGCCAGCGAGAGCTGGTAATCCTGCGGAACCGGCTTGTAGAGGCCGTGCGGCGAGGGCTCCGCGGCGGGCGAGAGGCCGTACAGCCTCGCCGAGTTCTGTCCGAGGATCTTCCGCTTCGCCGCCTGCGTCAGCTCCGGGTAGTTCCATCGCCTGCGGATCTCGTCCGGGATCTCGAACCGCCAGAGCGCGTCGATCTGCCACTGCGGCGACCCGTAGTGGACCGAGTCGGATCCGAAGAGGATCCGGTCCTCGCCCATGTACTTCATCCACTGCCCGAGCAGGTGCGCGCAGACGGTCGGGAAGGTGATGACGCAGGAGGCGAAGGTGGTTCCGATCTCCGCGTAGACGTTCCTGAACGGCCTGGCGATGAAGGCGAACTCGGTGCTCCAGAGGATGTCAGGGACGCCGTCGGAGAGGCCCACTCCCACGTCGAACTCGTTCGGGCCATTGCGCAGCCGGCCCGACCTGATGTCGGTGAGCGCGTCGGCCACCCAGAATCCGGGGCGGATGCAGGAGTGGTAGATGGCGAAGTTGAACTGCGGGTAGTCCGTGGCCGCCTTCGGGATGTCCATCGGGTGGCCGAGCTCGGGAACCCGGCCGGCGGTGGTGGAGAGTCCCTTGTGCACGCAGAGGGTGCGGAAGCCGGGATACTCCTTCATCTTCTCCGGGGTGGCATAGCTGTCGATCAGCTCGTACGTCGGGTACGCCACCTTCTCGTCGTCGAGCCGCCAGCGCCGCATGTCGCTGTTCGGGTCGAAGTCGACCTTCGCGGCGGTGGCGATGTTGTAGCCCTTCCATACGTCGGGCTTCAGCTCCTCGACCTGGTACCGCATGTAGTCGAGGTTCCCCACGCCGGTGTAGAGCTGCCCGTGGCCGAGCGCACGGCGCGAGCCGGAGACCCGGTTGATGAAGTTGCGGGCCGCCATCGTCTGCTCGGCCGTCAGGCCTTCCGCCGCCTCCGACTCGAAGACGTTCTTCGGCGGCCGCGATCCGCCGGACCCGTCGGGGAGGGCGGCGCTGTTGTTGTTGGTGAGCAGGCCCACCGTCACCTGGCTGTCGAGGAAGACCCACTTGATGAAGTTCGGCAGGTGCCAGCTCGACTTGTTGTTCGGATCGGTGACCATCGCCGGGTTCCACGGCGTGTTCACTCCGCCGAGCTCATCCGGGAGGTCCAGCGGGTTCGCGGCCTGGTGGCGCCCGCGGGCCCAGTCGCGCAGCGTGCTGCCCGGACCGCCCTGGCTGGAGCGGATGATGTGCAGCTGGTCGTCGAGGACGAAGAGGTTCTTCGGCGTCGAGTTCGCCGCGTACGCCTCGGGCTCGAACATCTCCTCCTTGTCGACCTTGAAGAACTTCCCGAACACCTCGTTCATGGCGATGAACGACGCCGCCGTCCCGCCGGACGAGGTCATGAACGAGCGCCGGCTGATCCCCAGCTTCTTCGAGGCCGCGTCCGCCAGCTCCTTGATCCGCGCCTCCACCTTCTTCTGCTGCGCGGTCTGCGGCTCCGGCATGTACTCGCCGTTGGAGACCATCTGGGTGGGGATCGGAGAACGAAGCCCGTCGTCGACCGCATCGGCCGGCGTCAATTTCTCCAGCTGCTCGTCGCTGAACCAGCTATCTGCTTCGCGTGAATCCGGTGCCCACTTCGACATGTGTTCCTCCGGGTCGATCGGTCCGTTTGTCTGCGACAGCCTGCCGCAGACGAAGCGCCTACGCTGCGTCCGGATCGCAGGTCAATGCGCGCCCGGTCACGCGGTGCGCCGCCGGATCGCGCGCCATTCGCAGACCCGTTCAGCGCGCGCGGAAAAATCCGCCGATGCTCGCATGCCCCTTTGACGCCGCGCCTGCCGAGGCCGCATGCTTGCCTCGTGAATGCACGGGAGCTTCTCGCCATCTTCTTCTTCGCCTGCGCTTCCGCCCGCGACGGCGGCGCGCCGGACCGGGCAGCGCGCACCGACGCCGCCGCGAAGGTCGCCGACGTCGACCCGGCGGTCGCGGATCGTGGCGCGCCGGTGGCGGATGCCGGCGCGGCCGACGATGCGCCTTGCGCGACCGATGCGGACTGCGGGCTCACCAACGTAGCGCCCGGAGCCTGCTGTCCCATGCTTTGCGCTCCGCGCGCCGTCACCCTCAAGCGCGCCGGCGAGCTGGAGGCGCGGGCGGGCTGCGCCGGAAAGCCACAAAGGTGCCCGGAGCCCTTGTGCCGCCCGCCGTCAGGGACCGTCGCGCCTGCGTGCGAGGCGGGCCGGTGTGTCGCGAGGACGAGCACGGCCCCCGGCAACTGAGCCCGGCGGGACCACGTTTCAGGGAGGCGGCGAGGGCGCGTCGCGCGCGTCGGGCGCCTCGAGCAGAAGCGGCGGCCGCCTGAAGCGCGTGCGGATCGCGTTGAGCGAGCGCAGCACGGTCTGCACTCCCAGGAGCCGCCGCTCCACGCTGCGCTTGCCAGGAAAATCGAGCACGCTGAAGCCGAGGAGCATGAACAGCAGCCCCGGTCCGGGTACGAGCGGCAACGCCATCACCGCTCCCGCGATGACGAACAGCGCGCCGAGGCTGTTCTTCACCAGCAGCCCTGCGCCGAGCAGCACCGGGTGGCGCCGCCACCAGGCCGGTGGACTGGCCGCTCCAGCGTGGAAGTAGTCGGCCGGCATCCAGACCACCATCGCGACGCCGAGAGCGGTGGTGGCGATCGCGATTGCGGCCACGATCACGGCCTGGGTGATCAGGCCGAGGGCGCCGTAGGCGCGCGCCACCTTGAGGATGAGCTCGATCACCGGGCGCTATCTTCTCATCATTCGGAGGAAACGCCGTGCAGCCGCTCGGCGCCGACCTTGATCAGCCGGCACGCGCGCGCCGCCGCCGCTTCCACCAGGGCGGCGCCGCGGGCGATCGCCTCCTCCAGCGTCATCGGCGCGGGAGTGGTGCTGGCGAGGGCATCGATCCCTTTCGCCAGCACGTCGTCGGCGCCTTCGCCCAGTCCGCCCGAGAGGCAGATCACCGGCACGCCGTGGCGCCTGGCCGCGGCCGCCACTCCGACCGGCGCCTTGCCCATCGCCGTCTGGAAGTCGGTGCGGCCTTCGCCGGTGATCACCAGGTCCGCGTCGCGCACCCGCGCGTCGAAGCCGGTGATCTCGAGGACGATCTCCACCCCGGGCCTCAGCTGCGCCGGCGTGAAGTAGAGGAGCCCGGCGCCGAGGCCGCCGGCAGCTCCGGCGCCGGGGAGCGCGGCGACGTCGCGGCCGGTCGCTGCGCGCGCGATGTCGCCGTACCGCGCGAGGGCGGCGTCGAGCTCGCGGACCCTCGAAGGCGTCGCTCCCTTCTGCGGGCCGTACACCGCCGACGCGCCACGGGGCCCGGTGAGCGGATTGTCCACGTCGCAGGCGACGAGGATCGTCGCTTCGCCGAGACGCGGGTCGAGCCCCTCGAGCTCGATCCGCGCGAGCCGGGCGAGCGCGGCGCCGCCGTCGGGCAGCTCGCGGCCAGAGGCGTCGAGGAACCGCGCTCCGAGCGCGCGCGCCAGCCCGGCGCCCCCATCGTTCGTGGCGCTCCCGCCGATCCCGATCACCAGATGGCGCAGCCCGGCGTCGAGGGCCGCCCGCAGCAGCTCTCCGGTCCCGCGGGTGCTGGTGACGCGGGGGTCGCGCTTGCCCGGAGGCACCAGAGGCAGGCCGGACGCCGCCGCCATCTCGATCACCGCCGTGGTGCCGCCGCCGAGCACCCCCCAGCGCGCCGCCACGGATTCACCGAGCGGCCCGTGCACCGTGGTCTCCATCGTGCGCCCAGAGGTGGCGACGACGAGAGCATCGACGGTTCCCTCGCCCCCGTCCGCGATGGGCACCTTGACGACCTCGGCCGCGGGAAAGACCGCGCGAACGCCCCGCTCGATCGCCTCGGCGACGGCAAGCGCCGAGAGGCTCCCTTTGTACGAGTCGGGCGCAACCACCACCTTCACGGATCACCTCGACGACGTGGCCCGAGGCCGCCTTCGACGGACGCTGCGGCGGGGACCGCTGCGTGTTCTTTACCATCTGTTCCCGCGATCTCGCGGTGGCGGCCGGAGAGATCTTCCGCCGTGGCCGCGGGAAGGGAACCGTCGTGCAAGGGGCCTGGGAGCCGGGATCGGCCTTAGAAGCCGCCGAGCCCGTTGGGCGTTCCCAGCCCGGTGGGGCCGTCGTACCCCGGGACACCGGTGCAGAGGTAGGTGGTCCCGCAGACGCCGTTGCTCCCTCCCACCACGTCGAACAGGGCGGCGGAATCGGCCCGATAGGGACCGACGCCGTATCGCACGGTGGAAGTGTTCCCGGCCATCGCGTACACGCTGGCGATGATCGGAGAGCTGAGGCTGGTGCCGCCGACGACGAGCCATCCGTCGAAGCCGAAGGTGTCGTAGACCGCGAGGCCGGTCTGCGGGTCGGCGACCGCGGCGACGTCGGCGACGCTGCGCTTGTCGCACAGCCGGTCCTTCTGCCATCCCGGCTTGTGGATGTACGCGGAGCAGCCGCTCGTCGATCCGGCCCAGGCCGTCTCCGTCCACCCCCGCTGGCTGCCGTCGCGCACCAAGGTGGTGCCGCCCACGGAGGTGACGAACTCGGACGAGCCCGGATAGCTGACGCCGCCGGTGAGGATCAGGCCGTTGCCGTAGCCGTAATCGCCGGACGAGACCGTGATGGCGACGCCGCTGTGCTTGTAGTAGCGCTCGAAGTACTGCTGGCCGGAAAACTCGCCGCGGCTCCCATAGCTGTTCGAGACCGCGTCGGCCCCCAGCGCGACCGCCGTATCGACCGCCGGCCCGAGGTCGACGATCGACGGCGTATCGGCCTCCACGAGCAGGATCCGGCACTGCGGACAAGTGGCGGACACCGCATCGAGGTCGAGCGAGATCTCCAGCCCCCAGCCGGGATCCGGCGCCGGCAGCGGCCCTTCGGCGCCGTGCTGGTTCACCTTGCGGAAGCAGCCGTTCGCCGTGGTGCAGGGCGGGAGCCCGAAGGCGGCGCGGTATGCGGCGAGATCCGCCTCGGCGTTCGGGTTGTCGTACGCGTCGACGATCGCCACCGTCCGGCCCGCGCCGGCGCCTGCCGGCAAGCGGTATGCGCTCGCGATGTCCGCGGGACCATAGCCGCGCTCCGGCGCCGCCGTCCCGACGTCGGCCCCCGGGGCCATCCGCGCCATGCACTGGACGAACGGCGCGATCACCGGGGCCGTGCACGCCCGCAAGGGAGCACGGCCGCCGCCGCCGCCGCCGGTGCCTGCCGGCGGCAGGACACTCAGCGGGTACGCGCGCGTGATCGTCTGCTCGAGCTTGCTGCCCGCGGCGTCGGTCGCTTCGATCCGGAACGATGCAAAGCCGGTGGTGGCGTCGAGGGCCGGCCGCGGATACGTCGCCTGGAACCGGCCATCGCCGAGAGCGGCAACCACCGCTTCTGCCCACGACGCGCCGTCGTCGAAGGAGACGGCGAACGTGAGCGTCTCGATGGCGGCGCGCGGAGCGAAGTCCTGGCGCCGCACCGTCACGTCGACGAGCGCATCGCGGCCGGCCGGCACGACGTCGTCGGGACCGGCGTGCGTGTCGTAGCTCGCGAACAGGAACGGCTCGAAGCTGCAGCCGTCGCCGGTGCCCCCACCACCTCCTCCGCCGCCGCCCTTTCCGTCGGTGGTCGCGCCCTTTCCGCCGCCGCCTCCTCCTCCCTTGCCGCCGCAGGTCCAGCCGGGCGGCAGCGGATCGGGGGTGCGCTCGGAGGAGGCGAACGTCCAGACGGTGTGGGTCCGCGTGCTGGTCGGCCACCACGCGGCGTCGCGCGACACGTCCATCACCAGCTGGTACGTCGCGGGGGCGGAGTTGAGGGCGAACTGCGCGCCGCCCGACTCCTGCCGGTCCAGCAGCGTGCCGTCCATGTAGAGCGAAAGCTCGGTAACGACCCCAGGATCGGAGGTGGTGCGGTGACCTGCCGGATCCACGTAAGGGAACAACGTCGTGCTCAGCGTGTCCCCCGAGCGGCATACGGGGCAGGACTGCGCCACGTCCGGGCCCTGCTGCTCGATTCCTGGCGGCTCCGGCTGCGCCGTCCAGTCGGCGACCCGGTGCTCGCCCGGGACGGGCGCGCGCCAGTCGTCGGTGGCGAATCCGGCGAACTCCTGCTCATTCGTGATCACGACCTGGAGCCAGCGCGCGTCGGGTTGCGGCAACACGTACTCGGTCCGCGTGAGCGGGGCGGCCAACTTCGTGGGGGTGAAACCGGCGCCCGCCTGCCAGGGCGCGAGCGCGAGCCGTCCGTCGAGCTCGCCACGGCCCGGCGTGCTGCTGTGATACCGCGCATCGATGGTGGCCAGATCGCCGCGGCCGACCGTCGGCGAGAGATTGCCGGGAATGGCGCCGATGTATTCGAATTGCAGGTCGTAGACGTACCGATCGAGGGCGCCGGCAGCATCGCCGAGGCGGAAGTACGGGTAGAAGTATTGCTGGCCGACCGTGACTGCCTGCGTGGGCGAGGCATACATCGGCGTCGGGCCGAAGCTCGTGAACGAGTTGGCGAAGTTGGGCCCTTGCGCCGGGTCGCGCTGGAGGGTCATCTCGGCGATCACCGGCAGGGTGGGATCCAGCGCGGTGACGCCTACGCGGCTCGTCTTGCGCGCCTCGAGCACGACCGTGGTGCTGCTCTTCACGGCGACCTGCGGCGAGGTGACGAAGGCAAACGAGGCCTCTGTAGGGCTCGTCGCCGTGGCGATCAGCGCGGTGACCTGGTAGTTGCCCGCCGGTACGCTGTAGGAGAACGTGCCGTTGAAGAACGCCTGCGCGGCCAGGAACGTGTTTCCGTCGTCGACGTTGTAGACGGTCCCGAAGTTGCCGAAGACCTTCTGACCGTTCTGATCGAAGCCCTTGACGGTCAGGGTGTACAGCTTCCCCGCGGGCTGTCCGGCCGGGACCAGGCTGCCCGGGGTCGCGCTGCGCGCCGTACCGGCGATGGCGATCCGGTCGATGCCGGCGAAGAGGCTGGATGGGGCGCCCTGCTTGCGCGCGCGCACATCTGCGGAGAGTGCGCGGCCGAACCGCACCGCTTCGCTTCTCGGCTGGAGCGCCGTTCCGCCAGCGCTGATGGCGATGCCGGGCAAGGCCGTGGCCGCGGCGGTTCCGCTCGATGCGGCGATGTCGAGGGCCAGAGGCATCGAAGCGGGTCCGGCCGCGGCGAGCGCGGTCACGTCGAAGAGGCTGAGGTCGAGCGGCGCTCCGAGGTAGCCGGCCGCATCCATCGGGATGACGTAGACGTGGCCACCGGCCACGAGCGTCTGGAATCCGCCGCCCGCCTGCGGACCGCCCGGAGGGTTGAAGGCGACGACAGGGCGCGCATCGGCGGTATAGCTGAGCGCGACGCGATCGCCCGTGATGAGCGTCACGACCGTGGGCGATCCCCGCAGCGATGCCGCGGCGATCGCCGATGTGCCGCTGGCGCCGCGCACATCCGCCGGTGCGACGCCGGCGAGCAGCCCGAGCAGGGCGATCTTCAGTGCGCGCTTTCCCATCGGTGCGTTCCCTCCCTGGACGTTCGAGCCGGGCTGCGCCCGTCCGCAGGACGAGCCGGCGTGCGAGCGCGCGGGAGTAACAGGAGTCCGAAGATCAGGTCAACTGGTCGGAAGGAGGATGCGCGGAGTCCTGCCCCGCCTCGCGCATCGCGGCCGTGATCATCGAGAAGATGCGGTGGTCGGACCAGGCGCACATCAGCGCGCTCGCCGCCAACGCATTCGCCGGCGGGTCGCCGTGGATGTGCGGGAGCCAGCTTTCCAGCGTCCCGTCGGCGCGGAGCACCAGGGCGGCATCGAGCGCGGAGATCCGGATGGTGGTCTTCATTGCTTCCTCCTGTCACGCGAGCATGACAGGGGGGTCCGACATCGGGAGAGCCACCGCGCTCCGTGCCCTCGTGAGAAGATGCCGGCATGTGCCGGAACATCCGCGTCCTCTATAATTTCGAGCCGCCCACCACCCGCGAAGAGATCCGGGCCGCTGCGCTGCAGTACGTCCGGAAAGTGAGCGGGCTCGCCAAGCCGCCCGCCGTCGACGTGCCCGCCTTCGAGGAAGCGATCGACGAGATCGCGAAGAGCACGGCGCGCCTCCTCCGCTCTCTCAGCGCTCACACGGCCGTGCGCACCCGCGAAGGAGAGCGCGCGAAAGCCCGCGCGCGCTGGGCGAAGCGCGAGGACCAGTTGCGCCGCTGACGGGGGTGAACGGCCGTCGTTACCGGAGCGCCGCGTCGAGCGCGCGCCGGTCGTCGAGCATCAACCACTCGATCACGGAGACCGGCAGGCTCCCGTAGGAGATCAGCTCGTCGTGGAAGGCGCCCAGGCGGAAGTCGCCGCCCTTCCGATCCCGGTACCGCCCGAGCAGGCCGAGGATCTGCCACTTGCCGGTGAGATACCCGATCTTCTGCAGCGGGCTGGACGCGGCGCCCGCCGCTTCGCCTTCCGCGGCCTCGCGATCCAGTCCGCCCGCCTCCATGAAGTACCGCACCGCTTCCCCGAACGACCATTTCCCCGTGTGCAGGTTCACGTCCACCCCGATGCGCGCCGCGCGATACCGCGAGAGCCGCAACACCTGTGCCTGGGCGGCCGACCCCTCCGGATAGAGCCCCTGCCGGCTGAGCATCTCCTCGGTGTAGAGCGCCCAGCCCTCGACGAAGACGCCGTCCTGGTGCTGGCGCCGGATCTCGTCCCGCAGGTGATTGGCGATGGAGAGCTGGAGGAAGTGCCCGGGAATCCCTTCGTGCCCGAGGATCGGCCGCGGGTCCTCGATCGCCGCGCGGATGTAGAAGTTCTGGCTCTTCGGGTCGTAGAGGGGGATGAAGTAGAAGCCCTCCGGATCCTGGTCGTAGATCCCGGGCGGGTTCATGAAGCCGCCGGGCGAAGTCGGCTTGAACGCCTCCGGAAGCTGCCGGATGGTGAAGGGGCCGAGGTACTGCGGCAGCGTGACCAGGCGCTTCTGGCGGAGGAAGTCGATCATCTCCTTCTCCCGGCTCTGGTACGCGGCGAGAAACGCCTGCTGGTCCGCCGGAATCGTCTTCGCGCGAGCGGGATCCGGCGAGGCGAGCGACGGGTCGTCGAGCAGCGACTCGAGGCCGCGGTACCGGTTCAGCTCCGCCTTCCCCAGCATCTCCACCTCTTCGGCGTCGAGCGGGAGCAGCAGCGCGCGGTGCAGGAACTGCTCGTACCTCGCGCGGCCCATGGGAACGAACGGAGCGCTCCTCGGCAGACCCTGATCCAGCCAGGCCGCGAACCCGTGCAGGGCCGAGAGCGCCGCGTCGCGCGCTTCCACCAGCGCCTGCTTCTCGGCGGGCTCGAGCTCGTCCGCGAGCGTCATCAGGCTCGAGGTGTACAGCTCGTCTCCGCCGCGGGCCGACGCCGCGGCGAGCCGGGCGTAGAGTCCGATCGGGCGCTTCAGATTCTTCTTCGCCTCTTCGAGGAACGCCGGCATCTTCCGCAGCCGCGACGTCGCCGCGAGCGCGCGCGTCCTCGCCGGCGCATACTTCTTCTTCAGCAGCGAGAAGATCGCGGAGCTGCACTCGCCGACATACAGTTGAGGATTCGTCTCCTCGAAGCGGAGCACGCCGTCCTCCAGCGCGATTCGCTCCAGCTCCGCCCGGAAGACCGCGGCGTCGACCAGATCGTCCTTGCTCCACCCCTCGGTCCGCAGCGACCGCACCTGCGCGAGCAGCCGCTGGACGTGCCGGCGCCGCTCGAGGATCTTCGGCATCGAGCGATCCGACAGCTGGTCGTCCCAGGTGTGGAGCCCCTGATCGCTGCTCCCGACCGGGTCGTTGCGGTCGCGCCACGCGTAGTAGTCGCGCGCGAGCGTCCGCAGCGTGTCCGGACCGGCGGCGGCGGAAGCCGCGAGGAGCAGGGCGCAGAGCAAGGTCATCGATCCTCCGGGGCGAGGCGCGAAGCTAGCACGCCCCGGCCCTCCACTTGCCGTGCTGCGCGCCCCGAGCGTCCGCGCTAGCATCGGTCCATGGACAAGGCGGCTCTCGATGCGGCGTACGCTGCGGCGGCGCGCTTTCTTTCCGGAGTTGCGGACCGGCCCGTCGGAGCAAAGCTCGATGCGGCAGCGCTGCGCGCGACGCTGGGTGGGCCGCTGCCCGAGTCCGGCGAGGCCGCGGCGCAGGTGGTCGAGCGCCTCGCGCGCGACGCCGAGCCGGGGATCGTCGCCACCGCAGGCCCGCGATTCTTCGGCTTCGTGGTCGGCGGCAGTGTCCCTGCCGCGGTCGGGGCCGACTGGCTGACGACGGCCTGGGACCAGAACGCAGGGCTCTTCGTGCTCTCCCCGGCGGCCTCGGTGGTCGAGGAGATCGTGCTCGAGTGGCTCACCGGCCTGCTCGGGCTTCCTCCGGGGACGGGGATGGGCTTCGTCACCGGCGGGCAGATGGCGAACACCACCTGTCTCGCCGCCGCGCGCCAGTCGGTGCTCGCGCGGGCGGGGTGGGACGTCGCGGCACGCGGACTGATCGGCGCTCCGGAAGTCGCGGTGCTCGCCGGCGACGAAGCCCACATCACGGTCTACGGCGCCTTGCGCCTGCTCGGGCTCGGCGACGCCTCGGTGGTGAAGGTCGCAAGCGACGCGCAGGGGCGGATGCAGCCCGACGCCCTCCGCGACGGGCTGCGGAGCCAGCGCGGGAAGGCGCTGATCATCTGCGCACAGGCCGGCAACGTGAACACCGGCGCGTTCGACCCGCTGCCGGAAGTGACGCGCCTCGCGCGCGAGCACGGCGCCTGGGTCCACGTGGACGGAGCGTTTGGTCTCTGGGCGGCGGCGAATCCGGCCACGCGGCACCTGGTCGCGAGCGTCGAACAGGCCGACTCCTGGGCGACCGATGCCCACAAGTGGCTGAACGTGCCGTACGACAGCGGCCTCGCCTTCGTGCGCGACACCGCGGCGCACCGCGCCGCCATGGCGCGCGCCGCATCGTACCTGCAGCCTTCCGACGCGAACCGCGACAACTACGAATGGACGCCGGAGTTCTCGCGGCGCGCCCGCGGATTCGCCATCTATGCGGCGCTCCGCTCGCTGGGGCGGAGCGGCCTCGCCGATCTGATCGGCCGCTCTTGTGAGCATGCCCGGCTCTTCGCGCGAATCCTCTCCGCCGCACCCGGCGTGCGCGTGGTGAACGAGGTGGTGCTGAACCAGGTGCTGGTCCGGTTCGAGCCTCCCTCGGCGACGGCGGAGGGAGGCGACGCCTGGACGCGGGAAGTGATCGCGCGGGTGCAGCGCGACGGGACCTGCTGGCTCTCCGGGACGGTCTGGCGCGGCCGCGCGCTGATGCGGATCTCGGTGTGCAACTGGAGCACGACCGGAGATGACGTGCAGCGGTCGGCCGCGGCGATCCTCGCGGCGCACCGGTCGCGCTCCCGGGATTAGCTGCGGTGATCCGCGCCCGGCGCGGCGATGGCGGCGATCACGGTCTCGATCGCGACCGGCTTCACCAGGTGGCTCTCGATCCCCACGGCCACGCTCCTGCTCCGGTCGGCGCCCGCGCCGAAGCCTGTGAGCGCCACGATGCGGACGTCGGCCAGCTCCGGATACGCCCGCATCCGCCGAGCCACTTCCAGCCCGTCCATCCCGGGCAAGCCGAGGTCGAGCAGCACCACCTCGGGCTGGAACTGCGCAGCCGCCACCAGGGCCGAGGCGCCGTCGTGCTCGTGGCGGACTTCGTGACCGGCAGCGTGAAGCGCTTGCGAGAGCATCTCGGCAGCGTCGACGTCGTCGTCCACCACCAGGACGCGGCGGCGCTCGTGCTGCGCAGGCGGATGCGCAGGCGCGGGCGCATCCGGCCGGGGCGCGTCGCGGGCGGAAGCAGGGAGCCGGATCACGAACGAGCTTCCGTGTCCCGGGCCTTCGCTGAAGGCATCCACGCTGCCGCCGTGCAATTGCACGAGGCTCCGGACCAGCGTCAGACCGATCCCGAGCCCGCCCTGCGAACGGTCCCCGATCTCGTCCCCCTGGACGAACAGCTCGAACATCGACGCCAGCCGCTCGGGCGGGATTCCGTGGCCGTCGTCGCGCACCCGGATGATCATCTCGCCGCTCTCGCGCCGGCCGTCGACCTCGATGTGCCCGCCGGGCTCGGTGTACTTGGCCGCGTTCTGGAGCAGGTTCGCGATCACCTGCGCCAGCCGGACCAGGTCGCCTTCCACGAACAGCGCCCCGACCGGCACCTCGACCTTGAGGTGATGGCGCCTGGACTCGATCAGCGGCCGGGCGATCTCGACCGCGCGCGCCACCGCCGTGGCGAGGTCGAGGCGCTCGCGCCGCAGATCGATCTTGCCCATCGTCGCCCGCGAGACGTCGAGCAGGTCGTCGACCAGCCGGGAAAGGTGCGTCACCTGGCGTTCGATGACCGCGCGCTCGCGCTCCGCCGCCGGGTCGGTGGAGCGAAGGCGCATCACGTGCAGCGCGGTGAGGATGGGCGCCAGCGGATTGCGCAGCTCGTGGCCGAGGATGGCGAGGAACTCGTCCTTGCTCCGGTCCGTCTCCAGCAGCTGCCGCGCCAGCGCCTCGGTCTTGCGGCGCGCCCGGACGGAGTCGGTGACCTCCACGGCGTGGATCATCACGTTCTCCATCTCGCCGCTGGTCCCCTTCATCGGCTGCGCGACGAAATTGAAGAAGCGATCGTTCTCGTCCCCCAGGCCCCAGAGGGCGGGGTACTCGTTGCCCAGGAACGGATCGCCCGTCGCATGGACCTGCTCGAGGATGTCCCAGGTCGGACCCGCCGCCGGCGCCGGGATCGCCTCGCGGCCCGCGCGCCCGACGAGATTCATCTGCCCGACCAGGTGCTCGAATTGCGGATTGGCGAGGACGAACTCCTGCTTCGGCCCGCGGACGATGGCGATGGCGGCGGGCGCTTTCATGAACAACGCGTAGAGGTGCTCCCGGTGCGCGTCGGCTTCCGCGCGGGCTTTCTTCTCCAGCCGCTCCAGCTCCTCGCGCGCGATCTTCTGCGCCGACAGCTCCTGCAGGATCTGCTGCTCGCGGCGGTACTGGTCGATGAGGAAGCGGACCTTCCCCAGCATCGTCTCCGCGGCGAACGGCTTGACGATGTAATCGACGGCGCCGTTCGCGTATCCCTTGATGATGTGCTCTTCCTCGCGGCGGATGGCGGTGACGAAGATGATCGGCGTGTAACGCGTGCGCTCGCGCTCCCGGATCAGCGCTGCCGTCTCGAATCCGTCGAGCTCGGGCATCTGCACGTCGAGGAGGATCAGCGCGCAGTCCTCCTGGAGAAGGAAGCGCAGCGCCTCGCGGCCGGAGCGTGCTTTCACCAGCCGTTCGTTCAGCGGCTCGAGCACGGCTTCGAGCGCGAGGAGATTCGCCTCGCGATCATCGACGATGAGGATGGTCGCGGGCTGCCGGTCCACGGACCTCCAAGGCTAATCAGCGATCGCCGCGGCGTCGTCCGAATCCGCACGGATCGCGGAATCGGCGGGCGAGCGGACGGGCGGTGGCGGGTCGCCGACCGCCGGCTGCCCGAACGACGGCCGGGCGGGCGCTCGCGTTCGGCGCCGCACACGCGCGAGCGATTCGCGGTGCGCGAGGCCGCTCGCGCACTACAGTGCGCGCCCAGTCTGCATGACCACTCCTGCTTCCAGTCCTGCGCCGCAGCCGCGGTTCTCCACCACCGATGGCGATTTCGAGCGGCTCTTCCTCTCGCACCCCTGGGAGCGGACGCCGCTCGGGCCCTTCGCATCGTGGCCGCTCAGCCTGCGCAGCTACGCGAGGATGATCCTCGCGCTGCCCACGCCGGCGATCATCTTCTGGGGCCCGGACCACCTGCAGCTCTACAATGCCGGGTACGCGACGATCATGGGCCCCCGGCATCCGCGATTCCTCGGGGCCCCGTACGCCGAGTGCTGGCCGGACACCTATCCCACCATCCACCCCTGGATGGAGCGCGTGCTGCGCGGCGAAGTGCTCGAGGTGGTCAACGCGCCGTTCACCTTGACGCGGCACGGGTTCGAAGAGGAGACGTACTTCACTTTCACGTTCAGCCCGCTCCGCGACGACACCGGCGCGATCGCCGGGTTCCTCCAGCCTGTCGTCGAGAGGACTTCGGAGGTCCTCGCCGCTCGCCGGATGGCGACCCTGCGGCGGCTCGCTCCCGACACGCATCCGGCGCCCGCCGTCTCGGAAGCGCTGAAGGCGAACGCTCTCGACGTTCCGTTCTCTCTCGTCTATCTCTGGAACGAGCCGGAGCAGCGGCTGGTGCTCTCCGCCCGCTCGGGGCTGGCCCACGACCCTCCCGGTGTGCCCGAGGCCCTTCGCCGCGCGTTCGCCGGGAACAGGGCGGAATCGATCGAAGACGTCGCGGAGTTGCTCGGCGCGCCGCACGCCGGCGTCTGGGGCGACCCGACCCGGACGGCGCTGGCGCTGCCGATCCGGCGTTCCGCCGGCGAGGCGACGCGCGGCGCGCTCGTCGTCGGAATCAGTCCACGGCTTCGACTCGACTCCGCCTACCGCGAGTTCCTCGAGGCCATGGCGCGGGAGATCTCCGCGAATCTCGCCGCAGGACAGGAGCGGATCGCGCGGCTGGACGCCGAGCGCGAGCGGCAGAACCTCTACGACTTCTTCATGCAGACGCCTGCGCCGCTCTGCATCCTCGCCGGGCCTTCTCACCGATTCGTCCTGGCGAACCCTTCGTACGTGGCGATGGTCGGTCGGGAGGTGACCGGGAAGACGGTGCGGGAGCTGTTCGGCCCCGAGGTGCTCGACACGTACCTGCCGATCCTCGACCGCGTCTACCAGAGCGGCGAGACGTTCGTCGGCAAGGAGATGCCGCTCCGGCTGAACGATCGGGACCTCCTGATCGACCTGAGCTACGTGCCGCTGAGGTCCGGCGGCGGAGGCGTCAGCGGGATCCTCGTCTTCGCCTACGACCTCACCGCCGAGGCGACCGCGCGCCGGCGCTCGGAATCGCTGGCGGCGGAGCTGCAGACGGCGGTGCGCGCGCGCGACGAGTTCCTCGGCATCGCCTCGCACGAGCTGAAGACCCCGCTCACCTCGCTGCGGCTGCAGATCCAGATGGCGCAGCGCGGCCTCTCCACTCCCGATCCGGACAAGCTCATCAAGCAGGCGAACCGGCTCGCGCGGCTGGTCGAAGACATGCTGGACATCTCTCGCATCAACGCCGGGAAGCTTGCACTGGAGCGGGCGCCGGCCGATCTCACCGCCCTGGTCAACGACGTGCTCGATCGATTCCACCCGCAGCTCGTCGCGGTCGGTTCCCCCGTGCGCAGGGAGCTTTCGCCGGATGTCGTCGGCACCTGGGACGCGTACCGCCTCGAGCAGGTGATCACCAACCTGATCACCAACGCGATGAAGTACGCCCCCGGGAAGCCGATCCACGTCGTCACCGCGCGGCGCGACGGCGAGGCGGTGCTGGTGGTCAGCGACGAAGGGCGCGGCATCGCACCCGAGGATCGGGAGCGCGTCTTCGGCAGGTTCGAGCGGGGCGCGGGGTCGCACGAGGTGAGCGGCCTCGGCCTCGGCCTGCACATCTCCAGGCAGATCGTCGAGGCCCACGGCGGACGGATTCGCGTCGACGGCAGGCCGGCGGGCGGGGCGGCATTCGTGGTGGAGCTGCCGCTGAACTGAGCTCCGCGGCGTGCGCCATCGAGGATCCCGGATGGATCAGAGGATCAGCGCACCGCCTGGAGCTCTTTCCGGGAAGGCGAGAGATCCTGGGGAACGTTCGCCGCCGCCCGATATGCCCAGATGAATTCGGGCTGATCGGGCTTGCGGCATTCCAGCGCCACGCGATACCAGCTTGCGGCGTCGCGCGGGCGCGACTCCGCCGCGGCGCGAAGGCCGAAGTAGTACGGCGCCTCGCAGGGCCTCGATCCCTTCGTCGCGTCGCCCGCGAGATCGCCTTCGCCGCCTTCGCCGAGCACGTACCGCGCGAGCAGCACGTCCCAGCTCGCCTGCATGCCCGAAAGCCCGATCGACCGCGCAAGCCTCGCTTTCCACGCGGACAAGGGATCGGAGACCTGCGCGAGCACCGCGTCGCGGCGCGCACCTTTCTCGCCGCGGCGGACCAGCGAGGCGGCCCGCAGAAGAGCGAGGCGATCGGCGAACGCGGGGTCGAGGGGCTTCTTCGGGAACAGCTCCCAGAGCGCCTCGTCGAGATCGTCGCCGTAGGCGGACGTCGCGAGCGCGCCCTCGACCGCCGAAGCGTCCGCGCCAAGCTGCTTGCGGAACCACGACTCCGCGGCTGCGGAGCCTTTCACCGCGCGCAGGGCGCTCCACGCCCGCAGCGGGACCGCCGGGTACTTGTCCGCGGGGAGCTTCTGGCTGAGGAGCGCGTACACCTCGAACGCCTGCGCCGCGGCGCCGGCTCGCGCCAGGGAAGATCCGAGCTCGACGAGCGGCTGCGGATCGATCCCGGCGTGGAGGAGCGCCTCCAGCGCGCGTTTCACGTCGGGCGCGGGCCGGCTGCGGAACGCCGCCGCGAACCGTTCCCCGACCTCGCGGAAGTCCCTGCGCGCGAGAGGAGCGGGCGAGTGCGCGAGGATGTCCGCAGCGCCCGCATCGTCGTGGCCGCGCCAGCGCACCTCCGCCACGGTGGCGGCGGTCTCCGGGCGCGGATGGCGGGAGAGGAACGCGAGCAGCAGACCTTCCGCGTCTTCCTTCCGGCCGAGATGCGCGAGCTGCACGGTCGCGATCCGGTACGCGCAAACCGCCTCCGTCGGAAGACCGCGCTCGACCATCGCCAGGGCGTCCTCGTGGCGCCCCATCGCGTCGAGCTGGAGCGCCGCTGCGCAGCGGGCGCGGGCGACGACGTACGAGTCGTCCTCTCCGAACGTGCGCACCAGCGCGACACCCACGGCAAGCGCGTCTGCCGGCCGCCCCGCGTCGCGCAGGAACCGGATCAGCCGCTCCTGGAGCTCCACATCCGCCGGACGCTCGCGGCCGAGCCGCCGGAGCGCGCGCTCCGCCTCCGGCTTCGGCCCGCTGTCAGCGAGCGCTCCGGCCGCCTCGACGCGCGCGGGGAAGGGAAGCCTGTCGTCCGCGGCGAGCCGCTCGAGGCGATCGATCTGGCCGCGCTGTCTGGCCAGCGCGACCTCGTCGGTGGGATAGGCGCCCGGCGCGTCGTCGACGACGCTCGCGACCAGGTGGGCGGAGCGGTCGAGATCCCGCTCCTGCCTCCGGAGCACCTCGGCCCAGATCAGGCGGGCGAGGGGACGGGAATCGAATTGCCGGCGCGCGATGCGGACGGCTTCGACGATCCTCGGATCCGGCGGTTCCGCCTGCTTCGCCATCGCGTCGAGGAACTCCGCGACGGCCCGGCCGCCCGGGAGCTTCGCGTTCGCCAGGACGTCCCAGGCGTCATCCGTCGTTCCGCGGTCGACGGCGATCCTCGCCTTCAGCCAGCGCTGCAGCTGCGCGGCGGCAGGGACTGGCCAGGTGGCGATCTCGTCGGCGAGAGCGGTTGCGTCGTTGCGGAGCACAAATCCGGATCGCGCGGATCCGAGGAGGGCCGCTGCCGTCGCCGCCGCATACCAGGCGCTGGTATCCGCGCCGCGCCAGATCGGCCCCTCGCCGGAGCTGTCCGCCTGGCGGAGATCCGCCGCCAGCCGCGCGCGCGGATCCTCGTTGTTCGTCAGGTTCTGGAACGCGGAGTTCCGCCCCTCCATCAGCATCTGCACCAGCTCGACGTCGTCCGGAGCCGTGGCGCGCACGCCTTCCAGCTCGGCCAAGGCGAGCGCCGGCAGGGCGTCGCTCGCGGCCGCCATCACCTGGAGATCGGTGCTCGCGAGGAGCTGCCCGACGGCGGGAACGGAGAGGTGCTCGCCGTCGTGCGCGGCGGCGATGAAGCGGAGCACCGCCCGGTCGTCCGCATCCTCCATCAGCCAGCGAAGGAGGAGGTGGCGCTCGCCTGCGCTCGCGTCCTTCCTGCGCGCGACCTCGGCCAGCTTCCGGCGATCGAGCGTCGCGAAGGCATGGAGGGCGGGCTCCTCCCCGGACGGCGCCAGCGCGCGAGCCGCGCCGGCGTAACCCAGGGCGAGCGCGAGCACCGCCTGCTCGCCGCGAGTATCGGATCCAGCCGCCGCGTCGGCGGCGCAGAGGGCGATGGCGTGCGCGTCGAGGCGGTCGTCCGCGTCGAACGCGCGCGGCAGCTGGAGGATGAGCGCCGCGGCCGCCGAAGCGGCATCGTGCAGGACCGCGGCGCCATGGTCGCCGCGGGACCATCGCGCCTGCGCTTCGCGGATTGCCGTGAACGCTTCCTTGTGCCCTCGCACCGCGGCGATCCGCGGAGCTTTCCCGGTGACCTTTGCCACGTCGACCCACTTTCCGGCGAGCGGCGCGAGCGCCTTCATCAGCTCGGGAAAGTCGGGCAGCTCCGAGACGTGCCCGAAGTCGCGTTCGCCGGCGGAGAGGATCCAGGTGCCCTCCTCGAATCGGGTGGCGACCTCGGCGCCCGACAGCTCGCGGGCCGCGAGCAGGAACCTGCGATCGGGCTGCAGCCGCAGCGCTTCGTCGACCGCTGCGCGCCGTTCGAGAGGGTGCGCAGGCAGCGGGAGCGTCTTCAGGCCCAGCCGTCCCGCCGCCGTGTTCTCGGCGGCGCTTTGCTCCCGCGTCCGCACGTCGTCGGCGAGCTTTCTCTCGCGCCAGCGCCAGGCTTCGATTCCGACCGGCACCGCGGCGCCGAGGAGGCAGAGCAGGACGAAGACCGCGAATCTTTTCATGTGCGCGTCCTCTCTCGACGCGATCACCGTAGCGCAGCCCTCCATCGGGCACGAGGTATGAGCAGGAGTGTGCCGCACGCACCCTCCGCCTCTGGTAGATCGCCCGGGTGAGCCCCGCGCCTCCCGCGCTCGACGCATCGCTTCAGCGGCCCGGAGAGGCGCTGCCCGACGACGTCGTGCTCTCCCGGTTCACCGACTGGGTCGCCGCGCAGGGCCTCACGCTCTATCCGCACCAGGAGGAGTCGCTGCTCGAGCTGCTCGCGGGCAGGCATCTCGTCCTCTCCACGCCGACGGGCTCGGGCAAGTCGCTGGTGGCGACCTTCCTCCATTTCCAGGCGATGTGCCGCGGGCAGATCTCCGTCTACACCTGCCCGATCAAGGCGCTGGTGAACGAGAAGTTCTTCGCGCTCTGCGACGCCTTCGGCGCGCGCAGCGTCGGAATGATCACCGGGGATGCCGCGATCAACCGCGAGGCGCCGGTGCTCGTCTGCACCGCCGAAGTGCTGGCGAATCTGGTGCTGCGCGACGCGAAGCTCCGCGCCGACTGCGTGGTGATGGACGAGTTCCACTACTACGCCGATCGCGAGCGCGGCGCCGCCTGGCAGGTGCCGTTGCTGCTGCTGGAGAAGACGCAGTTCCTGCTGATGAGCGCGACGCTGGGGGATACCGCGGCGATCGAGAAGAACCTCTCGGAAGTGACGGGCCGCGAAGTGGCCCGGGTGACGTCCGCGCAACGGCCGGTGCCGCTGGAGATGACCTACGCGGAGACGCCGCTGCACGAGACGCTCGAGAAGCTGGTCGCGCTGGACCGCGCGCCCGTGTACCTGGTCAACTTCTCGCAGCGGGCGGCGGCGGAGCGGGCGCAGGATCTGATGTCCGCCGATTTCTCCTCGAAGGACGAGAAGCTGCGCCTGAAGGAGGTGCTGCGCGAGCTGGGCGCCCGATTCGACACTCCGTACGGCAAGGAGCTGCAGCGGTTCCTGCAGCACGGCATCGGGCTCCACCACGCGGGGCTCCTGCCGCGCTACCGGCTGCTGGTGGAGAAGCTGGCGCAGCAGGGGTTGCTCAAGGTGGTGAGCGGGACGGATACGCTGGGCGTGGGGGTGAACATCCCCATCCGGACCGTGCTCTTCACCCAGCTTTGCAAGTTCGACGGAGAGAAGACCGCGCTGCTCACGGTGCGCGACTTCCTCCAGGTGGCGGGGCGCGCCGGGCGCAAGGGGTTCGACGAGCGCGGGTATGTGGTGGCGCAGGCGCCGGAGCACGTGATCGAGAACCTCAAGCTCGAGCAGAAGAAGCAGGCCGGCAAGAAGGTGGTGAAGAAGACCCCGCCGGCGAGAGGCTACGTCCACTGGGACCGCGCGACGTTCGATCGGCTCTGCAGCAGGCCGCCCGAGCCGCTGGAGTCGCGCTTCCAGGTGACCCACGGCATGCTCCTGTACCTGCTGCAGGCGGAGGCGCAGACCTCGGCGCGCGACACCGCCGGCCCGCAGGGATACGCGCGGCTCGTCCTGATGGTCCGCCGCTCGCATGGGAACGAGGGCAACAGGCGGATCCACCTGCGCGCGGCGGCGGCTTCGTGCAGGCGCCTGCGCGCGGCGGGGCTCGTCGAGCTGGTCCGCGGGAACGAGTACCTCTCGCCGCATCTGAAAGTGTCGGAGCACCTGCAATCCGACTTCTCCATCCACCACACGCTCTCCCTCTGGCTCCTGGACACGCTTCCACGGCTCGACCCTGCGGCGGAAGCGTACGCCCTCGACGTGCTCACTCTCGTCGAGTCGATTCTGGAGAACCCCATGCCGGTGCTCTGGGCGCAGCTCGACAGGGCGAAGGGCGAGAAGGTGGCGGAGCTGAAGGCGCAAGGCGTCGACTATGCCGACCGGATGGAGCAGCTGGAGAAGGTCGAGTGGCCGAAGCCGCTGCGCGAGCTCGTCTACGACACGTTCAACGCCTTCGCGGACAAGCATCCCTGGGTCGGCGCCGAGGACGTGCGGCCGAAGAGCGTGGCGCGCGAGCTGTTCGAGCGCGGCAGCTCGTTCCACGAATACATCCGCGACTACGGCCTGCAGCGCAGCGAAGGCGTGCTGCTGCGCTATCTCAACGACGCGTACAAGACGCTGCTCCAGACCGTCCCGGAAGATGCGCGCGACGAGGGGCTGGACGATCTGCTGGCGTTCCTCCGCGCCACCGTGCGCAGCGCCGACTCGAGCCTGCTCGACGAGTGGGAGGCGCTGCTCGATCCCGCCGCGTCGGCGGAGGACAAGGCGCGCAGGCTCGCGGCCGCCCAGGCGCATCGCGAAGCGCTCGCTGCGCGCCCGCGCGACAGCGACGCGCTCTTGCGGGATCCACGCGCGCTCAAGGCGCGTGTGCGTACCGAGCTGCACCGGCTGCTGCTCGCGCTCGCGCGGCGCGATTTCGGCGCCGCCATCGCGGGACTGCGTGCGCCGTCCGCGGACGCGGCGTGGACGGCGGAGGAGCTGGAAGCGGAGCTGGCGCCCTGCCTCGCCGCGCTCGGCGCTCTCGACACCACCCCGCGTGCGCGCCGCCCCGACCGGAGCGTCCTGCTGCCGGACGGGGCGAAGCGTTTCCGGGCCCAGCAGAAGCTGCTCGCCCCGGCGCGGGGCGAAGGCGCCGTCGAGTCGATGGCGCGGGCCGCCGGAGCGACCGACGCGGAGCTGGAGAGCGCTCCGGCCGGAGATCCTCCGCGCGACGAATGGATGCTCGACTGCGTCGTCGACCTCGCGGTCCCGAGACCGGAGGATGAGCCGCTCCTGGAGCTGATCCGGATCGGCGCCTGAGAGGCTCATCCTCCCAGGCGGACCATCAGAACGCGAACGACGGTTCGCTGGAATTCGGCGGATTCGGCTCTTCGTGCACCTGGACGACGCCGGCGTAATCGCTCTCGAGCGGCGCGAGCAGATCCTGGAAGTGGCACAGTTTCGCTCCCCCCCGGATCCGCGCGGCGTAGGTCGCGCCGGGGTTCAGGACGGCGGACGACAGCTCGCCGCAGTCGTTGGAGTAGATCTGGTGCGGCCGCGCGTCGGCATTGACGAACTGCAGGGCGCGCCCCGCTTCGACGTCGAGGAAAGGTGCGCTGACGCCGCGCTCGTCGAGCCGCTCGATCGATTCCCGTTTCGCCTCGCGGCTCATGCCCGCGCACGCGCACAGCGCCGTCAAGCCCGCCGCCAACAGCTTCATCGTTCCGCGATTCATGGTCCGTCTCCTGGTTCAGGTTCAGCAAGGGAGACCCGGCCGCGCTCGCGAGATTCCGGCGGGAATAATTCGCGGCGGACGCAGTCATCGCGCGCCCGGCAGCGGCTTCGGAATAAAGCCGGGGCTGGTGAAATCTCCCGGCCATGGCTCAACGAACGAAACGCTCCTTCCGTCCCGCTCTCTTCCTCCTCCTTGCCGCCGTGCTGGCTTCGGCTTGCGGAGGCTACGCCGGCGCCGGCGGATCGAGTGCCGCCGCTCCAGGTGCGACGGTGATCCCGTGGCAGGTGGGCGCGACCGGCGTCCACACCACCGTCGCTGCGGGCACCACCGTGCAGTGGAGGTCGACGGATGGCATGACGCACACGGTGACGTCGAGCTCCACGCCGTCCGCCTTTGCCGAGCTCGCCGTGCCCGGAGGCGGCTACTCGTCGCCGATGACGTTCACGACGCCGGGCACCTTCCCCTACTTCTGCTCGATCCATGGCGCCCGGGTGCAGAACGGCACGTTGACCGTCACGCCCTGACGGCGCGAGCCGGCGGGAAGCTCCGCCGGCGGACGCGATTCTTCGCACCCCGGATGCCATGCTAGAAGCCGTGGAGTGAAGCTCGTCCTCTCTGGCGCGCTGGTCGCGGCGTTGGCGGTCGGCGCAACGCTGTTCGTGGTCCGCCGCGACGACCCGCAACCGCAGGTCGCCACCTCGACGCTCGCGGCGCCTCACGCGCCGGTGATCGATGCCGCGCAGATCGCGAGCGGCCGCGTCTCCATGGAGCGGATGCCCCAGGAGGTGGGAAGGGCGCTCGAGACGCACTCCGAGGAGATCGTCCGGAACGCGGAGGCGATCGCCGCCAAGCAGGCGCGCATCACCGGAACCTGCGCGCCGGGATCGGCCATCCGCATCATCGCCGCGGACGGCACGGTGCGCTGCCAGCAACTGCCGCACGGGGTCATCTCCGTCGCCGCGATCGGCGCGTGGCCGCGGCTGTCCTCGGCGGTGACGGAGGTGGCCGTGCTGCCGGGCGGAGTGGGGCGGTTCCAGACCAGCGGCGAGGACGACTATCTCGTCGCTCCGATCGCGCTGCCGGACGGCGCCATCGTCACCGCGATGTCGTACGTGTTCCTCGACGACGATCCGGTGGTCGATACCGCGGCATTCCTCTACCGCTCCGACGATCGGCCGCTCGCGTCCGTGACCAGCTCGGGCGCCTCCGGGCAGGTGCGCATCGAGTCGACGGAGAGCATCGACCTGCGGAAGGTCGACGCGACCCGGTATGCGTACGTGGTCTATTTCCAGATGTCGGCGAAATCCGGGTCGCGGATCCTGCCGATCTCGGCGTCGGTCACGTACCGCCTGCCCTGACCCGCTTCGGGCTTCGCGGTCGGGCCCTCGTCTGCGAGGCGCTGCTGGTTACGCCGATTTCCGTTCAGGGACGTCGCCGCGCATGGCGTCGAAGTACCTGTCGGTCGCTTCGTAGGTCTTCTCGGTCGCGAGGTTCAGCGCCGCGAGCGATCCCGTCCCCGCTTCGTACGCCTTCTTCGCCGCGTCGAGCGCGTCGAGAGCATCATGCATCTCTGCACGGAGAGCTTCCACGATGTCTGCCATGCCGCGTACCCTAGCAGCGCGGATCGTCACCGTCGCGAAACCGTCCGACGTTTCCGCGATCGCAGGTAAGCGCGCTTCCGTCGGTGTAGGCGATCCGCGCTTCAGCGATGGCTCGTACGCACAGCGATGACCGCGACGGTTACCGCAGAAGGCCGGACCACCACTTTTTCGTGCAGCCGCCCGCACCCGACGCGCCGATCACGGTTCCATCCGCGCCGGAGGTGACGCCGCCCACGCCGGGGAAGGTCACGGTTCCGCACGAGCTCCCCTGCTTCGAGACGAGATCCATCGAGTTTCGTCCGCTCTGCATCAGCGCATACGCCCGTTCGCCACGCACGATGGTGAAATCGTGGCCGGGATGGCTGGCGAGCCACGCGGGCGCGGGACCGAGCGTCGCGTCGTATTCCTTGAGCACGGCCCAGACGCCGTTGATGCGGACCGCCAGGGTGCCGTCGAGCAAGGGATGTGCGATGAAGCTCGCCGGGTCGACTCCGGAAGCGAGCAGCTTCTCGTCCCATGGCCGGCTGCCGCTCGGGGCCGGATCGAGATCGGTCCAGTAGACGTAGAGATCTCCCGACCACTTGCCCCCCGCGTCGCGCGGCATGAGGAAGGCCGCAGTCGGACGGGCAAACGCGCCGGCTTCTGCGATGCCGACGACCGCGCCAGGGATGGGGATGGTCCTAGCGGTCCGGATCTGCTGGTTGCCGGCTCCATCGAACCGCGTGAACGTGAGCACGCCTGAAGGCGAAGCGCCGGTCGGACTCACCGAGACGCCGGCGGTCACGACGCCCTCGCGCCACCCGCGGCCCATGAGCGCCGGCGACTCGTCGGAACCGAACGCCTCCTTTTCGTCGTCGTGAATTTGCCCATCGGCAGACAGGTTCCGCAGAACTTCGATCCCCGGCCCGCCAAGCCAGTATGCGCCGTGGAACCCGCTTCCCTGGGGGAACAGGCCGTAGGTGACGGGCGCGTCCGCGATCCTGCTCCCGTCGGGGCGGAACAGGAACCAGTGCACGGTCACCTGCGAAGTTCGCGGCGCATCGAGGACCGCATCCGTGTCCGAGCCGTGGACCTCGAAGGCGACGTTTCCGCTCTCGTCCGCAGTGGAGGACCAGCACTCCTGGTCGTCGCC